>NZ_JBEPQF010000059.1:0-26131 GCF_040547695.1 Bradyrhizobium sp. JR4.3 | reverse complement strand
TGAACCGGACGGCGGCGCCCTATCCGGCGGAGCAGTGCATCCATGAGCTGTTCGAGGCGCAGGTGCGCCAAGCGCCGGACGCGGTGGCGGTGGTCGATGCGGACGCACGCTTAAGCTATGGCGAGCTCAATGCACGGGCGAACCGCCTCGCGCATCATCTGGTCGGGCTCGGGGTCAAGCCCGGGGATAGTGTTGCGACAATGCTGGACCGCTCCGTTGCGCTTGTGGTGGCGCAGTTGGCGACCCTGAAGGCGGGGGGAGTTTATGTGCCGATCGATCGCGCTCTTCCATCTGCACGACAAAGCTGGATACTGGCCGACTGTGATGCGCGCTTCGTGCTTAGCGAGAGTGACGATGACGATCTGGTTGACGTGACGATCCCTGTTCTGCCCATTGAGCCGCTCATGGCCGGAACAGGATGTGGTACCGATCCAGGCTTGGCATTGAGCGCCGAGGCCGCCGCTTATGTAATGTACACCTCCGGCTCGACCGGCGTTCCCAAGGGAGTTGTTGTTCCTCATCGTGCTGTCAACCGGCTCGTCATCAACAACGGCTATGCGGAGTTCAGCTCGAGGGATCGTGTGGCATGGCTGGGCAATCCCGCGTTTGATATCAGTACGCTGGAAGTCTGGGCACCGCTGCTACACGGTTCGAGCCTGATTGTGATTCCATACACTGATGTGCTGGAGCCAGAAGTGCTGCGCAGTCTGGTTCAGCAGCACCGCATTACCGTCCTGCATTTGACAGCGGGGTTGTTCAGGCAGAGCGCTAATGATCTAGGCCCGGTGCTGGCGAGTTTGCGGTTGCTATTAGTTGGAGGTGATGCGGTTGATGTGGCGGCAGTAGCACGGGTGTTGAGGCAGAACCGACCGCAACATCTCTTGCACTGCTACGGTCCGACCGAGACGACGACCTTAGCGACAGTCTGCGAGATCAACGCGATTGATGAGCCATTCCAGCGGCTTCCGATTGGCCGACCGATCGCGAACACGCAGGTTTACCTGCTGGACGGTCATGCTGAGCCCGTTCCGTTTGGGGCGGTGGGGGAGCTTTACATCGGCGGGGCGGGGGTTGCGCGTGGCTATCTGAACCGGCCCGAGCTGACCGCGGAGCGGTTCATCGCCAGTCCCTTTGTGGAAGGCGACCGGCTGTACCGGACCGGCGACCTGGCGCGCTATCTGCCGGACGGCAATCTGGCATTTTTGGGCCGCAACGACGAGCAGGTAAAGATCCGCGGCTTTCGGATCGAGCCGGGCGAGATCGCGGCACGGCTTTGCGAGCATGCCTGGGTGCGCGATGCGGTCGTCGTGGCGCAACAGGATCGCACCGGCGAGAAGCGTCTGGTCGCCTATGTGGTTGCGGCTGCGGAGCACGCCGGCGAAGCTGAGGGATCTGACCTTGCCGGCACGTTGCGCGCGCATGTGAGTGCGCGGCTGCCCGACTACATGGTGCCGGCTGCGTTTGTGCGGCTGGCGGGGCTGCCGCTGACGGCAAACGGCAAGCTCGACCGCAACGCGCTGCCGATGCCTGAGGATGCGGCCTATGCGCGCGCGGCCTATGAGCCGCCGCGGGGCGAGACCGAGACCGCGCTGGCGCAGCTCTGGGCGGAGCTTCTCGGTGTGGCGCGGGTCGGCCGCCACGACAACTTCTTCGACCTCGGTGGACATTCGCTGCTAGCGCTGCAAGTGCTTGAGCAACTCCGGCGGCGGGGTTTGATCCTCGATCTTTCCGTGCATTTCACGAATCCTCGTCTCGATCAGTGCGCCGAGAAGGTGCGCCCCGCATCGAAGAACCATCGAAAATCGGCGAGCCAACTTATTCCGCTTCGACTTGCGAACAGTCAGCCACTTATCCTCTGTCACGCCCTTGGCGGAGGGCTGAGCATCTATAATGACCTCGCGCGGGCGCTGCCAGCTACACAGACCATCTACGGTATACATGCCCTAGAGTTCGGTCACGAACTCCTGAAGGTCGGTTCGATTGACGAGATCGCCCAAGTCTATGCTCGGGCTATTGTGCCTGTGCTGCCGGACATGGCTTGTACGCTCGCCGGATGGTCCTTTGGCGGTGTGCTCGCCCACGCCGTTGCTGGGATACTAATCTCTGCAAACGTGAGGGTCGATTTAGTGGCAATGATCGATAGTGCCCATCCGTCGGCGCTAGGGACGCCTTCCACTCTCACCTTGGACCAGGAATGGTCTGAATTCCTTGCATTCCTTGTCGACGAGGGAGGATTGTCGCCTGAACACGATGCAACCATGGAAATTCGGCCGGGTGACTTCGCTACGCTCGCGAGCGCTGCTTTCGGTGCATGGAAAATCGGTGTACCGGCGCTTGAGGAAATCTTCCAATTGTTCATTCGCCATATTCGCGCGGGCAAACTATACGTGCCTAAGAAGGTTTCGGCGCTCTGCGTCTATTACACTCGGGAGTCCACTAGCGCAGCAACTCCATGGCACGCTGCTTTCGAGAGCGTCGTTGAAGGGCCCCCTCTTCCTGGCGATCATCGTTCCCTTCTGAAGCATCCAAATGTGACCGTTCTTGCGGAGGACCTCTCACATCGCCTTCCCGGCGAGGCAGAGTTGGTACCGGTTGTCTGAACAGAGTTCCGGGTCGATAGGCGGAGCCTCTGCCGCTGCCATGCGCACTTGTGCCGAGCTGCAACGTCGCGGCCTGTTCCGCACGGAGTACGACGGCTCGAGCTTGCGCGATTTTCTCGGCTTAGCGCGTTGGCAAGATAGAAAGATCTTGTAATTCGATGGCTTGAATGGAAACGGAGCGGATGCTGGAGGGTCGCGGCGGGGCACGGGTGGACCGTCGTCGTAGCAATAATATTTTTGTGATCGCCTCCCTTGAAAGGGGGACGTCTTGCTACGGTGGCACTCCCAGCACCTTGGAGAGGCCGTCTTCATTTGCCGGCAACGATAACGATTCCACCAGCCTTGCACTCCAAGGAAAACGTGGCTATATATCTGGATATAGCACGGAGGCAGGCAATGAGCAACAGTGCGCAGAAGAGAGCCCTCGAGAATTATCGGTCTCGTCTGACTGAGCGCGGCATCGCGCGGTTCGAGATCCAGGCGCTCGACGCCGACCGCGATCTACTCCGATCCCTTGCCCGGAAATTGACGGAGGAAGGTCCGGAAGCCGGGCAGCTTCGCCGCACCATACAGCAGGCAGTGGCGGGCGAGCCTCCGAAAGCGGGCGGCATTCTCGCCGCTTTGCGTCGCTCACCTCTGGTTGGCGCGGATCCCGACCTCAGCCGGCCGCGAGAAGAGGGGCGTAAGGTCGATCTGTGACCCGCTATCTCCTTGATACAAATATCATCAGCAACGTCATAAAGTCGGAGCCGGCGGGCTCGCTGCTGGCTTGGATGGGCGCGCAGAAGGACAACGACCTCTTCATTGCTTCGCTTACCGTCGCCGAAATCTGTCGAGGTATCTTGGAGAAGCCGAAAGGCAAGAAGCGTAGCAGCCTTGAAACTTGGTTCGCCGGCCCCGAAGGCCCGCAAGCGCTGTTCGCCGGCCGCGTCCTATCGTTCGACGAGAAAGCTGGCCTGGTCTGGGCGCGGCTGATGGCCAACGGCAAAGCCAAAGGCCGTTCGCGAAGCGCCCTAGACACAATCATTGCCGCCGTAGCCGAAGCTAACGACTGCGTCGTCGTGACCGACAATGAAAAGGACTTCGAGGGCGTCCAGATCATCAACCCGCTCCGTAGCTTTGGAAGCCAGCAGGCAGGCAGGTGACGATAGCTCGGACGGTCCGGCCGATTCATTTCGAGGATTTCGGCGGCAGCGAGTTCGAGCGCCTTGTGTTCGCCTACCACCTTTGCGACGGCTGGACTGAACTTGCTTGGTTCGGCCAGACGGGAAGCGACCAAGGGCGCGACATCATCGGTACACGTCCGTTCGACGACCAACCGGACGAGCGCACAGTGATTCAATGCGTCAATCGAGGCAGCCTGACCCAAGCGAAGGCTGAGAAGGATGACGGCAGCGGTCAACGCCGTGACGGGCAAACCTGACGCTTTCAAGTTGTATGCCGCAGCTGTATCTCGGCCCAGCGTCGCGACGAGGTTCGCTCGGCAGCCGCGAAACTGGGCGTCCCAAAAGTGGTGATCTGGTCCGGCGCGGAGTTCGAGGAGCATCTGCGGCTTCGAGCCGAATTCCTCCTACGGCGCCTAGTCGAGGGCGTTCCCTTTCCTGATAGCGAGGTCGAGCTGCGCAATTTCGTCGATAAGTTTCAGGACGTCGATGACGAACAGGCCCTGTCGATGTTCGTCCGCGCCTTCGATCGACCGGCGTTTCGAACGCCGTTTCAACAAGAGAGCAATCTCCACGCATTCCAACCGGCCATCGACGACACAATCCGGGTGCTCAGCACGGGGATATGGCGAACGCGAGAGCGTGCCGAAATCCACCGACTTCCTTCGCTTCACCACATCCGCGATGCCGGCATCCGCAGCGCCGTGGAACTAACGGTCCGTGAACTGGATCAGCTCCGACGCCGGTTCAAGGCGCTACTTTCCTCTGGCGAAATTCGGCCATGCGGCTGCGGCAATCCCGCTTGCCCAACCTTCATGCTTACCGACGCGGCAGCTCGTGAAATGGACCGAGCGCCTAGCCATGCAGGCGAGCCAGCTTTGCCTCGTCGATAACATGCTGAACGCGCTGGAGCAGGAGGTCATGAGCCATCAGTTCGATGACGAACCTCGTGCAGCGGAAGGCGACATCGCCAGCCTTGTCGACGGCCCCATGAACGCAAACTCGGCAACCGAACCAAGGATGATATCGATAAAGAACCTCGCGAAGAACGGTCCTGTGGGCGTTCTCAAACTTCGTTGTACAACGACGCACGACCACACTCGCAGCTCGGATGGAGGACGCCGTCGGAGTTCGCCTTCCCCTGCCATCCGCGCCGAGATCTGGCGCTGCGTTATGCCGAGAGCTCCGCGCCAGCTCCCGTCTCTATCCCTGCCCAACCGGGCAAACCGAACAGCCGGACCGAACCCAGAATTGGACAAAACTTGGGGCAAGGTCACTAGCAAAGTGCAAGGGCTACCGCTGCGCGGCGGTGTCTGAAGGTAGCATCGAGCAAACGCGTGAGTCGATGGACAAAAACCGAATACAAGGCGCAAGCATCGGACAAGCGGGCAACGTACCGCGAAGTCCATATCCTTCAAGGATGCGAAGCATAGATTCGGCGACAGCGCGCGGAAGGCGGCTGAGTTTACCCAGGAGATCTGTTCCGTGTCGCTTCGACGACTGAGAATGCCGCAAGGCACTCTGACTGTTCTCTCAACATAGTTCAACGCTCGTCAGCTTGTCGAAAGCTGAATGTCTTAGTTGCTGCAACCATTCGATTGGGCTGAGAGAGGTCGCCTTGATTTGCTCAGTCCGACATGGAGTAGGAAATGGATCCCTTCGACGCAGGGCAGGCTCAGCGCGGTGACGGCAGCACTCCCGAATCTTCCGAACGCGAGGGACGGGAAGGTGAGGAGGCGCAGTGGGTTGGAGTCTTGACCCACGCGGTGCTCGCCGCCGACGATCCGGCATCCCTCGGGGATTCTGCTCCTGCGGAGGGGGGGCACGACCAGATGCTGGAGGAATGGGCTGCCGAAGAGGGGCGGAACCCGCGCGAGGATCGGCAAGAGGCTGTAAGGCGAGTCAATGCTTGGAATCAGGGCGAGCTGGATCTTCGAATGTTGCGCCTCACCAGCCTGCCTCCACTTCCGGCCGGGCTCTACTTGCTCGACGCGTCCTTCAACCGGCTGACCAGTCTGCCCGAGACTCTCCCTGACGCGCTCGTTTCGCTCAATGTTATGGGGAATCAGCTGGCCAGCTTGCCCGCGCTTCCGGCCGAGCTCGCCTTGCTGGACGTGTACCACAATCGGCTCACCAGCCTGCCTGAGACCCTCCCGGCCGCGCTCGAGGGCCTCAACGTCGGCCACAACCAATTGACGAGCCTGCCCGACACCCTCCCGGCCAGGCTCCAAATACTTGACGTTAGTGAGAACCAGTTGACGCGTCTGCCCGAGACCCTCCCGGCCGTGCTCGCAGGGCTAGACCTTAGCCAAAACCAGCTAACCAGCCTACCCACGGGCTTGCTGACGCAGTTGGGTGCTGATGCCGAGATAATTCTGTCTGGCAATCCGCTGCCCGAGCAGGTGCTGACGAACCTGGACACAATCCAAAGTACCGATGGGTATGCCGGCCCGAGGGTCTTGTTTCTGCCCAACGAAGGAAGTGAATTGTCCGAAACGGAAGGTCAGTCGGAGGAAGACTCCGCTGCGCAGTTTCTTCCAGAGACGGTAGCGGACTGGCTCAACCGGGATCCGAAGGAGGGCGATCCGGAGGTGGTGGCCAAGTGGCAGAGCTTTGCGGAAGAACCCGGCGCACAGGAATACGCAGACTTCCTCAACGGGCTGCGGGCTACCGTGAACTCTGGGAACGAAGGATTCCAGCAGGCGGTGGCCAATGATCTGCGGCAGGCGGCGGCCAACCCGCAATTGCGCGCGCAGTACTTCCAGCTTGCTCTTGACGCCAACGAGAGCTGCGAGGATCGCAGAACTTTGACCTGGAACGGCATGCAAACAGCAGGCCTGCTCGCCAACGTCGAGAGCGGGCTCTATGACAATAACGAGGGGGTCGCGGCCCTCGTTGATCTAGGCCGTGTCATGTTCCGCTTGGACGCACTGGGGGGGATCGCGCGCGAGAAGGTCCAATCGCTCCTCACGGACGACACCATCGACGACGTCGACGAAATCGAGGTCTACCTTGCCTATCAGGCCAAGCTGCGCGAGCGGCTGGGGCTGCAGCACATCGCCCCGGACATGAACTACTTCAACGTCTCTTACGTCACCGAGGATGACATTAACAGGGCTGAGACGTCTGTGCGGAGCAAGGAGGCGACGGGGTTCGCCGATTATTTGGCGACGGACTGGAAACCTTGGGACGATGTGGTGCTCCGCATTGAACCCGAACACCATGCCACGATGGAGAAACAGCTCGCCGATGCCTTGGAGGAGGAGTTCCCGGGCCGACTGAAGCAAAAACTCGTTGAAGCCGGACTGATCGGCGCTGAAGCCGATGTCGTTGCGGATGCCGAGCGGGAGTTCGGTCCCCAGGTCAGCAAGGACATCGCTCGCGAGATCAAGGGTGCTCTGAGGGACACGGTGCTCAACAAACGCGGCCTTGGTCTGTGAAGCGGCGTCTGCTGCTTCACAACGCGGTCCTTCATTCGGACCGATGGCGAATGGCACCGTCGCTGTTTCTCGGGGAAGCAATCAGATAGAAGAGCAATGAATTACGTTGATAGCGAAGGTCTGCAAGAGCCCGAAACTCAACTCTTCCATTATCGAGCGCGCAAGCGCCGTACGCGCCGGGATGGTAACTGTTAGCCGGGCGAGCGGTTTGGCGGCCAGGAAGAAGTTTGGTCGGCTGGCGATCCAGCGCGCGCTATCGGGCGAGAGGCCGCCGCCCGGCACGACGCAGTGGACGCTGGAGGAGAAGGTTCGCGAGCCAGGGATATTGATCCCATTCAAGACTAACGGGAGTTCGTCGATTTGCACGGAAATCTCGGCAGTCGGGGACGACGCGTCACCGGCGGCGAATGAACGAAGAACTCCGCCGCTAAATAATGAAAAATAGACGATCTTCAGTGCCTTCGCGCGCGCAACGTATTGCGGGATCGATTGAACGCGCCGCGAGCGGTGTCATGACCGATTCGCACTCAAGAAGTCTGCCGATAGTCTTTCAAAGCCTGGGCAAATTCACGGTCGCACATGTCTCTACGACGAGTCTGTCATCAGGGGCGGTCAGCAGCCTGCTATGCAGCAAGTACTTTTTCGCTGCTCTACGCTGACTCACTACGACAGCTGAATACTTGTTGAACGAACCCATTTCCTGCCTTTTCTATCCATCCCCGTCGCCGATCGCTTGTTGCGATTGGCGTTCGACGGGGGACGATCGTGGCGAGCGCTGCTGTTCTTCGTCAATCCCTCGAGTCAACATCTAGTCTTAGGCCTGAAGTTCGAGTTTGCGCAGATCGGCCCGCCAACGTTCGCGCCATTGCTTAATGCGTTGGCACTGCAGGCCAGCACCTGGCGGGACGGGTGAAGGGGGCGCGATGACAAGCATTTCGAATGTGGTGAACCACGCAACGGCGGTCGGGAGTCCGCCCCAGTGCGCAGGCGATCCAACACCTGTGCGCGTCTAGGAACGAGATAACCCCAGCGGGCCGCCTACGCTGACTGATGACCAACGACGAGCGTACGAAGGCACATCTGAAGAGATGTCGATGGTGCACGAAATTGTCAGTGCCGGTACGTAGTCGTCAGAAGACGCGTGTTCCGCACCAGATGATGCTGGGGTGCAGGTAGAGCCGCCCCAGGACGGCGCAGCGCAGCGATCTGACGCGGACGCGCAGGCCGAACATCAACGGCTCTCTGGCGGCCGCTCCCGCTGGCGGAGCTGGACCGCCGGCGCTATTGTTCGCGAACGGAACGCTGTGCGCGATGGAGACCTTTGCTGGTCGCCTCGCTCAGGAAGCGGTGCGTGTGCGTTCTGGCGAACCGCAACATCGACAGGAGGTCTGCGATACATCGATGGCGGTACATGCCGCGGTCAGATGGACTGGTCGCAGGTGCAAGAGCGGGCCCTCCACACCTGGCGCGCGAGAGGCAATCAGGAGGCCTATTGCAGAGGGTTTCGCGGTGAGCGGCCGACACAATCTGTTCGCCCTCTCGATGGCGGGAACTCCGAACGTGCCGGCAAGCCAGCTGACGCGTCTCTTGCCCAGCGTGACAGCGGCGCTTGCGACGTTCTGCGTCGCAGCGCACAGTAGCATAGTCGCTTTTGGGCAGATTGGAAGCTCATCACCCCACAAGATCGATCCCTACCGAGCCGCGGTTCTGTCCAACGGCAACACAGCGGTATGCCTACGGCCGTGGAGCCGCAAACCTCGTGGCTGAAGCCTTCCGGTTTGTCTCGCACGATGCCCTGCTGACCCCGCGAGCTGCGGGAGCCAGCTCCTCGCAATACTTCTTGAATTCATGACACAACAATCATTGCGTGATGTCGACCAAGGAAGGGACTTCGGTCGCTGTTGGCCAGCCATCTCCACTGTCTTTGAGGCCCTCGACGTCGCCTTTGTTTCTGCATCGGCTCGTCTTGCTCAGCCCGATAGGCCCGCGGCAATTTGGCGCGATCGTTTTGCCGAGAGGGCCTCTGCTGAGGGGCAGCCGCCGTCATCGCTCAATTTCATTGACGCGACCGATCGAGTGACACAACGTGCGGTCGCTCGGCAACTCGTTGCCGAAATCTCTGACGTCATACCTCGCGAGTTGGGTGCGCCATTATGGATTGGAGCACTGTTAGCTGTGGGAACACATTTGCGCGAACCGATGTGGCAGGCCGAAAACGCCACGCGGAGCACTGGCGCGAGTCCGGGCGGCAGTGATCCCGAGTCATTGCCCATCGACGCAACGCCGCGGGAACAGGCCGGACAAGCCGAGCCATCGTCTTCCGGCGCATCTTCACCTGCGCCGTCGCCCCCGATCATACCGTCCGAGTTGCGTGACGATAATCATCGACCAGTCACCCACGGCGCGGACTCCGCGATGTCTGACACGTCACAACAACAGGGTGATCACATTACGCCCGACTCGATGAACCGCGAGGCTCCGGCTCCTGGCGGATTGCCGCAGGACCGGGTTCTTGAGGCCTGGGCTGCAGAAGAGGGGCTGAGCCAAAGCGAGAATCGACTAGACGCGGTACTAAGAATGAGAACTTTGGAGATGGCCGCGACCGCTGCGCAGCTAAACCTTGTATCGCTGACGGTCGTGCCCCCCGCCTTCCCGGCGGGGCTCCCCAACGATCAGCTGACCTACCTGCCGGAGTTCCTTCCGACCGGTCTCCAGGAACTTTACGCCGGATTAAATTGGTTGACCCGCCTGCCCAGCCTCCCGCCCGGGCTCCGGCGCCTGGATGTTGCCGCCAATCAGGGGACCAGCCTGCCGGAGACCCCCCCGCCTGGGCTCCAGATCCTGCATGTCGACGACAACCATGCTCCCCTTATTTCGGACCATAGGAACGGCCAGCTGAGCGAGTTGCAACTCAGTCCGCCGGTTGCTGACGACATACGTCAGGCAGCCTTAGTTGGTTGGGAGAGGAAGAAGATGGAAGAACTTCCTGCGGGGACAAAGTTCAACCACGCTAATAGGGATGGCGTGTGGGGCGGTTCGGGGCAAAGCGGGCATACGGGCGAAGCAATTTGGATGACCTCAGAAAATGATGTGAACGCGGCACGCGGCTATGCGGGTTGTTCTGGAAAGTACTTTGTTATCGAGGCGCAAAAGCCCCTCAAACTAGCGGTCATGGACGAGCGGTGTGATCAGGTGGAACATGACGAACTAGGCGCATGGGTTACCGTGGCGCAGAAATATGGCTTGGATGGAGTGAAGACGGAAAATGGAAGCTCGTACGAGGTGGTTTTGTTTGACAGAAGCAAGATTGCACCTGCGGCTGAACGTGGTCTCGGTTTGAGAGAGCCGCTTCCGCAAATTTGAACAGGTCGACGAGTGGAGTTTCTGCCTGACAGCGGGCACGCTGGTGCCTGCGAATCAGGAGCGACGATGAGCAGACGAGCACGCCGGAACCACACACCGGCCTTCAAGGCGAAGGTGGCGCTCGCCGCCGTCAAGGGCGACCGGACGATAGCTCAGCTGGCCGAGCACTTTGACGTTCACCCCAATCAGATTGCGGCATGGAAGGCGCAGCTGGAGGGTGGCGCTTCCGGAGTTTTGGACCCGGCAGCGCTGCGCCAGCCACGCGTGCGATCGATGTGAAGTCGCTCCATGCCAAGATCGGCGAACTGACGCTGGAGAACGATTCCTAAGAAACGGCAGCACCGACTTTCGGCTCCAAGGGCTGGAGAACAAAGCCGAATGCCTTGGCACACCGATGCAAATTGTTGACCACTCGCGTCCGGTAACGCGTCTCGTAGGACGAGGCCCCGGGATCGACATAGTCCATTCCGTATCGCACAGCATTGTAGAACAGAACTGCGATCTTCCGGGCCGTGGCGGTCACGGCCTTGGCCTCGCCGATGCGCGCTGAGAGACGTCTATAGAAGGCGCCGAGCGCGGTGTCTGTACGACCCACGGTCACGGCAGCAAGGCGCACAAGTGCCGCCGCTCGGCCGCCGGATCGGCGCGTTCGGGACGAGAGCATTTTGCCGCCGGAGACCTTGTTGCTCAGCGCCAGTCCCAGCCAGGAGGTAAAATGCTTTGCACTTGGCCACGAGGAGAGGTCGTCGCCACATTCAGCGATCAGCTTCAGCGAGAGGTAAGGACCGAGGCCGTCGATCGTGGTGATGTCCTTTCCGAGCAACGCGAACAGCGCCTCGCGGACGTCGAAAGCTAGAGTGTTCGCCTGATTGGTTCGATTCCGACGCCGCGAGGCCCGCGGCGCGGGTCCATGGCCATCACCGCGATGGACGATCAGTTCCTTCAACACGGCTTCGATCCGGGCGTCGCAGGCAGATGCCTTCTCGTGGTAGGCGTCGTAAAGCGCAAGTGCCTGCTCGAGCGCAAACAGATGCTCGGCGCGGTAGCTTACCGCGCGCGAATGCTGCCGATGCGGTGCCGCCGCAACTGACCGTCGCTGTGATCGGAGACGGCCGCACTGGCGTCTGGGCCTCGCTGCGGGCCGGCGTGGGTGGCCGCAATCTCGAGCAGGAGCTCGGCACCAAGATTGTCTGGCAACCGGGCTTCACGGCATCGCTTCCGGTGATGGAGGCAGTCAAGGCCGGCTCTGTCGATTTTACGTTTGCGACCGCAACCGCGGTCGTAGACGCCGTTCCGGCGCGCGTTCCAATCGTGCTGCGGATATTTCACCGCGACGTCACTGCGCGCGACGTAGAAGGCGTAGTCGTAGGTCTTCACGTCGGGCAGCAGGCGGGACTTGGCCGAGCTTTGTCAGCGACAGCGCTGTGGCCGGCTGCCAGTGGATCCAGCCGTCGATGCTTCCTTGCGCGAAGGCCGTGAACGCGTCTGCCCCGCTCAGGCTGACGGCCTGGACGTCAGACAATCTGAGACCTGCGGTTTCCAGATATTTGATCAGGCTGTAAGTCCCGGTCGTGCCGTTCTGGTGGGCGATGTTCTTGCCCTTCAGGTCGGCAGCCGTCTTGATCGGGGAATTGGCCTGCACCGGGAAATCGACTTCGTCGACCGGCAACGGATAGCCTGCGAGCGGCTCTTCGCCAAGTTCGTGAAGATCATCCGAGAGACACAAGCCTATATTTTCGAGCATGCGGCCGAATCGCAAGGCGGCTTTCCGCCTAATGGGACCGAGCAGGCCGTCTACGAGAAGCTTGTCCGCGATGCCAGTCTGTCCGAGTCGACCGCGATCGCGCTCAAACCGATCGATGAGGCGGCTGCGGCATCGACCCAGGATCTCGCCGACAATTTCCACGCGCTCGGCGTCCTCCCGAATATCGACGTCCGATCATTCCTGCTCGCGGGCTTGCTGATGACGGCTGCCGTGTTGCCATCGCACGCGCTGGTCATCAAGGACGACCCCGGCGGGGTAATCGTCGACTTCGTCAAGAAGTATTCCGATATCCGCGACCGCGGTGAGAAGATCGTTGACGACGGCGAGCGCGACTCACCAAGCTCGAGGAAGAGACTGACGTCTCGAGCTCGCCGTCGTTCGGAAGCGGGAAGCAGCAGGAGAGCGACAGATTCGACGACGAGGCATTGAGAAGCCTGTTTCTTCCCCTTCTGCAAAGATGACCGTTTGGGCAAAAGATCGAAACGGACAACCTTTGCCTGGGCGGTTCTGCCTACGACCCTTACGTGGAGCGGATTTGATGCCAATTTCTCGTCAGCTTCTCGAAAGCCAAGCATCTTACCAAGAATGTGTTTATCCGCGTCCGGCGTTAGCTACTCAGATCTGTCGAAGGAGAGTCGGGTGGATCCGTTCAACAATCTCAACCAATTCGAGGGCCCAGATGTCGAGTGGACGTATTACGGCGGGCTAGAACAGCAGCAGGCGGACCAAGCGGGGTTTCAGCAGCACCTGAATGCGAATCCTTTGAGAATGCCGGACGAGGATCGTGTCGGGCAAGGCACCTCGCGGTGGCTCTCGGATCCGCCCGCCTACTCTGAACAAGGGCTCAATCGGCATATGCTTTTTGCGGCGGCGGATCGCGCTGGCCAGTTGCCAGCCGGCAATTTCGGTCTAACGGATTGTTGGCACGGCATGGATGCAGCTGCCGATTGGCCGACGCATAGTGTCGATCAGGAGGAGCGATCGTGGGCGGAGGTCGGTGACGTAGTGCCGGAGTGGCCAACGACCTCCGAAATTCCTTGGGAGCAAAATCTCGGGGCATCGATCCTCGGCCGAGAGCCCCGGCCGGGCGATGGCAATACTTCAAGGGGAGGCCGCCGGCTCACCCCAGCCGCGGCGCAGTGGACCGAAGCCTTGTACGGCACGCGGGCCTCAGGCCCTGCACGCCTTCCGACGGACCTTGAAGACTCCGTGCTCAGGCAATCGCGGCTTCACCAGATCTTGGACAGCTGGGCCGGCGAGGAGGGGCAGACGGAAGACGAGAACCGGCAAGAGGCGGTAAGACGAATGCGTGCCTGGGGAGAGGCCGGCGACGGCTATGTAGGGCTGGAGCTGTTAAACCTAGGCCTGACGACATTGCCCGCCGCCCTTCCGCCGGGGCTCCAGTCGCTCAACGTGAGCGACAACGAGCTGGTGCACTTGCCTGACACCCTCCCGTCCCGACTCCGAACGCTCGACGCAAGCGGCAACCGGTTGACCAGCCTGCCCGACACCCTGCCGACGGGACTCCAGTCACTCGCCATCGGCCGCAACCGGCTGACCAGCTTGCCCGAAACCCTTCCGGAGGGCCTTTTGACACTCGCCGTCTTCAACAGCCGGCTGACCAGCCTGCCAGACACTCTGCCAGCCGGGCTCCAGGACCTTGATGTCCGGGGCAACCTGCTGACCAGCCTGCCCAACGCCCTCCCGACCGGACTTCAGTTGCTCGCTGTCGGCGGCAATAGGCTGACCAGCCTACCCGACACGCTCCCGCCCGAACTCCAAGAGCTCGAAGCCGATGGCAACCGGCTGACCAGCCTGCCCGACACTCTCCCCGCCGAGCTCCAGTTGCTCTTCGCGCGCGAGAACCACCTGAACAGCCTGCCCGAGACCCTCCCACCTGAGCTCCAGAGACTCCACGTCAGCGGCAATAGGCTGACCAGCTTGCCCGAGACCCTCCCGGCCGAGCTCCAGGTGCTCGAGGCACGCGACAATCGGCTGACCAGCCTGCCGGAGACCCTGCTAACCCGGCTAGGTTCTGAGTGCATGGTTCACGTGGAGGATAATCCGCTGCCCGAGCAGGTGCGGACGAATTTGGCGGGAGCCCTGAATACCCTGAGCTATGCCGGCCCGCGGGTCTTCTTCTCGATGGGCGGGGGGACGGCGGTGGGTCAGGAACGGCCGCTGGCCGAGGTGGTAGCGGACTGGATGGAGGCCGAGCCGGAGGCGATCGCCGCCTGGCAGAACTTCGCCGACGAGGCGGGTGCTTCGGAATACGCGATCTTCCTCGACAGGCTGCGGGAGACCGTGAATTATGACAATCCCCATTTCCAGCAGGTCGTGGCCGAGGATCTGCGGCAGGCAGCGATTAGGCCGCAATTGCGCCAGCAGTATTTTCAGCTGGCCTTCGGGGCGAGCGAGAGCTGCCAGGATCGCATCACCCTGACCTGGAACGGCATGCAGACCGCACGCCTGAACGCCGATGTCGAGGACGGGGCCTATGACGATCGGCTCGGCGAACTCATCCAGCAGGCCCGGGTCCTGTTCCGCCTGGACGCGCTCGAGCCGATTGCCCGTCAGAAGGTCGGCTCGCTCCAGTTTGTCGACGAGATCGAAGTCTATCTCGCCTATCAGGTCAAGCTACGTGAGCGGCTTGACCTGCAGCTCGTCGCTCCGGACATGCGGTTCTTTGATGTCGCCTACGTTACTGAGCACGACCTCACCACAGCCGAGACACAGGTGCGGAATGAGGAGGCGGCGGGGTTCGCCGACTATCTGGCAACTCGCTGGCAACCCTGGGAGACGGTGGTGAGCCGGATCGCCCCCGAAGCCCATGCAGAGATGCAGGACCGGCTCGCCGAGGCGATGGACGGGGAGTTCCAGAGCCGCCTCGACCAACGGCTCGCCGATCATGACCTGACCGGCAACAGCGATGCTGAGTTGCAGTTCGGAGCCCAGATTCGCGAGGAGATCGCCCGCGAGATCAAGGGCGCTCTAACGCGCCAGGTGCTCGGGGACCACGCGGTTGAGCTGTGAAGCGGCCTATTGCGAGCCTTGGCGACCCCATCGTGGATGATCAGCGGGTCCATCAGCCGCATCTTGCCGTAAGTATCGATCACATCTGCGGTCTCCGTGATGTTGGGGAGGTAATCGAGCCATGACGGCTCCTTCAGACTGACATCGAAGGAGAGCGCCTTGCCATGCATAAGTGGATCCGACGAAATTACACCAGGTTTCGCGACGTGGAATCGAGTGTGATGCTGCGGGCTTCACCACGCTTGAGTTCATCCGGGTGGCGCTCGCGAAGCACGAGGTGAGCAAGAAGGGCAACAAGAAACCCATTGCGTTCGCGCCGGGCCTTGCCCGCCCCAACCGCTGGTGCGGCTCGATGAAGTATGAACTGAGCAATGGTGGCGCGATCATCAGCTACGTCACGCGTCGCGACATCGCCGAGACCATCCGGTGCATTCCCGAGGCCGAGAATCCGAGCGACGAGGATCTGGCCGGTTTCCGAGCCTATATGAAACCGCCCGATGTCGAGGCTCCGGCCGGGTGATGGGATCATGAGCGAGAAGCCACCACCAGAACGACCAAAAACCAAGGCCTTCGACCTGCTCGCGTCGGTAGCCGCGTTTGCGCGCGAACACTCCATCGCGCTTAATGATCTGTCGCTGGTAGAGCGCTTCATGGCCGACACGGCGCCCAAGCTGAAGGAGGCGTTGGCAGACCCGACGCTGATCCATGGCTCGCGAACCGAGCGCCTGTTCGAGGCGACGGTTCTCAGCCTGGCCGCTTTCGATTGCTGAAGACCGAGGATGCCGGCCGCGTTCATGCCGCCGGCACCAGCCGGGCGCCGGATTTCCGGATAGTGCTCGACGATGGCGAGCAGTGGCTGGTCGAGGTCAAGAACGTGCGCAGCAGGGAGCCGTTCAAGCAGGAGACGCGGATGTCGGCGGCCTATCTGGCCTCGCTGCAAACCTATGCGGACATGGTCGGTACACAGCTGAAGCTGGCGATATTCTGGTCGCCCTGGAACATCTGGACGGTCATTTCGCCTGACCGCTTTCGCCGTCCGAACGGCGGTCTCCGGGTGACGATGAAAGATGCGGTTCTCGCCAACGAGTCCGAGAAGCTTGGGCGAGGTGATCATCATGACCAAGCCGCCGCTGCGGCTTGTACTCGGAGCGGCGACCGATATGCCGCGTTCGCTGAGCGCGGAGGGGCTGGCCAATTTCATGATTGGTTCGGCGAAGCTCTACAGCGGCGACGTCGAGCTGACCGATCCCAGGGATCGCAAGCTCGCGGAAGTGCTCCTATTCTACGGTGAGTGGTCCACTGAAGGTCCGCTCGCGATCACCAACGGCGGCGAGTTCGCGGGTGTCCAGTTTGTCGCGACGCCAGAAGAGCTCTCCGATCAGGGCTGGGACGGCATCGGTTGGGCCAGCCGCATCTTCAGCCGGTAGTATGCCACGCAGACCATCGATGGCGACCAGGTGATCCAGCTCCATGACGAGGCCGCGCCGGATTGGTTCGCGCCGCTTTCGGATTGGGATTTCAAGAACAGCAAGCTGCCGCTCTCGCTGGGGCGGGTTCAGGTGCCGGAGGACCAGGCGCGCGGCGATCCGGAGCTGCCTGTCTGACTGCTTCATGCGTGGACCTTTTGAGCGCCTGCGTTCTACATCGGTTCGTCGTCGACCGGCTGTTCCGGCGGTGGCAGCACCCAGCCGTCGGACTGGAGGAAGGTGAGGACGTCTTCGTACTTATCGGTACGGCGCGTGCGACAAACGTGTTGGTAGAAACGATTACGAGCGTCAGGGGTCGGCCGATCAGCGGGCGTCGCGTTGCGGAGCACCCCGAGCAGGAGCGTATCCGTCTCGGCTGCATCCCAGTTCTGCAGGTTGTCGATGACGGCATCGAGGAGTTGGTCAAGCTGTTGGCTGCTGAGGCGACCGGCGAACGGCGTGATGAGGTCGTTGAAGTTGGTCTCGGATCCACGCCAGCTACCCGAGCCTTGATACTCTTCGACCGCTCGGGGCCACAGTTCGGCGAGCGGCTGGCAGGCGATTGCGGCGGCCAAGTGCTCCCGATTGAGGCCGGCGATGAGAGGCAACAGCACAGCTCGGAATTGCGGGACGGTCACGCCTGCCAGGATACGATAGTCGGCGAGAGCCGCAGGGTCGGCATTATCGATGATCTCCTGCAGGGCCGTGCGTGTCGGCTCCTGCAGCCGTGGCCAGAAATCCGGAAAAGCGGCGATGAAGGCGATGGCGCGAGGCCGGTTTGCCGGCTCGAGATTGTCCATCAGCCTGACGATTGCCGGGGAAACGTTCGGCCAGGCGGGGGCGGCGCGGTCGCGCACCGCGACCAGCGAGGGGATGATCTTGCGATGGAGAGGTTCCCATTGCACTGGCTCGCCCTTGAGAAGGGATTTTGCGAGCACCGTGCCGAAGTTACGGACGTTCTGAGCGCGGACGCGCACGAGGTAGCGTTGCTCGACATAGTCGAGGAAAGGCTGACGGGTAGTAGGGGTCTGTGTTTGGGTCCAAAACGGGCTTCGATCCCCCATCATTATGTTTCAACGTGCTAAGAGGTAATCGAGCGTGATCTAAAAGGCATAAGTGGGATGGTTGTGCTGCCGTTTTGTTCGTAACGAACTCTCGACTTCAGATGGTCGTCCATCATGCCTGCCGGTGTCGGCGATTGCGAGTCCCCGCGACCACCGATTCGTGCGATATAGGCGTAGGCGACCCGGAAACGGTCGCCTTTCGCTCATTTCGCAGAGATCGGCTGTTACGCCTCCGGGATTTGAACTTGCTCGGCAACATTCCAAGCCGTAGTTGGATCACCCTTCCAGACATTGCGCTCCTTGTCGGTCGTCAAGATCGCTTGACATCGAGGTCGGGGGGCGGCGGACAGCAGCGCCTGGCGGCGCTATTGATCCCCAGCGCAGTGCATGGCGCATTCACGCCGCGCGGCGCTGGAGTTTTCCAGCTGCAGGAGCCAAGCTCAGAGGTTTTGGCGCTTGCTCAGAAAAGCGCCTCTGTGCAAGACACTTGGTTCCCGGACGTAACAAGGGGAACCGCACGTGACAACCTCTCTTGACGGAGAAATTCGCGATGGACGTCATCAGATGCAGGTCCGCGTCTATTTTGAAGATACTGACTCCGGCCAGATTGTTTATCACGCGAATTTTTTGCGCTTCATGGAACGCGGCAGAACGAACTACTTGCGCCTGCTCGGAACCGATCAGCAAGCGCTGCTCGGAGAAGCGCGGAACGAAGCGCCCGACTTTACCTATCACAATCGATTTTTTAAAGCCGGCGGTCTTGGACGACGTGCTTGACGTCGTCACGCTCCCGCTAGAGGTGAGAGGCGCGTCGATTGCCTTGCTGCAGGAATGCAGGCGCGGAGACGCTCTTAGTAACGGCGCGTGTACGCGTAGCGTTTATTTCAGGCGGAAAAGCGCAGCGCATCCCGAAGGCGCTTCGGCTTGCTATGGAAGGGCATAGATAAATCTGCTCCTTATTCAGGCTTTAGCCGTCCAGCGACCCAATGAAAGCAATCCGTTAGCCTTCTGTTGCGATATCGTCAAACCAGTGTTCTGGTTCACGACATCCACTTCGTTCGCAATCCCGGAGTGACGATCGCACGATCGCTGTCCGACACCTTCACCGGTATCGCGCCGAGTAGCGTTGTTCCCTTCATCATCGCGCAATTGATTGGGGCCGTGGCGGCCACAACGCTCGCTGGATGGTTGTTTAGGAAAACCGCTTAGAGTGACTGCTTGCGCTATCGAGTCTTCCTCGTCTTACGCGGGCTGTAGCGGATAGGCCAATGCGTTCGGAGAGAGCCAGTCTGGCTCATGGTACGCATCCGGTGACGGCACCCAGGTCGCTTTGGTCAGATACCGTTTGCAGACGCAGTTCAAGCATCCTGCTCCGCGTATAAAACGGATGCCCCTTGGACATCAGAGCAGGTTGATCGCAGCTTCTCCGCCCCAAGCCGCAACTTAGCGTTGTTACCCAGCCGCCCGGCGAGGAGCGCATCGATATTTTCGTGTTGAGCGTTGGACTCGCGGAATATCCAGGCCCGCCTATTCGACAGTGCTCGATTTAGCAAGATTGCGCGGCTGGTCGGCGTCTGTGCCCATCATCAATCCGGTGTGATACGCCAAAAGCTGCATCGGAATGTCATAAACTATCGGAGTAAAGTTTGTCGCCATGTCAGGCAGTACGACGGTCGCGAGCAAGTCCACAGCGGCCGCCTCGGCCCCCTTTGCATCGGTTATTAGGATGATATTGCCGCCTCTTGCTGCAGCTTCTTGCATGTTTGAGACCACCTTGTCGAACAATAGGTCGCGAGGGGCGATCACGACTACAGGCATGC
Source organism: Bradyrhizobium sp. JR4.3 (assembly GCF_040547695.1). NCBI lineage: Bacteria > Pseudomonadati > Pseudomonadota > Alphaproteobacteria > Hyphomicrobiales > Nitrobacteraceae > Bradyrhizobium > Bradyrhizobium sp. JR4.3. Next base: position 6,417 of record NZ_JBEPQF010000059.1, on the reverse strand, counting down.
CATGGACGACCAGCGCAAGCGGGCCATGCTTGAGCTCACCCGCAGCATAGCCTTCGGCGTGGACATAGGCGATTTCTTTCAGCTTCAGCGCGCCTTCCAGCGCCAGCGGAAAGGAGCTGCCGCGGCCGATACAGAGTGCGCCACGCGACTTGGCGATCTCGCGCGCGAGATTCTCGATTTGCGGCTCGGTCGCAAGCGCTGCTGCAATCAGCCGAGGAACTTCGACCAACTCCTGCACGAGTCTGGCCTCGTCGGCGCGGGACAATTCACCGCGCGATCTCCCGGCGGTGATCGCAAGAGCCGCGAGCACTGTCAGTTGGCACGAGAAGGCCTTGGTCGACGGCACGCCGATTGCCGGCCCGGCCAGGGTCTGGAGCACGGTCTCGCTCTCACGCGCAATCGTCGAGGTCGGCACGTTGACCACGGAGAGCGTGTGCAGTCCCTGCGACTTGGCGCAGCGCAGCGCAGCGAGTGTGTCGGCCGTCTCGCCGGACTGGGAAATGAGGATGGCGAGATCGCGCTCGCGCAGAGGTGGTTCGCGGTAGCGGAATTCGGAGGCAACATCGACCTCGACTGGGACCCGGGCCAGCCGCTCGAACCAATATTTGGCGACGTGGCCGGCATAGCTTGCGGTGCCGCAACCAGTGATCAAGATTCGGCCAAGGTCATGGAAGTCAAATGGGAGCTTCTGAGGCAATGCGACGCGCTGGGCCGCCACCTCAACATAGCGCGCCAGCGTATGTCCGACGACTTCCGGCTGTTCGTGGATTTCCTTGACCATGAAATGGCGATAATTCGCTTTGTGAATGAGCACCGACGACGCGCTACATTTCAGTACCTCGCGATGGGTTACCATGCCTTGCATGCCATAGATTACGAGGGATTTGCGGGTCAGAACGGTCCAGTTGCCGTCCTCTAGGTAATGGTCTCCGTGAAAGGCGCAAGTGCAATCTCGTCCGATGCCAGATACATTTCGCCGTTGCCATGGCCGATCGTAAGTGGTGAGCCATTGCGGAAGCCGATCAATATTTGAAAGGAAAGATCAGCGCGAACGCGCCGCGCAATCTGGGCAGCGAAGCCTTCACCGCGTCCTGAGGCGAACAGCCCTTCAAACGAATTGGGCACCCTGCTGTTGCAGCTCGACGCGCAGCCCAAGAAAAGTTTCAATAATGCCATTATGGACGACCGTCACATTGTCAGTCGCATGCGGATGAGCGTTATTCTCAGTCGGCTTTCCGTGGGTGGCCCAGCGGGTAAGCCCCATTTCCGGAATGCCCCCAGAGCGGCACTGCGCGCAATCGGCTCTCTAGGCTTCCAACTTGCCCGCGGCGCGCCGCCGATGGAGATGAGGACCTTCCAGCGTTGCAACGCCTCCGGAGTCATCGCCGCCGAAAGGACCAATTGCTTCGAGACCGGCCGGCGTCCCAAAATGCCGACAATTCCGCACTTGCAGATTAATATGCCCCGCAGCTACCATTGAATCACGATGTCTTTCCAATTGTAGGCGGCAAGCTAAAGGCGTTGCCAGCTCGATGAGGCCTCCCATTTATTTGCGTGACCCAAAGCAGCAATTTGCATGCGAATAGCGAGCGACTTTACAATGCTCCGCTTTCGAAAAGGAGCTCTTGGCTATGCGACGCGTATCCGGTGCCCGACACGCTCTTCGGCGGATCTCGCCACGCTAGTCGATCATTCCGCACCCAGCAGGAAAGAATTGAAACCGCGCTTGGCTTCCCGCCGATCGTCCGGTGCTTGCCGTGCACTGAGGAGGACGGTTTGCATCGCGAACGCGCCGAAATCCGCACTAAGCGCCACGTCACAGTAAAATCCCCAAAGGCTGTCCAGTCATAAGCCTAAAACCTCTGCTGCCCTCGAGCCTCCAACGCGGTTTGCCCTTCCTCACCCGCGCCGACTGGACCCCAGAGCAGGCTCTGCCGTCTTGCTGCTCGACGATCTCTTCGCCGTCATTACAGGCGCCTCTCGACGTAGACGATCCTCATCTTCGTATGACGCGTTCAAGCGGTACGCCGCGCCTGGAGCGTTTCGCGAAGCGTTTTGCGCTTTCATCTTATACTGCGCTGGAAAATTCGAACTTCGAGGAGCCTATCAAGGACCATATCTTGCCCCCTCGATCTCAAGAGCTGCAGTCGCCGCCACGTGGCCACCGCGTTGTCATATTCAGCCCTGTCTGGATCACGACGTATAAGGTGCGAAATTCGACAAGTCGGCACAAGTAGTCCGCCCATGCGTCGCGAAGGAGTTGTTTTGTCCGCTTCCAAGCAAGCTCGCATAAGGCGTTTGTGGCACGCAGTTTGCTAACTTCCGGTGGAAAACCATTTCGAATATGGCGGTCTCGCAGACAGCCAAGCCCGGAGCTTCACATGGCGCTTGCTCGATTGATTCAAATAAATGCCATCGACACAGCACGGTTGAGTGAGATTTCGCCAATTGAAATCCCATCGGGTGCGTCGAAGGGACTTCTATCATTCGTGCTGTGCAGGACTTGGTCCTCATCACCTCTAGAGAGCGGCAGCGACGCTCATGACATGCGCCGTGCTTCAAAGGCTGCAATCGATAATCGTCGAGCGTGTGCCCACTTGTCACTCACGATATCAGGGGCAAACCCATCGAGTTCTTCCCTTCGGAGACGAGGCGTTCCGCACGTTTTGCGCGCCCGTTTTCGCGGGGTCGATGTCCATCGGCCCAGGTGACCAGCGCTAAAGGAGCGCGCTGGAAGCGCACTGAGACGATCCATCGCTTACGGTCTTGCTTCAGAGCTGGCCGCTTGAATTTGCTTCGCCACGATACGAGAAGGATCCAAAATGGCTGTTGTCCGATTTGTATTTGCCGCATTGAAGCCGGGTGTCAGCGGAGCCGACTATGAGCGTTTTGAGCGCGAGGTCGACTATATCGTCGCGGGCAAATTGAAGACTATTGTCAGCTATTGCACGCACCGCATCACCGAAACCGGCTCTGGCATATCAGGCGGACCGTGGGATTATATCGAGCGTATTGAGGTGACCGATCGCGCTGCCTATCAAGCTGAGCTGGCTGTGGTCGGCAAGGAAATGCTTGAGGAACTCTACGAGAAGTATCTCGACAGATCCAAGACGGTGTCGGTCTGGTCGAAACGGATCGAGCCATGAGGCTCGATGGTCACGGCTCACAGCAAAAGTGGCGTTGGTCGGCGGTTATTCCCCGAACGCCGGAGCGGAAATTCCACATGAGTTCGCGCGAGCTAGAGTGCATGGTGCCTTCACTATTGGGGGCAGATTTCGAAGGCTGTGTGGCGATTGCGGTCTGGCATTCATGTGCAGCAAGACCCTTGCCCGCTGATTAAGTCCCGAACTGCCCCGTCACCCCAACACGCTGGGTTCGCGGCGAGATTGGGTATTGCAAATGGAGGAACCGGCGCTCTCATGTCCGACAATGCTGCTCAATTCGATGAATTTGCAAGTCTGCACGAGAACATGGCTCAGTGGCCCCTTCGAAAATACATCGAAGTGCCGAGTGTACTAGAGGCGATCGGCGACGTTGATGGCCTATCAATCCTCGATTTCGGGTGCGGCACGGGGGCAATTTCGCGAATGCTTAAGCAACGCGGAGCGCGCTGCGTTGTAGGATATGATCCGGCGCCAGGCATGCTGAACTACGCGCGGCGTCGGGCAGAGAAAGAGGCGTCCGATCTCTCCTTCATCCCCCATCTCTCTGCCAATATGACAGCCCAATTCGACGTGGTACTTGCATCCTATGTGCTTCCCTATGCTGCCAACAAGACTGATCTGGACAGCATGTGCGGCGAAATGGCCGGACTGTTGCGTCCCGGCGGGCGCTTGGTATCGCTATCGACTCATCCGTCTTACAACCCACACTCAAATCACTACGAAGCCTGTGGGTTCAGGCTCGTTGTCGACGATCCTGATAACCCGTATTTAGAAGGTCGACGCATCAGGATCGAGTTCTGCAAAAACGGAGAACAGGGCGGCGTATTCGCATGGCATTGGCCCGCTCCTTCTTTGGAAAGGGCATTAGGACAAGCCGGGTTCCGGTCGTTGAAATGGAGGGAATTGGGTGCTCCAGCATACTCCCATATAGAACAGCTCCCCAAAGAGCTGCCTGCATATCTCCAAAGCCCGCACGCGATCATGATTGAAGGTGTATTCGCCCGTGGACATGCGGAGCGAAACCCATGACGTTTCTCCCATTCAGGACCGAGTTGTCGGGCGTTCCGCACGCTCTATGCGGCCTAAACGAGCATGACTGGGATGCGCTGGTCAGTGATAACAATTTCTACAACAGCTACCGATGGCTAGGAGCTCTCGAACATACATTCGGTACAACAGACGTGCTCGCGGTCCACGGGTCGGCCGGACTCGTGGCTGCGTGTACGCTTTGGGAGGGAAGCCAATCAGCTGGGATGTTCTTCCTACCAGATTGCATGGGGGGTATTCCTGGCCCTTGGCAACAAACCTTTCTCTGGCTGGGGGGACGGCGCAACACCCACAACGAGATTCCCTGCGTCCAGGGCAGGCGAAGGCGTGAGGCTTTGACAGCGTTAGGACGCAGCGCTCTACACTATGCTCAGGAACGGCGATACGCAGGCTTTGTAATGCCGTACATGCCCTATCAGGCGGCAGTGGAATTTGCTGGGGCCATAGGGGGGGCAGTCGTTTTGCATTCTGCCGAAGCGTCACTGGAAGTGCCGGACACAGGGCTCCCCGGGATGATGGCGCGCTCGTCCGCGCATGATCGTAATCAAAGTAAGTCTGAAATCTCGGCGTTCCGGCGAACGGGAGGCAAGATCGAATGGCTACCAGCCGAAGAACTCGATGACTTAATCGCCGCTGATTTCATAACCCAGAACAGGTCTAGGTACGGCAATGCCGATGATGGCGACTGGATGCAACGGATCCTCGCCGGGCAGAGGAAGGCAGGTGTCTCGCATTTTGGTGCCGTAGCAATTTCCAAACGAAACAACGAGATAACCGGTATGGCCGTTTTCTATCGCTTCGGAACGGCACTTCACTTGCGCTACTTCGGGGCAAACTACAATATCGATCTCAACGATTACAGATACTTCGTATTGTGCTATTATGAGCCTCTCGATTATGCTGCGGCGCGCGGCCTCAAGACATTGCGGCTTTCTACCTCTGCGCTGCGCGCGAAGGTGAACCGCGGGGCAAAGATCGAGCCGCAAGCGATCGTCGTCAAATGTGCTAGTGAACAGCACATCAGCCGCTCTGAGATCGAGCGGCACAATCGGTGTGTGCTCAGGCAATATCAGGATCAATTCCCCGGCCATCTGAGCCGCGATTGGGAATTGGTCGAGGCTCATCAAGATCCTCCGGATTAAGTAACCGCGAGATCGGGCCAAGACCCGCAGAGACCTCAGGTGCGATGCCCCTCGACGCGGTGGCGGGACTTGGAGTAGGGGACGCTACGCTGGTTCTGTTGTCCTGGCATATTTCTCATTGAGCAGAAGCTAATGAGACCGTGCCCCTGGTCCACGGCATCTAAGGTCGGTTGGGATGTCCGTTCATTGAGATCGGCCGCAATCTCGCCCGCGCTGCGACCTTCATGGACGAAAGCCTGATAGATATTGCGGACTAGAACGACTTCTTCCGCGGGACCGGGGGGCGCTGCCGACTTCTTGTGCGGAATCCGGGGCAAAGCGGCCACCGATTCCGACGGAAGGCGGCCACCGATTCCGATCGAAAGCGGCCACCCGATCCGAACGAATGCGGCCACCCTGTTGATAGGGTGAGACGGGGGGCGTTGTCGGCAATCTGAACGGGGCAAGGTCCCTCCTTTTGCGGTTCACGCAATGGGAGGTCCGATGCCCGCCGAGAGATTGCCGATGCGGAAGATTCGAGAAGTTCTACGCCTGAAGTATGCCTGTGGGGTGAGCGATCGGGTGATCTCCCGATCGGTCGGGATCGGTCGCACGGCGATCGCGGAGTATGTCGTCGTCCGTTAAGAAGGCGAATTGAGCGGGGCTGGACCGGGCAGCACGCGGCATAGTCGGACCAGGAACAGGCACAAGAGTTCTCTGAGCCAGGCTAGGATGCGGCGGAAGTTGTGGCCGACGGCTGAGAGGATGACGTTGGCGGCGTCTCCGGCACGGCCTTTGAGGTAGCAGCGACCGAGGTGACCTTCGGTCTTCATGTGGCCGATGATGGGCTCGATGGCGGAGCGGCGGCGCAGCTCGCGCTTGATGACGCCGAAGACGCCGCGCTTTTGGCCGGAGATGAAGACGCGACGTGGATTTTGAGCATCGTGGCCGCGGTATCCCTTGTCGACATAGGCCCGCTCGATCGGACAGCCGGTGAGCGTCTCGGTCCGGTCGATGACGTTCCGCAAGGTGTGACCGTCGTAGGGATTTTCGGGCAGCGAGCTGGCATGCAGTACGAACAGGCC
>NZ_JBEPQF010000058.1:0-27668 GCF_040547695.1 Bradyrhizobium sp. JR4.3 | reverse complement strand
GCAACAGCGGCCCACTTGCAAGAGGCCGGATACATTTGTGCAGACTGCATCGTCCTCATTAAACGACCTTGCACGGGCGGGGCGGGTCATACATTTTTTGACGCAACGTCCTTGAGCATGGCGCAATCGAGTATCGCCTCGGCCAAGAGCTTCTAGAGCTTGGCGTTCTCGTCCTCCAGCGCCTTGAGCCGCTCGGCGTCGAAACCTCCAGGCCACCGTACTTGGCCTTTCATTTGTAGAACGCCGCACTGGAGATCCCGTGTTTGCGGCAGACACAGCAGTCGCCGCACCCGCCTCCTGCTCTCGCAAAATCCCGATGATCTGCTCTTCCGTGAACCCGCTTGGCTTCATGGTCCATCCCTTGCCAGGCGACGGACTCTACCCATTTTTGGAGGAATTTGCGGGGCTGAGACCAATGGGCAGTCGACAGTGATGGCGATGCTCGAATGCTACGAACCTTCGCTTGGCGCATCCTTTCGCGCGCAGCCGACGCTTTTATGATTGTCGATGACCAGAACGCCGTCGGCGCGATGAAGCGTTTGGCCAATCCCGGGGACGGCAACCCAGCTGTCGTTGCAGGCGAAAGTGGCGGGGTTGGTTTGGCAAGATTGCTGAAAGTTGCTGCCGATCCGAGCTTGCGCGGCCAGATTGCTCTTGGACCCGACGCTCGGGTTTTCCTCATCAATACCGAGGATGCGACCGATCCTGGCGTTTACTAACAGCTCGTGGGTCAGTCTCCCGGCACAGGTGGCGAGGAGAACTCTTGGACGTCTACACGCTCATGATCCGCGGCCCTTTCGGTGAACTCGTGACAAGTGACGCAAGCCAACGAAAGCCAAGAACGAAGGCATCCAGCGATTGATCCTACGATTGAAATCCGCCGCGGTATTTCAGCCGCTAACGAGGCCCGGACGCACGTTTTCGGCATAAAGGACCTGGTTTTGCCGTCTTGCCCCAAGAGCAAACGCTATGACTTTGGCGCTTTGCAATCTAACCGCGTACGTCTCATCGCATGGTACAGCAGATTCATTTTCTTGTTGATCCGGCACAAGGGATATGAGCCCTTTCATAGTTGCGTTACAGCTCTGCGAGTGATCTATCGATATGCGTGGACTCCTAATCGTTCTCACGGCTTTCGTGATCATGTTGGCGGCTCGCGGCCAGCACCAAAGTGCTTTCATCCCGCGACCGACCGCGCCGATGCCACTGGTCAACGTGCCCTAGCGTCATGCTGTCTGCTGTAAGCAACGTCATCCAATCCAGTATCTTGGGAATGGCTCGTGATGCTGCTCAGGCTGACGTTCCGATCTGTACCGCCGCGTTGGTGGCCAGCAGCTCCTCGGCGCCAGCCTGGAGGCAACAAGGTCATTCCGTTATCGCAGAACTGGCGCAGCGGCACCTGAGTCCCGCCGCACAGGCCCTCAAGGTGCTGATCGGGGACAGCTCTCTGGCCGCGATCTCGACATGACTACAAATTCACAGCAGAAGGAAAGAACACGTCGGTGGCATTTCGTTGATATCGATGTCGAGCGTTCGACTTATGACGCCGGAATCTATTGCAAGCACGTGGGCAGACAAGGCTCCTGCATCGTTAAAGGCCTACCGGCAGCCATCGCAGCCCTGAAAGACAAGTCGCGCTCCAAAGACAACAGGTTGCGGGCGCTAAAAAGCTCGTTGTCCATCTTGCCGGAGATCTGGAGCAGCCATTGCATGCGAGCGAACGGAGCGGCGATGAAGGCGACAACAAATTGTCTGTCGTGCTTCACGCCAAAGACTCCAATGGGACCGCACACAGCAGGCGATCAACGTTCCACAGCATGTGGGACGACTCTCTTGTGGACCTGCAGGCATATTCATGGGGAAGTTACGCGGACGCGATGGATGCCAATCCGTTGCCGACGGCAGACGCGGCTCTATATAATGAAGCACGCATTGCGGCTCGGGCCAACCTCGTCGACCAATCGCGTCAAGAAGCGCTTTCGGAGGTCGGGGACGTTGTCTGTGCAATCACTTCTGAGATTCAGCTTGCCGCCTTTAGAGCAAGCACTGTATCTACAAAACGAATGCCATAATTCCTTGCAGCCATTCCGCTCGCTAGAGACTGGGCCATGAGAGATGTCAGATAGAGTAGCGCTGTCTTGTAATTCTGCATCGCAACAATACCGGTTCCGCCAAAGACGATCAGAAGCATGAAAGCGATGCCGGCATAGTCGCGCGTCCAGAAAACGGCGATGAACGTGTAGGACGCGCGGATCCTCCTCTACCGACTTGTAAAGCCTGTACCAAAGAGCATTCTGCTCGGTCGGAGTTGCTGGAAAACGGTCCGACTTTCGTCTTCAGCGTCGTAACGTCGATCCGCGGATCGCGATGAAGATAGTAAGAGAACGCCCGACATCCGGGCAAAGGATCGTGCCAACGCCAAAACACCAGTCTGGCCTTGGTTTGAACATCGAGCACACCGTTGATCACGCTGATAAGCACGGCTCCCAGTCCAGCAGGTATGAGCGCCTGCCAATGCTTAAGCAGTTCCTCGTATTCGGCCGCTAGGAACTGGTCCGTCTTGAGCGCAAGGGCGAAGATTGCGAAATTGACAACGAGGATCGTCATCAATGGGGAAGTGTTTTGCTCCTTCAATTTCTCCTTCGACTCTTTTTTAATCATCGTTTGTGCTCATTTGGGTCGACTTGTTCCGGAAACGGCGCAGAACAGGCGAGAAACGTGCTCGCTGTCGTCCACAGACACGAACACCAGCGCGACCGGACTCTGGCTCCGCCGCTCTCTCAGGTGAACGCAACAAGGTCTCAGTCTTCCTGTTCGTCCGGATACGGCAGACAATCTGCGGCGCTGTAGTCATCGCGCTGCGGAGCATTCTTGGAGGTCCGCTTGTTGGATGCTTCGGTTGAGATGACATGTGCACCACGATGATGCATAGCGCGGACAACGGATTTGCGGGGATGATCCTCATCGGCCTCGGCCGCGCTTATCACGGCGGTGAAGGTCGTCTTCCCGCCCTGTGCCGCCTTCTTTTCACCCAATAGTTGATCCAGCAAGTCGGTCGAAACGTTGTGGCGTCCACCGTGGTGAGGAACCTGAAATCGATCGATGCCAGGCAAGGTCAGTCCGGCCAACGGCGCATAATCGATGACTTCTTTGAGCCCAGTGCGTCCGGTGTCGGCGGTGAGCAGGATTTTGCATCCATTGAGATAGGCATACTGAACGACGCTCATCTCATTTTCGTTGCTCGTCTCGCCCGCCGGAAAATATTCGTGGCCCCAAGCGGCTTTGGCAAGCGCGACCGCCTCTTTGGCCACACGAACAGCCGCGTCGCGTGCCATTTCGAGCAGCCCTTTCTCCTGGGGGGTCCTATCCGAGGAGAGAATCAGATCCAGAAAGCGCGAACGTGTCGGAGCCATCACCCGGAAAGCGCCAATCGTGCTACCCTGAAATGGCGCATAGATAGGGATATTCTTTCGTAAGGCGATCTCTTCGAGAGCGGCTAGATTCGAGTAAGCTTCCCTTAGCGCCTTCTCCAGTCCATCGGCTGTTGTGAAGCGCTTGAATCGAGGAAGAAGCTCAGCAGCAAAGACCCAAGGTCGCAGCATCCAGAGCACGCCGACCTCACAGTCTTCCAGGACTCGCTGGAGACCTCCGGCGTGGTCGCCGTCATTGTGGGTCGCAACAACATGGTCGATCCGTTTCGGACTCCCGTAGTACTTGTTCAGGAAATTGATGACCTTCTCGCCAGTCGACTGGTAACCTCCGTCGACCACGTGAATGAACGTCTGACCGTTCAACTCATAGCGGATGCAAATGGCATCACCGCTGCTCTTCGCTTCAACATCTAAAAAATCAATCTCGAAGAAGTCTGTCAATCTTCTTCCTCCAACGGCTTGGCGCGACAGGCGCCAGAATTCGACTTGAGTACCCGGTGGTGCCGGACAGGAGCAGTGTCGCCAGCGCTTCTGCTTCCGCAACCAGAATAGCCTTGTCCGCCCTCCCGCAGCCCCACAACTCACATCAAGGACCTACGCCGACCCGGCAGGACGCTGAGCCGCATCCTGCATCACAGCCCTGCTGCATTGCGCGCCTTTTCATTCGTTCGAGCGCAGCTTATCTTCGTTAGGTTTTCGAGAATGCATTTTCCCTGCACTAATCATGGAGAACGACTTCCCGCTGGTGTGTTGATTCTGCGCAGCAGGCCGGGTTGCTGCCTTGGAATATTTAAGCAGCCACATTTCCTGGTCAGTCAGCTTGGTGGTGTCTCCCGACGCCTCGATCTCCTTGAACTTCCAGATGCTTTCCTCGTTTCCCCTCTTGTATCGGTCAAACAGCACGGAGACGCCGATAGGTGAGCCTGCTTTCAGGATGCCATCGATGGCGATCAATCCAGCTAGCGCTCTCGCTGTAAATGCGCTGCGGCTGAAGCCGAAAATGAAGATTTTAGGACGGCAGCGAAGTTCTGGACACGCACGAAGTTCAAGGGGACCTGGACGCTCAAGCGACACGTGAATCCCACGCGCGTGCCGATCGAGACGAAGGAAAGCTATCGGTGGCTGGAGAACCTGCGCCAGTCGATGGCGTTCGTGGGCACGCCGGAGCGCTGCGTGCATGTGGCCGACCGCGAGAGCGACCTCTACGAGCTCTTTTGCCTGGCGCAAGATCTCGGCACGCGCTTTCTGGTGCGTGTGCAAACCAATCGATTGGCCGCCGGCGCAGAGCGGCGGGATGGAGCTCATCGGGTCTTCGCCCAGCTCTCGGCTGCGCCTTGGGCGGGACGCCATTACGTCGCGATCGGACAGGATGAGACGGCGTGCGTGCACGTGAAGTTCGCCGCCATCCAAACCTTGCCGCCCGTCGGCAAGCAGAAGCGATATAGTCCTCAGCTTCTCACCTACATCCAAGCCCTTGAGATCGACCCGCCGGCGGAGCGTCCGCCGATCGACTGGAAGCTGGTGACCAATCTGCCGGTCGCAGATTTCGCCATCGCCATCGAGAAGCTCGAATGGTACGCCTTGCGCTGGAAGGCGGAGGTGTTTCACAAGGTCATGAAGTCTGGCTGTCCGCCGAAGAGGCGAGGCTTGAGACCGCCGAGCGGCTGGCCAAATTCCTCGCCCTCATCGCGATGGTCAGCTGGCGCATCTTCTTCCTCACCATGTCCGCACGAGCAAAGCCCGAGGTTGCGCCAGAGACAGTCCTTACCCCAACCGAAATCGCGACGCTTGATGCCATCGACGCGGCGCGGGCCAAGCCGCGCATCCTGCGCAGGACCCTCGCCACCTATTTGCTCCAGATCGCCATGCTCGGTGGCTACCTCGCACGCAACCACGATCCGCCGCCAGGAAACATGGTCGTCTGGCGAGGCCTAACACGCCTCAATGACATCGCCTTCGGCCTCTCAATCGGAACTCGCCGACGATGTGGGTAATTGAAAGCCGTTGAGGGCCGCCTTGTTTGACGGACGCGAACGCTGCAGGTCCTAGGGGTAATCCTAGGAGAAGCGCTATGACGATTTCGAGGGCGGAGGTGATCACATCGGTCGAGCGGCGGCGCCGGTGGTCACAGGATGAGAAAGAACGGCTTGTTGCAGCATCGCTCGAGCCCGGAGCCTGCGTTTCCGAGGTGGCTCGCATGGCTGGCCTTGCTGTTCAGGTGGCGCAAAGAGCTTTGCAAGCACGCTGAAGCGAGTATAGCGCCGTTCGTGCCGGTCGAGATTGGGTCGTCTGTGCCGCCGCTGGCGGTGGCCGAAGCGCCACTGACGACGACCGCGGCGCGTCGACGGAAGAGCCTTGGCATCATCGAGATCGATCTTGGTAGCGGGCACTGCATCCGGGTCGATGGCGACGTTGATGGAGACGCACTACGTCGCGTTCTCGATGCTTTGGTGCGCCGATGATCCCGGTTCCGACGGGCGCACGCGTGTGGCTTGCGACAGGCTACACGGACATGCGCCGAGGCTTTCCGACGCTGGCACTCCAGGTGCAAGGAGGTGCGGCGCAAGGACCCGCTCAGCGGTCATCTGTTTGTCTTCCGCGGTCGCCGAAGCGATCTTGTGAAGGTGATCTGGCACGATGGCCAGGGAGCATGCCTGTTCACCAAAAGACTGGAGAGAGGGCGGTTCATCTGGCCTTCGTTGCGGGCGATGCGGTGACGATCTCGCCGGCGCAGATGAGTTACCTGTTGTCCGGGATCGATTGGCGCAACCCGCAAGAAACCCAGCGTCCGACGCGGGTCGGATAGCCGTTTTGGGTTTGAATCTGCTGCTTGATCTGATTCAATGGCTTCATGATATCGAAGCCGGACGACCTTCCATCGGATCTTGTCAGTGCCCTGGCGGCGCTGCAGGCCGAGCGTGAGGCCCGGCTGCGAGCCGAGGCGATGGCTGCCAGCGCGCAAGCGGAGCTGTCGGATAACGCGGCGCTGATCGCGCATCTCGAGCTGCGGATCGAGAAACTCAAACGCGAACTGTACGGGCAGCGCTCCGAGCGCACGGCGCGTCTGATCAAACAATTGGAATTGGAACTCGAAGAACTCGCCACCACGGCGAGCGAAGATGAGCTTGCGGCTCAGGCCGCGGCGGCGAAGACCCAGAGCGTGCGCGCCTTCACGCGCAAGCGGCCGGTACGCAAGCCCTGGCCGGACGACATCGAACACGAGCGCATCGTCATTGAGGCTCCAACGAGCTGCGCCTGCTGCGGCGGATCGCGGCTGGCGAAGATCGGCGAGGATGTGACCAAGACGCTGGAGGAGATCCCGCGCCGCTTCAAGGTCATCGAGACAGTGCGCGAGAAGTTCACCTGCCGCGATTGCGAGAAGATCAGCCAGCCGCCGGCGCCGTTCCACGCGACGCCGCGCGGCTTCATCGGCCCACAATTGCTGGCGACGATTCTGTTCGACAAGTTCGGCATGCACATCCCGCTCAATCGGCAGAGTGCGCGCTTTAAGGCCGAGGGGATCGACCTGCCATTGTCGACGCTGGCCGACCAGGTCGGCCACGGGACCTTCGCCGTCATGCCGCTCTTCCACTTGATCGAACGCCATGTGCTTGCTGCCGAGCGCCTGCATGGCGACGACACCACCATCCGCATCTTGGCGAAGGGCAAGTGCAAGACCGGTCGGATCTGGACATATGTGCGGGATGACCGGCCCTTCGCCGGGCCAGCGCCACCGGCGGCGGTCTATTACGCCTCGAGCGACCGTCGAGGCGAGCATCCACAGAAGCATCTGTGCCGCCTTCGCCGGTATCCTGTAAGCTGATTGCTACAACGGCTTCGAGCCGTTGTTCGATCCGCAGAAGAAGGTGCTGCCGATTACGCCGGCGTTTTGCTTCGCCCATGCGCGGCGGGGCTTCTTCGAGCTGCCCTACATCGAGAAGAACGCCCGGGAAGGCCACAGGGGCAAACCGGTCTCCCCGATCGCGTTGGGGGCGGTCAGACGCCTCGACGCTTTGTTCGAGATCGAGCGCGCCATCAACAGCCGCGGCGCCGACCAGCGGCGCGCCGTGCGCCAGGAAAAAAGCAAGCCGCTTCTCGAGGACATGCATGCCTGGCTGCTCCTCGAGCGCGAACCCCTCTCGCGCTCCTCTGAGGTCCTGAAGCCCATGAATTACATGCTCAGGCGCTGGGAGGACTTCGCCCGCTTCCTCGACGATGGCAGGATCTGCTTGACCAACAATTGTGCTGAGCGCGCATTGAGAGGCATCGCAAGCCTTGAGTCATTGTGCGCCCCTTCTTTAAGTGCTTGTAAACATTGGAAGCGTGTCCGCGTCAATTTCGCGAGACGGGCGACCCTTTCGGGCAATCGCTGTTTTGACCGTCTCGGACGCCAAATCGGCAGCTCGAATCTGACAAGGCGCTCGCGGAACAACCTGCACAGCAGGAAGAACGCCGCTGGAGACAAGGCGGCGGATCATATGACTTGAGACACCGAGCGCTTTTGCGGCCTCGATCTGCGTAAGCCATTCGCCGTTTTTTTCCGCTGAACGGTAGGCATGGATGCCACGCACACGGCGAATAGAGCTGACCCGATGTGCTGTCCAGGTCTTACCCATGCCGGTGGGCAAGCCCATCCGATTGAGCGTGGCGGCGATGTGCTCGTCAGACCAGCGCCCGGCCATGCTGCGGACAACAGCCAAGGCATCTTCCGCCGTGGAGGAACCGTGTTCACCGGAGCGCGGCTTGCGGATCCGAAGCTCGGAGTGCTGCCCACCCTGCCAATGGATCGTGAGCACAACGTCGCGTACCGCATCGTCGACGTCCGCGATGATGTCGACAATCAAGGCTCGCAGCAGCTGCTGGCGCGCGCGCATCGTCACATCAGGGGATTTCCAGGCTACGGACAGGTTATCCGCCAGATCGGCAAAGGTGCCGGGATCGACCGCGTGGCCGGATGACTGATGGTCATTCTGGCGATTTTCCAGCTCGCGCACACGGCGCAAAGCGTACTCCCAGTTCTTCTCCAACTGCGCAGCGATCAGGCGATTATCGGGGTCACAGGCGGCGTAGCGACGCTCAGCTAGCGTGGCATCGTACCGGGCTTGCTGGAGTTCCAGATCAAAGATCCGGCGCTTGTCGTCTTGGCGTTCCCGTTGCATGCGCTGTGCCTCGAACGCGGCCTCGATCGCCATGGGTTCTACCGCTCGTAACAGTTCTCGTGCAACTGCCGCGTCGATTTTTGAAGCTCCGAATATCATACAGCGAAGCCGACCTGCTAGACTACCCTTGTCACAGCGGTAGACCGGGTAGCTGATTCGACCGCCCCTATAGCTGACGCTCAGGCGCTGACCACAACGAGCGCACGTCAGAATGCCCGACAAGAGCGCCTGGCCGCCCCGGCCTGATTTTGCACCATCTGGGCGACCGTAGGCGTTAAGCGCCAATTGCTTCTGGTTGCGCTCGTAGTCATCCCAGGTGATGTACCCTTCGTGATGATCTTTTATCATCACATCCCAAGTGCCCGCCGGTTTGTAGTGCCCGTAGGTCCGCCGCGCTCTGCCTTCGATAATCGCGGTTCGCTTCTCGCTTTTGCCGTATACGTAAACACCCGCATAGAACGGATTCTTCAACACACTGATCACATTGCGGTAGCGGATGGGCTGCCAAACGAAGTTTGTCATGCGACCTTCGTCAGCAGGTCGGGGGAAATGGATTTGCTCCGCCTTCATCGACAACAACACCTGGCGAGCGCTACCAAGTTCGCGAAAGCGAGTGAAGATAAGTCGAATCACCTCTTGCAGACGCAGGTCAGCATCCAGGCCCAGACCGGCTTCGCGATGCCAGACATAACCAAACGGCACTGATAAGCGTAGCTCACCACGTTGGGCCTTCGCCCTGGCTGCCTCTAGCATCCGTGCCCGGATTATGCCCAACTCAAACTCGCTTATGCTTCCCTTCATGCCGAGCAAGAGCCGATCGTTCGGAAGGCAAGGATTATAAACGCCGTCGTGATCAATCATCCTCGCTTCGACAAGCCCGCATAACTCAAGCAGATGATGCCAATCGCGGCCGTTGCGCGCGAGCCGCGATGCATCGAAGCAAATCACGGCGCCAACGGCTCCTGCGCACAACCATGCGACCAGCCGATCAAAGCCGGGCCGGGCCACCGTTCCACTCGCCGAACGGCCGAGGTCATCATCAATGACTTCCACGTCGGAGAAGCCGTGTCGGCGCGCAATATCCACAAGATCGTATTGTCGCCGTTGGCTCTCCAGATTGGCCATCACCTGGGATTGCGTTGACTGCCGCACATAGACGACAGCTTTGCGCTTCAAGAGCGCTTCCGGGATCTGGTCAGTGTCGGGCATCACCGAGCTCCTCGACTACCAGGCCGGCGGCCTGCATGAGGATTTGGGCGAGCGTCAGTAACGCCTTCACCCGCGCCGCCTCGTTCATCCTGTCCAGCCTGTCTGGCTCGAATATCAGGCTCAGTTGCCCGTCTGAAATCCGTACAGCTACGCGCTCCTGCTTCATCGGCGTTCTCCCATGCGACTCGATCGCTCGGGGAGTTTGTGGAAATGGCGAGCGCTATGACCAGTCTCTTCAGCTCTGACAATGCGGCAAGATCAACTTGTGGTGGCCCGGAGGTCATATCCGCGCATGCGATTGGATCTACCATCCAGCCGGGAATCGTGATGACCGTGCCCAATGGGGTTCGGATCCGCAAAAACTGACCTGTCGCGCGTTGCTCCACACGACGCACGTTCACCATCCGGCCAAAATAGGGATGCCAACGATAGTGGACCTCGAAATCCTCCCCGACATGGGCAGAATGAACGGTAAACGGCCCTGGGAAGGCGCAATTGGACCTTCGCCGGCAGCCTGCGCGGTGCCGACCGCGCCGCCATCATGCTGACGATGATCACCACCTGTTGTCTTAACGGTGTAGATCCCAAGGCCTGGCTCGCCGATATCGTCCTCCGTATCGCCGATCTTCCCGCATCGCGTCTGCACGAACTGCTGCCCTGGGAATGGAAGCTCCTCCGCCAAGGCGACACTCCCGCCGATCAGCAGGCTGCCTGATCTTCACGCAACGCCTTCATAGAGCTCGTCGCGCTCGCGCGCATGCGTCAATCAGGCGGCCTTCGTCGTATGCGTACTCTAGTCTTACTGCGTCACAAATCATGTCGGCGCATGGGCCTCGATTTGGATTGCGCAGCACGGACATCTACGTAGCCGCCTAACCAATGCGCTCGAGAGGCGCCGCCCACATGTACAGATCGAATTCGGCATGTGACGCTCGGTTCTGAGCGGGAGCGCCGCGGGGCTTTTGGTTTTTGGAAAGTGTAATTTCTTTGATGAACGCGGGCCGGCGAGGTCGTCAGGGGGATCGTCTCCCTTTCGGAGATCAGGAAACCGTAAGCGGCGATGCATAGCGTGGCGTGGTGATGGAAACCGCGCCAGCGGCGCCCTTCATAATGCCCGAGGCCGAACTCCTGTTTGAGCTCTTGGTAGTCGCGTTCGATGCGCCATCTGAGCTTGGCCAAATCGACCATGGATGCGGCTCGCTCAGCCAGTAATCGCGATGAGCGGGGCGGACCCGGAGCCGCGCAAAGCGCGAGCTCAAGAACTCAGCGCTGCCTTCGCGCCATTTTACATTACGCCAAGCCTGTTTGGGTAGAGCAACAGCAAGTTCCTTGACCGAGCAAGGCTTGTGCTTGTCGTCCCGCCGCATCAGTGTCGTCGGCCGCCCATTGCCCGACCATTTCTTAGGCGGCAGCGGTCCCATGCCGGGCGGCCACACGGACGGCGTTCGGCAAGATGCCCGTAACATAGCGCAATTCCAACGCAGTCACTTCCTTGCGCAGCGTCGTATCCGCGCCATATCCGGCATCCATCAGTACCACACCACGCTCAGTACCGCTTCACAGGCCGATCGGATTTGCTCCAGCGCGATCTCGGGCTTAGTCTTGAAGAGAACGTCCTTGGGCACACCGACCCTCTCTAGACGATCCTCTTCCTCGGCCCAGCTGGCGAGCAAAAGTCGGCGCAAGAGAGGTCGTCGTCATCATGATCCATTCTCTCACGGAACCGCACAGCTGTCGGCGAGAGGTGCTCCGGTCGCCCATCAACCTCAGCCGGGATCGTTCCTCAGTCTGTTTTGCAAAGCCTGCCGATCGGGGACGAGGTTATCGAGATGCGCTATGTCCTCCCGTGTTTGCGCCAACCGTCCGACGAGGGCCCGCGTGGCGTCCAGCACAAACACACCGCAGTCATAACCGTTGCTTTGCTGGGGTATGCTGGCGTGTTGCAGGCTGGCGTTCAACCGTCCTGCCAACATTGCTGCGAGCCCGCCATTGTGTCCCCAGGCGGAGTCGTAGTGATAGGCGACCGGTCTTTCCCGATCGCGGCGATCAACGAGCAGCAGCGACCAATGGGTGCCGCGGCGATTAGGATCCGTAGCGCTGGCATCGTTCACTGGCAGGAACAGGAAGTCGGCTGTATCGTTACCATTCTGGTCATGGACGATGTGCTGGAATGCGCGTAGTAGTACCTCGCGTGCCGCGCCCACGCGAAGCTGGTGGGCTACGAGGGGATCTACGAATCGCGCCCGAGCGGCGAGATCCGGATTATTCCAGAGCAATTCCTGCCACAGGAGCTCGTAATCCCTGTGGATATGCTCGTCGCCCAACCAGTCCGTGGCGCCCAGCACCCACCCACTACGGTCGTGCGACGAAGCTGTCGGATCCAAAGCCCCCATCCAAGCAGACGGGACCTCCACTCCGGCGGGTGGCCGCCATCCGGCTTCGGCCGCGTCGCCCCAAAGCTGCTCCTGATGGTAGCTTTGCGTTTGCGACCCGGCAGGTTGATGCGAGTCCGACGATGGCCCGGACCACGAGCCGTGCCATCCGGCAGGTGGCCGCCATCCAGCTTGGCCCGCGTCGCCCCGAAGCTGCTCCTGATCGTAACTGACCGTTCGCGACCCGGTCGCGCCCCACGCTCCGTTCGCCTTAAGGACTTGTAGGTATCTCCAAAGCTCATGTAAAGTTGGGAGGAGGACTCCTCTGGCTGCCTTGGTTTTATCGAAGGCTACAGCTTCCTCCCTCAACTGAATTTGCTGCTCCTCGCTTCCGTCGAGTCGACTCACTATGCTCCCTCTTTGCTCCCTTTGGAGCGAATCACTAAACGCGCGTTGAATGCTAGCCTTGTTGTGGACAGGTTTTCTCTCTGCGGCGGTCGCGTCCAGTCCAAGATTGTGCAGTTCTTGGTTTAACCAGCTCTCGATGATGCGGTTGTCGTCGGGATAAGGATCCGTTGTTCGCAGCCCCATCAGGCGCGGCCCGGCACCGACTGCTTGGAGTCCTGGCCCCCCAGGAGCGAGCCTCTGGAGATTAGACATTGCCGACTTGAGTCTGTCAGAAGGATCCCTACCGACTTCCCTGTACGTCTCGATGTCGCCGGCGAGTGACTCAGGATCGGTCAGACGCCGAGAAGCCATCGATGGCTTGTCGCTTTCTCGGAGCCAATAAGCGAATCCCCTAAGCAACTTTGCATTGTAATCGATGGTACTCTCAGGAACCCTTCGGGCGGCTCGGACAGCTGTCACAAACTGGTCGACGAGGTGCTTGTCATCGGAATGAATTCGCCTCCCATGCACCCAACCGGTTCCCTCATGCTCGAGCACTCCACCGAGCGCCTTCAATGCGCGGCCCAGGCGGCTTTTAACGACATCGTGCGGATCTACATTCAAGAACGTTGCCGCACTGGCAGTCAACTGATTAGGATCATCTAGCAGGCTGGCCAATGTCACGTTCTGGGCGCGGAGCCAAGCAGCGAATGGGGTCAAAACGCTCACATAAGTCGCGATGCTGCTTCCAGTATATTTAGCGGCGGCGTCCTCTCTGAACGAGTCAAAGAGGCGCGCGTCCGCGTCGGACACGAGGCTGCGCTTGGCGTCCATGCGCCGCTCTGAAGGATCGGGCGCCGCACCGCCGGACGACTTTTCGTGACGGCTCCCCCTGAGGGCTTTCCCAACCGCTGACTTAGCACGCGAAAACAGTCCACGGCTCTTGCTGTCCTTCGTGCGCACCGCAGCCTGCGGTTCCGATGGCGCAGTGTAGCCGGTGCTGCTGAATGGCCGATCACGAAAGTTAGGCGGCGCGGCATTCGCGGCCGAGCCACCAAGGTGAGCACGAGGGATGTCCACGCTGTGGCGCCCGCTGCTGAACCGGTCATCCCGCAGGTTGGACGGCGGGGGCATCCGCATCGAACCACCGACGTCACTGCGTTGGATGCTTCCATGCGCCTCTGCGGGCCGAGTATCGGGTGAACTCGCCGCTCCGGAGCTCTCATCAGAGGAGCTAGCTTGGAGATGCTCCTCAAAACTCGCTTGATCCGCCGGCATGTTGTCCGACTGTTGCCTCGCAGGCTGCAGCGCTTGCTGCTCAGCATACCAACGCATCCAAGCGTTCGAATCGTTCCACGGGTCATTGTTCGGTTCCACACTACTCTCCTTAGATCAGGTAAATGAGTTTCATAGCCAGCCGCAGAGCTAATGTCGGTGCACACAGAGGATGCCGCTTGAAAAGCCAATCGCTGGTCGGCAATCAAAACAATGAGGATAGTCGTCGCTGCGCTCTCCCAGTTAGCGCATTGCCAGCCTCAGTATTACTGCCCAGAAAAGAGCTCGCTGGCCGCGTGCGCCGAACGCAACCAGGTGACCGGTGCCGCTCACAAAGAGGCTTCGACTCAATTTGCGGCCTGCACTCACAGAGAAGTTGCGCCGTCGGAAGCAGCACCGATGACGTCTAGCCTTCCGGAAAGAGCGGCATGTGGCACTCGGGACTGTACTTGGCCCTCGCCCAAGCCGCGACGCGAAGACGTCCCGACTGATCTCGAACCGCGTCCTGCTCCGGCTTCAATTTGACTGCGCACATCCGGTGCAACCCTGCTTCGAGTCAGGGCTCCGCCACAGCAACCTCTTGCACGCTTAGAACTTGAGACATTGAACCTTTCACTTGCGATCATGAAGCTTCCGGATTCCGTAGCTGTCTGCTTCACACTGTACAATCTGGCGCCACGTACGCTTCAAGCTCTTTCGGAGAACGGTCGTGGCGAGCCTGATTGCGGTTGCGACGCTTAACACACCCGGAACTCAAGGGCGGTGCGACGAATGTAGCCGGCAACAAACCACAAATTCCACGTTCTGCCCGAAAGGCACGCTGCGAGCACGAACTCCATACAAGAGCCCGAGCAAACAATCCTTGGCGCGATATCGCGGTCCTTTTTGCTGCCCTGGCGTACGACGGCCCGGCAGCGGTCACGGGCCTTCTCCCCAGATTGGCCTTTAATTTTGCGCGTATTCTTACCATTCGTCGCCGCTTACTACCTTTCTTTTCTCTTTCGCACCATCAACGCGACCATAGCTGGATCGGCGCCGTTCACCCGCCAACCCAATGAAGAGAAAGGCGAAGCAGCGTGACGGGCTGACCGATTCAGGAAACGAATGGGCAACTAATGCGTCTGCCGTCCCTTCAGAGCCGACCTAAACGAGCCCTGGCGACCGGTGAGGCTCACGACAGTCGGCTTGCGACAAAACTTCTGCCTTCGCCTGAAGTCCGGATCGATGCTGCTTGCCGATCGTGACTATGGCGCCGACTGGATCAGAGAACTCGCCGTCAAGTCCGTACAGGGCGACGTCTCTATTGCTGCTCTTTGGGAAGCGATACCGTTGGCTCAGCGGGCAGCGGCTTTGGGAGTGCGTCGTCGCCGGTAGTGGTTGATCTTAGCTCGGCCGCCGCCGTGCAGTCACCTGCCCAGAGCTTGGTCCCCTTGACCGTACCGACGAACTTGCAGCCCGACGGCGCGCTCGGCTTCGCTTGAACAAGCGGCTTTCCTCCAACGCTTGGTCTCTTCGTCGGAGTGACGCCTTGAGCGAGCGCGAATGCGGAACGCTGTAGTAATGCGCCTCCACTTCGACGTGATAGTCGATGCTGACCCGGCAGATCCGCCACTCGGCGAACACGTAAGGGCTCTCCGGCAAGGCCTTGAGCGCCGGCCAGTCGATCTCCTCCAATAGCTTGCGGCGGGTCACGCCGAGCCGCCGGATCGGCCGCTCCTCGTTGAGCCGGGTCATTAACTCGGCGATCGCCGCGTTGACCTCGGCGAGGCTGTGGAAGATCCGGTGGTGCAGCCGCCCGAGCAGCCAGCGCTCGACCATGAGGACCGCCTGCTCGACCTTCGCCTTGTCCCGTGGCCGTCGTGGCCTGGCCGGCAGAATGGCGGTGCCGTAATGCGCCGCCATGTCGGCGTAGCTGCGGTTGATCTGCGGATCGTAGAGGCAGGCGTTGATCACTGCGACCTTGGTGTTGTCCGGCACCAGCAGCGTCGGCACGCCGCCGATCGCCTCGAAGGCGCCGACGTGACCGCAGATCCAGTCGGCGTGCCCCTGCGTCCAGGTCGCCTGCGCGCAGGTGAAGCTCGATGCACCGAGCACCGCGACGAAGATCTGCGCGGCGCGCTGCTCGCCGGTGCGCCGGTCGATCACCACCGGCACGCCGTCGCCGGCATAGTCGACGAACAGCTTGTCGCCAGCCGCATGCGACTGGCGCATCGTCACCGACAGCCGGCCTTCCCAGCCGCGGTAAAGTTCGCAGAACCGCGAATAGCGATTCCCATTGGGTTCGCCCGCGATGTATTCCTCCCACAGGATCGACAGCGTCACGTGCTTGCGCTTGAGCTCGCGATGCACCGCAGCCCAGTCCGGCTCGGCCTGCCGGCGATGGCCCGCCGGGTGCCGGGACCAGCTCCGGCGCTGGCGAACAGCCGGGCCTCCAGCACCGTGTCGGTGACGTCGTCGGGCAACGGCCAGGTCAGCCCTGCCGCCTCGAACCGGCGGATCGTCAACCGCACCGTCGAAGGGGCCGTTCCCACCCGCCGCGCAATCTCGCGGGTCGGCATCCCGGCCGACTTCAATCTGATCACATCGCGCACATGGCGCATCGCAAACCTCTCCGTCGGCATCCAGGTCCCCCTTCGCAAAGCCGAAAGGCGGGACCGTATCGGAGCCAGAAGAGGCCTCGTCACCCCGGGCGACATCATCCCGGAATGGGGGGCGAGATCATCTCGGAATGGCGGGCGACATCAAATCGGAACGGTGGGCGAGATCATTCCGGAACGGTGGGCGACATCGAGCGGAATCAGCACCCGTGAGGCGGAGGATATGGCGAAGCCGCGGCGAAGGCCGTGCCGCACGCGGTACAGGTCGCAGATCGTTGGCATCTGATGGAGAATGCCAGTCTGGTCTTCCTCGATGCCGTCCGCAAATAGATGCGCCAGATCCGCAGCGCAATCGGGGCGACGACAACCGATCCCAAGCTGCTAACAGCCGTCGGCCCTCTTCCAAGTATGAGGGCAATTTGCGCCGCGAGCCGACCAACGCCATCCTGCTCTGAATGACACCGACCAGCTCCGACGGAGCAATCGCTGCCGGCGTGTCACTGGAGAGAAAGAATGGTAGCTTGACAACAACCCGCAATTAAAGGGCCGATTGACAGTGCACTGACCGAATCGCCGGCCCCAGGCGCGAGATCTCCACGCGCCTAGCGCGCAGCCGCGTCTTCAGGCCTAACTCGGCGGGGAACGATGATACCGGACAGCTTGATGACGGCTGTGAGAACATCGGAAGACGTTGGCTCCGAAATCGCCCGTCGGGCTCCTTCGCGGTCTACGAAAACAGCCTTAGTCCGGCATCCGCTCCACATTGTGAGCCACCATGATGCTCTGCGAGGCGCTGATTTCGCATTCTGGTCGGGTCGGCGAGAAGCCGCTCCAACCAGCTGGGCGCGCACGGTCAGTCGAAGCCGGCATCAGCCCCTCAGTCGGTTTTGCAGTGCCCGCCGATCGACGACGAGATTGTCAAGGTTCAGGTCTACCTGCCGTCTTACCGCCAATCGCCCAACCAGCGCCCGGGTGCCATCCACTACGAAGACGCCGCAATCATAACCGTTATTCTGCTGGCGCATGCTGGCGGCTTGCAGGTTGGCGCCCAGCCGTTCTGCGAGCCGTTGTGCAGGCCGATCATTGAATCCCCGGGCGGAGTCGTAGTGATAGGCAACCGGCCTCTCCCGATCGCGGCGATCAACCAGCAGCAGCGACCAATGTTCGCCGCGGCGAGCGCGGTCCGTAGGGCTGGCATCGCTAACTGGCAAGAACAGGAAATCGACTATATCGTTACCATTCCGATCATCGACAAGGCGATGGAGCGCGCGTAGCGCGTCGGTATCGGCGCCATGGCTCAGCTGAAAGGCGATCAGGGGATCCACGAACCGCGTCCGGGTGGCGAGATTCGGATCACTCCGCCCCAGCTCCTGCGCTAGGAGCTCGTAATCCCGCTGGATATGCTCGTCACCCAGCCATTGCTCGGCGTCGAGCACCCGTCCGCTGCGGTCGCGGGAAGAAGAGGCCCCCGTAGCCAACGCGCCGATCTGAGCATCCGGAGCCGAGGATGGACGAGGATGATGGATAAATTGAGAATCGAGGCGCCCTCGCGGTCCCAACATGATCGAGTAGGTCTCACCGTTGATAGAGACCGGCTGTGGAACGATGCGCAAATTCGGCAACAGCATTCTGTTGTCCAGCACATCAACCAGGAAATCCGGGACCGGCTGGGAGCCATGCTGCCAATCCCTACCGACGAGATGTCCGATATCCTCTAGTTCCTGAGGTGCGCCTGATGGCCCGATGAAGAACGGCGATCTGACGCCGGAGCTAGGCACCAGCGCAGACTGAGCATCGTCACGCATCTCCTGCGGCGTGGACGGCAGATCAACCAGGGAATCAAGACCGCGGTAGATCTCTGACGTCCGATTCTGCGGTGTGGACGGCAGATCAACCAGAGAATCAAGACCGCGGTAGATCTCTGACGACCGAGCTGGCGCGGCATCCGGAATTGGTCGGATGCTCGCCCCATAGTCGGACGGCAACAACAGCCACTCACTTGGACCAAAGTCAGGCGGCGTCGGCAAATCACCGAGGCTGAATTCGGACGGGGACAGCCCTCGCGGCGACCAAGCTGGCGCGAGCGGCAGCCACTCGCTCGGGTCGAAGTCGGACGGCACTCGCGGCCACGATAAGCTCGACCCCGCAAGTGGCGATTCCTGCCTCGGCCGCTCAGGGAAGGCCACTCCCAGCGCTCTGTTTGCTTCGACGAGCCGTAGGTACGGCCCAAGCTGGCTGAGTAGCCTGTCCAAACTCAGGCGGATGTTCCGTTTGGCTTGGGTGAATTCCCGGTAATCTACGTTCAACGACCGTTGCTGCTGATCATTGCCGTTGATTCGACTCACTATGCTCTCTTTACCCGTGGTTCGGAGCCAATCACTGAAGCTACGTTGCGCCGAAACAGTATTCCGCACATATTTCTTTTTCGATTCGGAAGCCGGGTCGGATCCGAGCTTGCTTAGCTGTTCCTTGGCCAAGCCATCGATGATGCTGGCGTCGTCGGCATAAGGATGAAGCCGGCGAGGATGAAGCCCGTGCTGGAGCTCGCCGCGTAGGTACTCCCGAAGGTCGTTGATCCCCAAGCTGATTTTCGGATAGCCAATGTCTCGCTTGAACTCCGAGATATCTTTCTGCAATTGTTTCTCCTGCTCCTCACTGCCGTTGAGTCGACTCTGTATGCTCTCCCTGCCCTCTCTTTTCAGCCACTCACTAAGCCTGCGCTGACCGCTGGCGACGTTGAGGATAGGCTCCCTCTCTTTGGCAGTCGATTCAGGTCCAAGCCTGCCCAAGGCTACCTCAGTGGCGCCGTCGATGATGCCGGCGTCGCTCTCATCAGCACCCAAAGTACGGCGCCCCATGACGCGTGGCCCCGGTCCGAGTGTTTCGAACCCTCGCCCGTCAGGCTGAAGCCTTCGGAGATGATTCAGGGCAACGAAGAGGCGGCCCCTGTGGTCATTCTCCTCGTCGTAGGCCATGATGTCCTCGGCTAATTCGTCAGTTCGAAACCGAGAAGTCAGGGATGGCTTCTGTTTGGCTGTGAGCCACTCAGCAAAGTCCGTAAGAACATCCGTATGCCTTCCGAAGGTTCTGTCGGGAACATTATGTGCCCGGGCTGCTGCCGCGTACTGGCGAATGAGTAGCGCGTCTCCGGTAAGGGGCGGCGGAGAAGGAGGAGAACCGCCGGCGCGGGACTTCCGAAGCGCTTTCAATGCGGCATGCACTCGCATTGTGCCCCCCGCATTCACAAATTCATTCGCATGGGCCTTCAACTGAATAGGGTTTTCAAGCAGGCTAGCCAGTGTCAAGTTGTTGGACTTTAAAAACTCGCAGAACCGGCCCAGATGTTGCACCATCTTCTCAATGCTATTGGGAGCATAACGGCCTGCAGCCCATCGCGCGAACTCGGAAATGAGGGGCGCGTCCTCTTCGGATGCGCGGCTGCGCTTGTAGCAATCGATACGAAGCTCTGAATAGACCACATCCGACGCCGGGCCGCCGAACGACTTTTCACCGCGACTTCCTCCGAAGACTTTGCCGAGCCCTGATTTAACCCGAGAAAACAGTCCTCCGCTCTTATCCCTTGTCCGCGCGACGGGTTCCGGTTCCGATGGTGCTGTATAGCGCGCGCTGCTGAATAGCCTGTCACGCACGTCAGACTGCGATGTGCCAGCAGCTGAGCCACCAAGGTGAGCGCGAGGCAGATCTACGCTGTAGCGCGCGCTGTTGAACGAGTTACCCCGAAGGTTGGACTGCGGCGGCATCGGCATCGAACCGCCAACGTCAGTGCGCTGGATACTGTCATGCGCCTTCGCGAGTCGGGTGTAGGGCGAACTCAGCTCAGCCGAGCTCTCATCAGGGGAGCCGAGTTGCAGCTCGCCCAACTGCTGCTCAAAGCCAGCTTGGCCCGAAGGCTCATTATCCGGCTCTTGCCGCGCACGCTGCAGCTCCTGCTGGTCAGCGTACCAATGCGTCCAATAGTTCGGATCGTTATAGCTCGGTTCCATACCACGCTCCCTAGATGAGATGACTCTTCATAGCTGCCCCAGAGCCAAACTCGGGTGCACTGACCACAAAGACTCCAGCTTCAGAAAGCCGATTGCCAAGACCGGCAACCAGAACAACAAGAGGGCCGTCGTCGCGCGCCGCTCCGAGTTCGCGCATTACTCACACCAGCCCCAGCCTTAGCTGCCGCAGACGAACCCGCTGGCCTCCTCGGCAGCAGATGGCCGCGCGCGCCAACGACGATCCCTTCATAAAAAGGCCTGGATTCACGTCGCGGCTTGCACTCAGCCTCAACTGATATTGGTTGCACTCAGAGGCTGGCCAGTACAGCCGCCAAGAATGCGCTAAGCCCTGCGCTCCATATCGCCCGAAAGCATGACGTCGTCAGGAAACGGGGATCCTGGATCGGAAATATGTTTCCCCATTTCAAAGTTCTTCTCGTCCTGCCCTTCTCCAGCGAATCGGAATCCGTTCTTATAGAAAAAGACGGAGGCCCCGTCGTCTATAGAAATGAGGGATAGACTGGAAAGGCCCGCTGACTCTCTAATCCAATCGGCGATGTCGACCAGAGCCGTCCCTATCCCTTTGTACCTGGAATCGGCCGCAACTCTTTATGTCGGTAATTCGCAAAGTGTCGCGCCTCGACAACACAGTCATCATTCCGATCTCATCGCGTTGACCAGCATCAGAAAACAAAGAGACACGTTGACCACCACCGCTATTGCTGATTGCGCTGTACAAGTTGATTATCCCTCCCCGCCTCCTGTCAACAGCGACAGAGGCTGGTGGGTAGGCTGCTAAAGCTCCCGAAAAAGCGGCCGTATCCGCGCCAGCAGCGCCGGCCAGCGCATCGCGCTGCTGGGCCAGACTCTGCTCGTCGGAGGGAACGTGGTCATAACTAATTCTCATGGTAACAGGTTTTTATTCGGACAACCTTTCGAAAACCTGACGGGACCGACGGGTGTTTCCGGAGCGCACAGGGCGTCATGCGACGTCCGTCCCTTTGTCGAAGCAAACCAGTATTCAGCCTCTAAATGATTGCGGATGCCCTTACCGACAATCACCATCCGTTCGATCTGCTCTGGTAGTGCTGCAAGCACGTAAACGCATTTGTGATCGTGTGGGGGTTACGATTTCACGAGCGCACCTGGCCGGACGCTTGGGTCTTCGTTCAGATAAAAGCGGCCTTCTGGTGCCTTAACCATTGCGGTCCCGATTTCACATTCGACACCCGTGGTCGAGTTGGCGCGTCCAAGATCAATTCTCTAGCGAGAACGAAACAAGGCGCCGCCGAAGCGGGCCTTAGGCTCGGGAGGAATTCAGCGCGCAAGTCATTTCATGCAGTGGCTCGCGATTTTGGACAGCAGTGCATCCTAGTTTGACGGCTTGCGCGATCTCGCGGATCATGATGGGAGAGCCACTTAGAGAAAGCACGCTGATGAAGACGAGCGCCAGCCGCCAGCGGTTGCGATGGAAACGCCTCAATGGTCTCGAATGCGAGCGTCCGCACTTGCGGCACTTCATGACATATTGTGATGACTGCGACTTCTGCAATATTTTATGAATCAGCGCGACCCACTCTGAATATATATGGCAGCGCTTTGTCGGGAACTGGCGCATCTCGCTCGACATGATCGCAACATAAAAATAGACGAGAAGAATAGGGGCACTCGATAGGTGACCACGTCCTTGCGCTGCTGCAGAATGATCTGACACAAGGAGCCCTTCTCAGACCACCATTCGTGAACTCGATTTCGGAAACTCCAAGCGATCGATCTGGCCTCGTGGTCGACCTACAACAAGTGGAGCGGACCCGCGCTCGATTCAGCGCCGAGCTGTTCCGAGTAGCACTTATCGAGAAGGCTCGATTTCCTTCGATTAGCCAGAGCGGCCCGAATCTCGTTTTGAGCGCAAGTAGTCGTTCCTTGCTTCAGGCGAGCGTCGCATCTGCTGCGAACTAGTCTTACTGAGTCAGAGTGTCGCGGCCCTTGTCGACATGGATCATATATTTGAGAAGACTCACTTTTCAGCGTGGGAGACTGAGATGGGTCTGACAAGATCGGGGGACGTAGCGTCGCGGTTGCCGCGCGGCGTGGTCCTGATGGACGCCGGCTATGGCACCGACACCGCTCTCCGGATACCCAGGTTGATCGCAGCATGATGCGGCCGATCGCAGCACCGATCGGCGCGTAGACGTCGGAGTCCAAAACAACAATGCACCATCAAGCGAAAGCTACGGGCGATTTTTCCGGTTTTTCAGCGGACTGTTAGAGCTGGTCCCGGTCTTCTGAACAGAGTTTCCGCTTCGATAGGTGGAGCCTCCGCCGGGGTTAGGCTGCCATGCGGAGTGGCAGCGGGGTGAAGTAGGCTTGATCCGGCGTGCTGCCGTCAAGGCTCGAATGGGGACGCCTGCTGTTGTAGAAGTCGAGATATCGGCCGATCGAGCTGCGCGCCTCGCCGACGCTGTTATAGGCCCGCAGGTACACCTCCGGGTATTTGGTGCTGCGCCAGAGCCGTTCGACGAACACGTTGTCCCGCCATGCGCCCTTGCCGTCCATGCTGATCGCGACGCCGTTGTCGGCGAGCACGCCGGTAAAAGCCTGTCCGGTGAACTGCGCGCGTTGATCCGTGTTGAAGATGTCCGGCTTGCCGTGACGAGCGAGGGCATCCTCCAGCGTCTCGATGCAGAAGGCTGCTTCCATCGTGATCGACAGCCGCCACGACAGAACACGACGGGTTGCCCAGTCCAGCACCACGGCGAGATAGACGAAGCCGCGCGCCATCGGGATGTAGGTGATGTCCATCGCCCAGACCTGGTTCGGACGCGTGATCTCCATACCGCGCAGCAGGTATGGATGGATCTTGTGGCCGGGCTCCGGCTTCGTCGTGCGCGGACGGCGATAAAGCGCCTCTATCCCCATCCGCCGCATCAGCGTCTTCACATGCCGACGGCCGATCTTGCACCCTTCGGCAGCCAGCAGGCCTCTCAGCATGCGCGAACCGGCGAAGGGAAACTCCAGATGCAGCCGGTCGAGACGCCGCATGATCGCGAGATCGGCGTCCGGCATCGGCCGCGGCAGGTAATAAACGCTGCCGCCGCTGATCTGCAAAACTTCCGCCCGTGTTCGTGCGCATGGCGCGCCAACAGCCGCGTCGTCCACAACTCATGTGGATAGCCGTGGTCCCTCGCCTTGTCACACGCCAACGACACTAACTAGGCTTTGGCCTCAGGCGTGATGGTTGGTTCCCTGCCGGGTCGCGGGCGATGGTCGAGGGCGGCCAGCGGACCATCGGCCAGCGCTCGCTCGACACAGCGCTGCACCGTCTGATGATGGACTCCAGGTCTTTGGCCCACTGCGCAAAACGAAGGATTCTCGCGATACGCCAGCAGCATCCGCGCCCGCGACACCCGGCTCGCCAGTTTAGTTCTCGACCGCGAAAGCGCCGCCAATGTTGCTATCTCTTCGTCGGTCATCGCCAACTCGACCGCTCGCCGCCATCCAGCATCCATGATACAGCTCCTCGTTTCGCCGACCGCAAACGAGGAATCCGCCAACTACCCGCCCGTTGCACCCATTCAGCCTGCTCCAGCATCGCAGGTTTCATGGAATCGATCATCCATCTCGAATTTAAGGTCAACGCGGCAGAGGAATTGAACTGGTCGGCGACATTAGGTCGAGAGACGTACAAACTCACTCAGAAGAAGGTCGGGTGCTCGGCGGCAAACTCGAAGAGTCGATCTGGGTAAGCCCCGCAGAGATCCCGCGCGACCAGCCGATTTTCCGGCTACAAACCCTTGTTCCTCCAGAAATCAGTCCTATTTCAGCTGCGCCCGCGTTGGCACTCGCAGGCAACGATTGCTAGCAATCGTCAAATCATAGTGTAAATGCTTAGGAGATCTGCATGCAATTCCGTCCGCTTCACGACCGCGTCGTGGTCAAGCGCATCGACGCAGAAGAAAAGACCGCTGGCGGCATTATCATTCCCGACACTGCGAAGGAAAAGCCTTCCCAAGGTGAAGTCGTCGCCGTCGGCTCCGGTGGCCGCGACGAGAGCGGCAAGCTGATCCCGATCGACGTCCTGGTCGGCGACCGCATCCTGTTCGGCAAGTGGTCAGGCACCGAGGTCAAGATCGACGGCCAGGAGCTGTTGATCATGAAGGAGAGCGACATCCTGGGCGTTCTCACGGACGCGTCCGCCAAGAAGAAGGCCGCTTAGACCATCGCTCGCACTGCTCATCCTGAGGAGCGCCTGCTGGGCGTTGCCAAGCGTGAGACCAAGTAAAATATTAGGAAAACCCACATGTCAGCCAAAGAAGTCAAGTTCGGCGTTGATGCACGCGACAAGATGCTGCGCGGCGTCGACATCCTCGCCAACGCGGTGAAGGTCACGCTTGGCCCCAAGGGCCGCAACGTCGTGCTCGACAAGTCGTTCGGCGCTCCCCGCATTACCAAGGACGGCGTCACCGTCGCCAAGGAGATCGAGCTCGACGACAAGTTCGAGAATATGGGCGCGCAGATGGTGCGCGAAGTCGCCTCCAAGTCGGCTGACGCGGCCGGCGACGGCACCACCACCGCCACCGTTCTGGCGGCTGCGATCGTTCGTGAAGGCGCCAAGTCGGTTGCCGCCGGCATGAACCCGATGGACCTCAAGCGGGGCATCGACCTGGCAGTGGAAGCCGTGGTCGCCGACCTCGTCAAGAACTCCAAGAAGGTCACCTCGAACGACGAGATCGCCCAGGTCGGCACCATCTCCGCCAACGGCGATGCCGAAATCGGCAAGTTCCTCTCAGACGCCATGAAGAAGGTCGGCAACGAGGGTGTCATAACCGTCGAGGAAGCCAAGTCGCTCGAGACCGAGCTCGACGTCGTCGAGGGCATGCAGTTCGACCGCGGCTACATCTCGCCCTACTTCGTCACCAACGCCGACAAGATGCGCGTTGAGATGGACGACGCCTACATCCTCATCAACGAGAAGAAGCTCTCCTCGCTGAACGAGCTGCTTCCGCTGCTCGAGGCCGTGGTGCAGACCGGCAAGCCGCTGGTCATCGTCGCCGAGGACGTCGAAGGCGAAGCGCTTGCCACCCTGGTCGTGAACCGTCTCCGTGGCGGCCTGAAGGTCGCGGCCGTCAAGGCTCCCGGCTTCGGCGATCGCCGCAAGGCCATGCTGCAGGACATCGCGGTCCTGACCGGTGGCCAGGCGATCTCGGAAGATCTCGGCATCAAGCTCGAGAACGTCACGCTCAACATGCTCGGTCGCGCCAAGAAGGTGATGATCGACAAGGAGAACACCACGATCGTCAACGGCGCCGGCAAGAAGGCCGACATCGAAGCGCGCGTGGCTCAGATCAAGGCGCAGATCGAGGAAACCACCTCGGACTACGACCGCGAGAAGCTCCAGGAGCGTCTTGCCAAGCTCGCTGGCGGCGTCGCGGTGATCCGCGTCGGCGGCGCGACCGAGGTCGAGGTGAAGGAGCGCAAGGATCGCGTTGATGACGCGATGCATGCGACCCGCGCGGCTGTGGAAGAAGGCATCGTTCCGGGCGGCGGCGTCGCCCTGCTCCGTGCCTCCGAGCAGCTCAAGGGCCTGCGCACCAAGAACGACGACCAGAAGACCGGCGTCGAGATCGTGCGCAAGGCGCTCTCCGCGCCCGCTCGCCAGATCGCGATCAATGCCGGTGAAGACGGCTCCGTGATCGTCGGCAAGGTCCTCGAGAACAAGTCGTACGCCTACGGCTTCGACTCCCAGACCGGCGACTATGCCGACCTCGTCAAGAAGGGCATCATCGATCCGACCAAGGTGGTCCGTACCGCGATCCAGAACGCAGCCTCGGTTGCGGCGCTGCTGATCACCACGGAAGCCATGGTCGCCGAGCTGCCCAAGAAGGGCGGCGCCGGCCCCGCGATGCCTCCGGGCGGCGGCATGGGCGGCATGGACTTCTGAGCCAGCTTTTTCTGAAGTGAGATCCCCGGCAGAAAAATGCCGGGGTCTTTTTTTTGCTTGCGCTTTTTCAAGTTCGTTATTCTGATCTCGCGGAATGCGCTCTGCGGAAATGACGATCAGCAGTTGCTCAAGCCATGTAGACGTTCTGCTTAAGATTTCGCGAGTCTGCTGGTAGACATGTCACCGGGAGGCGAGCGGGTGGTCGCCGTTTAGCACAGTTTTTCCCTGCTGCCTCAACATCGGCGGCTGGTCAAAGTGAAAACCTGAGAACGGGCGGTCGCGGTAGCCCAACCATTGGCGCTACTGACTTAAATAGCGTCGGTTCCCGCGCTTAGCTGTAAACGGATGCGCGGCTAGTACCTCGGCACAGTGACTATGACTCGTTGGCGTGATGGGATAGGTGCGGCTCATTTTCGTGCGGGCTTTTTCGGTTGTGAACATGCATTTGATGCGTGCACCGGCGGCGTTGCGTTGCCTGGACCGCCGTATCGATGATTCCGGCCGCCTCATCGGCGCAATTGCCGCTTGGGAGCAGCACATTGGCCGCGCAGGACGCCGATCTCGATCTCCACCATGTTGAGCCAGCTGGCGTGTTTGGGGTGTAGTGGAACTCGAGGCGGCGCAGAATGCGTTTGGCTCGGCGGGGGGAAAGCCTCATAGAGCCCGCCGGCCGAGTGGGTCGACAGGTTGTCCTGCACGCCGCGGATGCACGCGGCATCGGGATAATGGACATCGACGAGTTCGCGCATGCATTGGGCGTACTCTTCGGCCGCTCGGTGACCTTGACCTTGCGCCAGGGCCTGTTCATCGAGGCGGACGAAGAGATTGAGGGTGCCATTGCGGCGGTACTCGTAGGCGAAGCGTTCGAGTTGTCCCGGCTCGGGTGGGATAATCGTAAGCATCTTAGCCACTCCTCTTCAGGCAGCAGCTATGGGTGTAGTGGCCGCTTGTCACAGAACAGGGTGGCTCTGATCGGGAGAACGCCAAATTAATCAATAACGTCAATTCGTTATACTGGGAGCTAACCGCTTCGCAAAACAGATATTGTGCGAAGTCGGAAACATGGCTCAACAGAGCCAAGAAAATTGACGCCACCATTCTAGGGCTGAGTTGAGCCATTTTTTAATGCGCGACGGTATCCCCCGATCGTGCACGCGTTCCGCTAAACGCCCCCTGACATTCGATCCAGCTCGTCCGCAACTAGCACTACTTTGGCACTTTTGTTTTAGCGATTCCTACGAGGAGCCTTTCACAATGGGAGCATCGCAGGGGTGGAGGGCGTTCGAAGAGATC
>NZ_JBEPQF010000057.1:0-28388 GCF_040547695.1 Bradyrhizobium sp. JR4.3 | reverse complement strand
CGTTCCCCGCACCTCCACCCGGGCCCCCAGGAACTCAACCGTAACAGCGGCAGCTTCCGACGATCCGGACGGCGCGGCAGCCGCCGATGGCGACGTTTCCGACACCAAAGGCAGGAATGTTACTGTATCCGCCGAAGCCGGCAGCACCAGTTGACCTAAACGCGCCCGGCGCCGCCAGTCATGCACCTGCTGGGGCCGGCAGCCAGGGCGACGCGCGATATCTGTTACAATCGCGCCTGGCTCGAGGCTTTCCGCGACTATCTGGGCCTTCAAATCATCCGGCCACTGCTTTCGGCCTACTCCAGCATACACTTCGATACGCGGTGACAGCGGTCGTCTTATGTCGTCCGAATGGTCGTCCATTGTGAGCACCCTTGCAGAAGATGACTCTTCTAGCGGTGCTCCCAAGATCGCGCACAGACAATCTGAAGGGCCTCAGCACCACGCTTACCATCAAGGTGATCCTCAAGGATGTGAAACCCGAGGTGATGCGATGCCTTGTCGTGCCGTTCACGCTGCACCTTGATAGGCCCATCTGACGCTTCAGGCGGCGTTTGGCTGGACGAATAGCCATCTGTTCGAGTTCCTGGCTGGCGAAGGACGTTGGGGCATCCCTGATCGCGATGGTGATTTTGATCCCCAGCCCATCGATGCCCGCAAGGCGCGGCTCTCCGATATCGTTCACGACTGCCATCAGCGACCCCACTCATCCAGAACATGAAAATATGCGCCTTTGGGGGCCCGAACAGTTCAATCCCGACGTCGTCGGCCGGAAGGCGCTCGACGCCGCCGTCATCGCTTTGTCCGACAAATGGAAGCGGCGCCGCCTCACCCGGTCAAAATAGACGTCAAGCACCAATCAAAAGGGCCCCAGAGCTACGCTCACAGCTGAGCGGCTGGTCTTCATCGACGAGACCTGGACCCGGACAGACATGGCGCCGTTGCGGGGATGGCCCGCGCGGGCACAGGTTACCCGCCAAAGTCCCACACGGCCGTTGGAAACCATGACCTTGCTGGCGGCCCTGCGCCATGACCGGATCGATGCGCCATGGTTCATCGAGGGACCAATCGATGGCGTGAGCTTCCGATCTATGTTGAGAAGGTTCTCTTGCCGACCCTTCGTCCCGGCGACATCGTCGTCCTGGACAATCTCGGCAGCCACAGAAGCAAAGCCGTGCGCCAGCTCGTCCGCTCCGCCGGAGCCAAGCTCTTCTTACTGCCAAAATACTCATCCGACCTGAACCCGATCGAACAGGTCTTTGCCAAGCTCAAACATCTGCTCCGAAAAGCCGCCGGGAACGTCGATACGGTCTGCGCCGCAATAGGCCATGCACTCGATGCGTCCACACCTGATGAATGCACTAACTACCTCAAAACTCGGGCATATCGAACCTAATGCCACCACGCTTTAGCTGATGATCTGATCGCGACCGGACACTGTGGGTCCGAAATACCGCGTGTTTGCAACATCGAGGATACGATTAATTAAGCCGGAGAAGCTGTATCCGGCCGCTCTCGCGGCCTGTACATAGACAGTGCTCGTGCCCAGTGCCGCCATCGAGTTAATTTCAAGTACGAAAGGCCGTCCGGAGCGGTCAATTCGAACATCAACGCGTGCATAATCCTGGCACTGACATGCACGGAAGGTCGCAACCGAAAGGTCCCGCAGCGTTGTCGCGAGTTCGGTTTCGACGTTCGCCGGACAAATTCTCCGTGGCTCCGCAACCGCTAAACGCGCCTTGTCCTCCCAAGTCACAAGTCGTAGTTCGCGATCGCTGAAGTCGAGCTCCACGAGAGGGAGCACATCAATAGGTGCATTTCCAAGCAGCGAGATCCAGATTTCCCGCCCGTCGACGTATTCTTCTACGAGGGCGTCTTGCGCATACTGCGTTACGATCGCTTCCACAGCATGCGACAACCGAGCAGGTTCATGCACGAGCTGTAGTCCCAAACTGGTAGATTCGTGGCGCGGCTTTACCACAACCGGGAACTGCAGGTCACCGGTACCCTCGGTGCCGCGACGCATAACGACGAAGTTTGGCGTCGGCACGCCGTGATCGCGGAGTAGCCTCTTCGTGATGACCTTATCAAGCGCTACCGCATGCCCGAGCGGATTCGACCCTGTGTACGGAACGCCGGCCATCTCGAGCATAGCCGGAACGTGGGTGTATCGGCACTCGCCCTGAATTCCGTACGCCATATTGAAGACGATCCCCGAGGGGCGCGCTTGCGGATCGGGTGGCATGAACCCCTCAAGAGCTGCAAGCAGTCCTTTATCGCCTTCGCATAGCAGTGTATCGTGATTACCTGCCTCTAGAGCCGCCACCACGCTTTCGAGCGTCTCGCGATCGTACGTCTCCACACAAGATTGACCGAACGGATTGATTATTCCCTTACGACCATGATTCCACACCACGGCTACCCGCATGAACTACTCCTTTTATGCTTCTCCTGCCACTTATTCGCTCGAACCAGGGAAGGTGAGCCCCAGATCGCTTTGCGGCGTCCGCCAAGCGCCAAACAAGCTTGCTCTCGAATGGATGATGATCGAAGAGACATGCTAAACCAACGAGCGATAACCAGACCAGGCCAGCAGTTCTGGTAGACGCTTTCGACTGCTCGGCGCGATCGGTCACAAGGCCAATCAAGTTTAGGAAAAACTTGACCGAAAAAAGCACACCGAGTAGCGCTATGCCGCGCTGCGGAGCAGACACTAGCACGGACGAGTAAGTCGCCCTTGGGTCCGGCATCGACTGAGGCTCCATTATCTGGCACGTGTTGCTCAGGGGAGTACTTCCGAAGGCACGTCGCTGAAGACCCGTCGGCGCCATTGATAAGTCGCGTGCTGTGTCATCACTCTGGCAAATCATCCAGCCAACAGGATCCCTCTACGTGGAGCCGAGAGAAGATCTTGCCTATCTTCTCGGGTACTTTGTTTTGATGATATCGCATGTACAAGCGTCCATCGGCTCCGAGATCGAGTATCTCAATCTTTCCGGTGTAGTGAGACATGATGTATTTGAATGTCTTTTGAATCCCGCTGAGACGCTGGTTGATGCCGTGCGCAATTTCGATTCCACGGCGCAGTGGAACTTGAAAATGCGATGCTCCCTTCACCGGCCTGCCCTGAAAGAGATAGTAAGGACGAACACCCATTGTGTGACACCTAGCGAAGGTCGCCCCCAAGATCTCGGGATCATCGTTGATGTTGGCGAGAAGCACCGATTGATTGAGGAATTGCACGCCATGCTCGCGAAGCGAGCGGATGCAACGCTCAGAATCGACTGAGATTTCCCCGACATGATCGAAATGTGTTACAATCACTGCGGTCTTTCCGGCCACATGGATCCGCTTGAATAGAGCTAGCAAAGTGCGATCCTCGAACCGATCGGGAGCAAAGGCCAGCATTTTCGTGCCAAATCGAATTGAATCCAAATGTGAGATGGGCAGCAGATGATCAACACATTTGTCGAGGTTCGAGGTGCTGAGCATGAACGGGTCGCCGCCCGACAGAAGCACGTTCGTCATCTCAGGATGGCCGAGAATATATTGCGCAACCCGCGCGAAATCAGGTGCGACTTCATCGGAGTCTTTGCCCACAATGCGCTTGCGAAAGCAGTAACGGCAATATGAAGCGCACAGGTCCGTTACCAGCAACAGACCGGTCTGCGCATACTTATGCTGAAGTCCACGTAACACCGTATTATCGTGCTCCCCACTCGTATCTAAAGCGCCAGCACTTTTGAACTCCTTTATTGATGGTTCCACAATGCGCTTGAGCTGCCTGTAGTGGCCACTGTTTTTGATCTGTTGGCGATAAAATTCTGTAACATGATAGCGAGTGAAGTTGTTGGTTTGTAGCTCAGCCGGGGTAACGACGCGCGTTCCCTCAATGAACTTCACGACCGCGGTGCCGGACTGCGGATGCGAATTGTTCACCGGTGATTGAGCCGAACAAACAGGAGGTGCCGCTGAAAACGAACTTTCGGGTCTCAGGTTCTGATCCTCGTCGAACCCCGCGCCGGTCTTTCGATTGCGAGGCGACTCCAGCTCCAACCGTTGGGGAATGTCTCGCGGAGGCGTCTGCGTTTCAGTAGCCGACCAAAGCGGTACCGACCAGACCCGCTGCCTGGGATCCATCGTCATATGAACCAATGCCTGGCAAAGATAACGCGCAAACCGCTCGACGGTAAAGAGCGTAGTTGGGTAGATCAGCTTCGCGCGAAGCATCTCGCCGTCGTTACCGAGTTGAAGCGCAATACCATGTCGCGCGACACAATGGTGAACTCCGAGGTACTCTAGCGTGGCTCGCGGCAGCACCATCTGATTCTTGACCTTATTTTGCCACAGAAGTGAAACGACGAACGCGGGACTGTGAGCTGAACTTTCAGGCGGATTCATCAGTGTCATCACCTGATTGAACGGCAGATCCTGGTGCTCCGACGCCCCAATCATGGCCGCATTCACTCGCTCGAGAAGGTGCTCGAGCGTTGGATCACCGGACAGATTGACCCGCAATGCCAGGGAGTCGACGAACAAACCGGCCATACGGTCGATCTCGGGGCTCGCCCGGTTTGTGGTAGGTGCGCCGATCAGAAGCGCTTCCTGGCCCGACAGCCGCCCTAAGACCAGAGCCCACCCTGCCAGCAGGACGGTGGATAGCGTCGCTCCAAAACGCCGGCTCAGCGCCTTGAGCTGGACTGTCATATTCTCGTCTACCGAAACCTCGACGTCGCTGCTCCCCCAGTCCTGCTCGGAGGGACGCGGCCGATCGGTGAGAAGCTGCAGCGCGGTTGGCGCCCCTGCCAGAGTCTCGAGCCAGTATTCCGATTGACGCTCGAGGATGCGTCCCACCCAGCGACGTTGCCAAACAGCATAATCTGCGTACTGCAACGGCAACAGCGGCAGCCTGTTTGCGCGTCCTTCGGAAGCCGCGGCATACAGCGCGCTAAACTCCTCTGCCAGGATCTCTTGCGACCAATGATCAGAGATTAGGGAGTGCATGGTAATCACCAACACATAGTTATCAATTCGTAGACGGATCAGACAGCCGCGAATCAGCGGGCCAGTCTGCCAGACGATCCTCGCTTGAGCTTCATGGCACGCCAGTTCCGACAGCGCCGTCTCCGCATCTCGCGCCGCCGACAGGTCACCCCTTTTGAGCGCGAGGCCCACGTCCGCCAACCCGATTTGGTGGAACGGCTCGCCGTCATCCATCCCAAACGTGGTACGCAGAATCTGATGACGGGCCACCAATGCACCCAAGGCGACTGCAGGGCAGGCTCGTCCGGCACGCCGCGAAGCCGGCAGCGCGACTGGATACAACAGCGCTCACTCGCGCCTTCTAAACACGAAAGGTACTGCTTCTGCTCCAATGATAGCGGCCCCCTCGAGGGACGCGGCAGGGCTTGAATTGGGGGCAGCGCGCTCGATGTAATCGCGCCCGTGCGAATTGATTGAGAAACTTTCATGCGACCCCCCGACCGACCGTAGCGTCAGATCAGCTTCATCCATCATGTCTAGCAATCGGCATGCCAAAGAGATCGGACGAGGCGCTACTAAGGCGGAAAGAGAGTTATAGGCCTCCTCGGCCGGTGGAATGCTTGGGGTCAAGCAAACCTTTGAGTTGTACAACAGCCGCAGCAGATTGTCCGTTGCTGGGCACGTTTCGGGCAGCGCGATGCCTTCAACAATGAGCGCGCTAAGAGCCATCAGTGTCTCATGACCAAATCGATCCCCATACCGCCAGGCGGTTCATGTCTGGTTTGCGGCACCTGCGTTCGGAACATGACACTCCCGGCCTTTAGGGAGGTCGCGTATCCGTTTTGAGTGTGAGGCTCGAGATTTCTGCCGATCTTGTGATATCTGGTCGCGATTGTTCCGTATTGCTTCGGTTGCAGCAGAAGTCCTTTCAGTAACTTGTCGTGCGGGCGCTGGACCTTTCGACTGCCTCTTGGCGGACTGACCTGCGTACCGCAGCAGAGGCTCGATTAAGGGTTCATCGCCGTGGAAAGCCTTGTCGGCCGATAACGTATCAACTTGCACCCCGGGCAAAAGCACAAAAGCACTCGGCACGTTTCGGACAATGGGCTTGCGCAGCCATCAGGTAGGAGCGACGGCTAGACCCCAAATCGGATGCGAACACCAGGTGAAATTCGGCAGCCATGATGCGGGTCATCAGCTCAAGGTCGAAGCGACGGCGCCATACCTTATCCGCGAAGAAGCGCGTAAGCTAAACTAATGAGAGCTGCTGGGGCGAATAGTGGAACTAGCCCTCGATAATCTTCATCTCTAGGACCGTCAGGGCCGCCAGGTGGAGACCCAGAATCGACCCGTTTCGTGGTGCAGCTCGCCTCGATTTGAGGGCACAGTACCACACAAGGCTGAAACGATTTCACAAATATGGAAAGTACGCGTCAAGCAAATAGGGGAAGCAGGTTTGCTGAATGAAACGCTCAGGCATTTGCTGATTTCGACGCGCTTCGATCGGCAGATGTGCTTAAGCCGGCGCTTGCAGGGTTTACGAAAGGAAGGATTTTTCAAACACTGCCGTGATCATCCTCTCGTGAGTGGTACGATGGTCCACCTGATTGAACTTGCCGTGTGTGGCAGCGCTGAGGACAGCTCCTTGCATTTTCTGCCGACGCAAAATACAGGCGAACGTATCAGGCGATTTTCCCACCATCCTGCAACCCACTTCAACTCCGTGCGTGCGCTCTTGTGGAGGTGTCAGGTGAAGACGGCTGTCACATCGGCGAAGTTCTGGTCCTGGCTTTTCTAGCTGCACCATTTCGGGTACTACGGCTCGGTCGGATTTACCTGCCGGTCGAACCAGTTGAGTGCTCCGCAATCATGTAAGACCGCGATTACCGCGGCCGCTGAGGAACACAAACCCATTCGTGTTGCGTGGTGGCTGGTGCGCAATGTCCGCCGACTCTTCGCCCGTGCAAGCCCCGTCGGCTCGCGCGTATGGCGTGTCCATCCGCCCCATCGCTGGGAGATCGGCTGCCGTGGTCATCGGGAACTTGCACCAAGGTCGATGGTAACGCACTCGCCATTGATGCCGGAAGCAGAAGGGCTCGCGAGAAAGCCGATAGTGGCGGCGACCTCACGGACCTCGACTAAGCGCTTGGCTGGTTGCGCTGCGCGAAAACGCGCAAAGATTTCCTCGGTGCTCACGCCCGTTGTCGCTGCCTGAACTTCCAGCTGATTGCGCATCATTGCGGTATCCATCCAGCCGGGCGCTACCGCGTTGACAGTTAGACCATGCGGAGCGCCCTCCAAGGCGGCCACGCGGACCAGGCCGAGAACCCCGTGCTTGGCGGCGGTATATGCAGCCTTGCCCGGCGCCCCCAGGAAGCTCGCCGTGGACGCCGTGACCACGACGCGGCCGCCATGGTATTTCGTCAGAGCCGACCACGCTGCCTTCATCGCTAAGAATGGCCCGTCCAGCATCACGCCTCGAAGACGCTCCCATTCAGCGTCCGGAAGCTCGTTGATCGGCGCGACGAACTGACAGCCAGCATTCAAGATGAGGATGTCGAGACGTCCAGCTTCCGCGAGGACATGGCTGATCATCTCGCGATTCCCGCTCGCAGTTGCGAGATTCGCATGGAAGACACCCCGGCTGGCACTACCTACCCCATACACATTCGCCCCGCGTTCGCGCAGTTCGCTCACGACGGCTTTCCCAAGCCCGCCTGTTGCTCCAGTCACCAGGGCAACTCGGCCTGCAAGCGACCATCCCCGTTCGTGGGACTGCTGTTGGTGAGTCTTGGATCCGATCCTGACCATTCGGTCTTCCCTTTCCGATTTGCTCAAAAGCGAGATATTTTAGCTCCAAGGTGGCGCATTTTCCGGTATTAATACTCGTGCCCCTTACGTGTGATCACGTGAAAGAGATGCACGCGCTTGTCAGATCGCCGAGACTTCAGCATGCGCACGATCCCGCTGTTGGACTGGGGCTCTGCGTCGAAGCGAATGTCGCTTGCTGTGCTAGGCGTGACCTGCTGCGTGTAATGCGTTCGGCCGTCGCCGATGCCAATAGCGTGCGGCAGCGCTTCGGGAAGAGATGACTTCTCAAGCACCACGACGGGCTCCCTGAACGTTTAGTTTAAGCTTCTCGCGCATTCGATCCGCACTCATCACCCCCACTCCTATGCGCTCAAGAATGCCGACGGCCCGTCGCACGAGTTCGGCGTTTGTCGCCAATCGCCGATGGGAGAGATA
The DNA here is from genome assembly GCF_040547695.1 of Bradyrhizobium sp. JR4.3. NCBI lineage: Bacteria > Pseudomonadati > Pseudomonadota > Alphaproteobacteria > Hyphomicrobiales > Nitrobacteraceae > Bradyrhizobium > Bradyrhizobium sp. JR4.3. The sequence goes on along the minus strand of NZ_JBEPQF010000057.1, from coordinate 20,159 downwards.
TAGATTATCTTCCAAGCCCACCCGCACATGCGCGCCCGCAAGCGGCGACACTGCAGCATACGGAAGCTGCATCGGTCCCACCGAGAAAGCTGAATACACCGCATTCGGCGGCAGCAGATGCACCATCGCCATCAGCGTGGTCAAATCGGCCGGCGCGCCGTAACCAACGCCCATGCACAGTTGGTACAAAGGCACGCCATCAATCAACCCTTCTTTGACAAGATCGTTGGCCAAAAGGACATGGCCGGTATCGAACACCTCAAGCTCAGGCTTAACCCCAAGCTCTTGGCAGCGCGCGGCCATCGAGCGCATCATTCCGAGCGTGTTGACCATGACACTTTCAACGTTCGCCTTGCCGCTCTTCGAACCGCAATCAAGTGTGCAGATCTCCGGACGCAGCTCCTCGATAAATTCCATCCGCTCACGCGCGCTCGCCATCCACGTCCCGGAGGCCGACGGCAGCGGCGCGTCCGGCCCACCTAACACGATTCTGCAGCCGTCTCCCGTCGTCAGGTTGAGCACTGGATTGACATCCGACTGCCGAATTCGCTTCACTACTGACCGAAACAACAACGGGTCCAGCGAGCCCTCCCGGGTTGTAAGATCACGCACGTGGATGTGCACGGCCGCGGCTCCCGCACGTGCCGCCTCGATCGCCGATTCGGCGATCTGTTCCGGCGTTACCGGCACGTTTTTCTGCCGTGGTGCCTCGCCTCCTCCGGTCACCGCACACGTGATGAACGCCTCCCAAAGCATCCCATTTCTCCTCGCGCTGCAAGCTCTGCCCCTATCGGGCCGAGCGTAACGGACTCAGCAAATTTCCTAACATCCAAGTATTTCTTGTCGGGTGTTCCTGGCAACAGGGCCGCCCGAACGGTTTGCTGCAGCCCTCTTGATCCAAGCAAATGGTGTGCCATGCGAGAATTGCGCGCGCATGATGGTGTGACCGGAAGAAAACACGTGCAACAGGAGCTCATTTCGAAATGGCCTCGCGGTCGTCAGCTTTCCAACATCACGTACTTAACACCTTCGGGCGTCACAAACGGCCTCCCATCAAGCGGGATGTCTCGCCTGCGACGATTGATGGTGAGCCGTGAGCCGCCCTACGGAGCGAAGCACTGAACATTGCCCGGCAGCGTGCGCCATCGGCCTGCGGCCAAGCATGGGCGCAATCGCTTAGCACGTTCTTACAAGAACAGCAGAAGGCAGTTTCGATCTCGTCGCGATTGTTCGTACGATAGTGCTCGCGCACATGGAGTTGAGATCACCGGTCCGAGATCGTCGACCTCCGTGCGTCGCAACGGGTGCGGTAGTCTCCCCAGTGATCATGATGAACCTGCGCACACTCGTGGAGAAGACGCCTGACGCCGGTCTATTGTGCGAGATGATCGGCTCTGCCGCCCCAAGCTTGATTAAAGCTGGAAGTCGAAAGCAAGACGGGTGCAACTTACGGCTAGAAGAACCCCGAGCGTCTGGCCTAGCGTAGGGGAACCAAAACGAAACGGCCGAGCGGCCGCGCAGTGGAATGCACACCGGCGGCCGTGCGCTGTCTGCTCTGCCAGGCAGGCATCTTCGCCAACGCTGCTTACGGTCAGTCGAGATTCGGTTAAACGAGACCGTTGAAAGGTCTGCGTATTAGCCCGGCAATGAAGAACTCAACCATAGATGTGTAGTCGAAAACCGGAATTCCGGTCGCCCGCTGGACCGCCGCGGCGTAGGGCGGCAACTCGGAGCAAGTTAGTAGCAGCATCCCAATGTCCGGTCGGTCGTTAAGCAGAGCCACCGCAGTCTGGACGGTTTCGGTCTCGACGGCGCGTACATCCAAGTCCCCTTGAGCGTTGAGAAATGCGGCCGCGAATGCGGGAGCATTCTCGAGTCCAACGACGACCACGCGTTTGGACTTAGCTGAGAGCCCAGCAGCTTCCAGTAAGGCGGGGGTCAGCGAAGCTGCGCTCGCTGTAATGATGCCGAGTACCTTGCCGCGCGGAAGCACGCTTTCGAGGAAGGGAGCAAGCAGAAGACTTGATAGGAGCACGGGCACGTCAACTGCGGCCCGGACGGGCTCCTGGTATTGGATCATGAAGCCGCAGTTGGACGTGATAAGTTGCGCCCCCTCACATACGAGCTCAGTCGCGGCGCGAATCACGACGAATCTCATTTCCGCGCCATTGTGAAGGACAGGCAGCGTCTTGTACCGCACAGGGACACTCCATGTGCTGGCGTTGCCAACGCTGCCTGGAATGTAGGGGCGAATACCGGGCGAGTGGGCTCGCTCAAGCTGCAGGATACCTACAGGTGCACCGTAGAACAACTGTTCGGACTTCAGGGAAGCGAACCGCGCGTGAAACTCAGCCATCTGTAATCACATCCAAGCTCAAATAGACCCGCACGTAAGCGATAGCCGCCTCACCGACTCGCAACTGAGGAATGGAAATCCTATCCAAAACTTGGCAGTGCTACCTTGGACAAAGTGCTTCGTCCTACTTTCGAATCGATCTTACGAGGCGCACCGGTTTCATACGCTTACCTTCGCTGCGCCTTAGCCTTCCTGTGTAATAGCGTGTTGCCGAGTGGATGATTAAACGTAGATCATCAACAAGGATCAAGGTACTACCCAACAAGGTAGGGTGTTGATTGTCGCTGACATGAGGATTCGGGCGGTCGAGCGTTTTGGAGCGGAACGGTGCTTGCAGTCGGGCCGCGCGCTGTCCGCAAGTGCGACCAGCGGCTGCTTGAGCGTATTCGAATTATAGACGGGTACAATCGAGGCAACGCTAAATGGCGCGCCGTAGTCGCCGAATGGCCTGGAAAGACAAACGAAACATGGAGGGCATCGCCTGGGCCGAAGCTCTCTTCGATCGTCGCCTGGGCGGTGGGTACCGCGGTATCCTTCACATTCTCTGGCCTGATAACACCTATAGCCTTTCCTGCTCGTCCAAAAGTTGGCAAGGTAAATCCGTCGCGCGTTCTAAATCCTGGTCGACAAATTCTCCCGCGAAGAGGGAGCATTCCCCTATGGACTCCGCGACCGGCCAAGTCGCTGGAGGGCCTCGTCTTGATCGTGGTCATTTCAAGGCTGCGGATCAGGTTATGCAGGTCCTCTCGAAGGTGGCCCCGAAGCTGCGCATCAAGATTGGAGAATGGTTCATCAAGCAGAAGCACTTTTGGCTGAAAGGCAAGCGCTCGGGCTAGCGCGACCCGTTGTTGCTGCCCGCCTGAAAGCTCTCGCGGGTAGCGCTCGGCCAGGTGCTGCAGCTCGACACGGCACAGGATCTCCTGGACTTGGCTCGCTCTTTCTGGCCGCATCATTCCGATGTTGATGATCCCGTATTCCACGTTCTATCGTTCTCCAGCGTCAGCTCCTCGATCTTGGCATGCAGCGACTCCACATCGATCGCAGGCGTGGCCGGCGCAGCGCCGCGAAGTCCAAAAACTCCGGAAGCGCCACCCTCCAGCTGCGTCTTCTACGCCGCGATCTGATTTAGGTGGACGTCGAACTGCTCGGCAAGCTGAGCCAGGTTGCTTACCGGTCCCGAACAGGACGCCATCATTAGCAGCATACCATGGATCGTCAGCGAAAGGCCGATTTCTCCGACTGACAGGGTGAACAGCCTATTATCAATGATGGTTCTAAGTCGACCGGTTGCAGCGGCTCGTCAGTACGATCGTGAGCCGACGCTGTTCTGACAAAAAGTCAGCTCATGCAGGCAGCGCCAGCGAAAAGTCGGCTTCTGTTCCGGCTGCGTGCCTCCGATCTATCTCTGTTCCGAGCGAACGGGCGGTCTGGCCCGCCTACGCCAACAGTCGCACCTCGGGTCGACGACCCGATAGGGACTCGGTAAGCTTGGAACACAACTGAACTCGTAACGACCTCGACGTCCGATCCGTGCCACAACCACAGCGGCCTCAAACGGATTACGATTGGCACATTCCTTGAACCATCAATGCTTGAGTTGCCCGGGCGACAAGGAGGCGATGCGCGCATAACGGGGCTGATCCACAAGCTATCCGAACCACCACTACTGTCACGCAAGGAGTTGAAATCATGGCAATGCCGAAAGCCTCGCAGCCGTTCCCGCGTTCTGAATATCTGAGAAGATTGACTGCTGTTAAATCGGAGATGAAGCGCAGAGAGGTTGAAGTCCTGGTTGTCACGACTCCAGCCAACATCACATATCTCTCCGGATACACATCAAAATCGGGGTATGTCCCTCAAGGTTTGATCGTCTCGCTCGCAGATGAGGAGCCGAGCTTCGTTACACGCCGCATGGACAGACCAGCGGCAATTCATCAAATGTTTATCGATCGTGGCAACGTGGCCGGCTACCCGGAGGCTCTTATCGCCAATCCTGAGCGGGATGGATACGATGCGATCATTGAATTCATTTTGGACGTCGGTTTGGGCCGCAAGGCGATCGGCCTCGAGGCGAAGTTCTTATCGACCTCGACTGTTGAGAAGTTCAAGTCTCGTTCGGCCGAAGCGAGAATTGTCGATTGCACCAACGCCGTTACCTGGATTCGAGGTCTCAAGTCGGATCTGGAAATCGCCCTGATGCGCGAGGCCGCCGCCATTTCCGACGCCGGAATGCTCAGAGCCAAGGACGTTATTCGAGCAGGCGTGCGCGAGCCAGATGCAGCCGCGGAGATCATTGCGACGTTGGTACGCGGCGCTAACGGTAAGCCTGGTACCGATGTTGCGAGCTTTTATCTGTGCGCTACGCCGCGCATTTCTACGTGTCACATTCGCTGGACTGAGGACGTCTTCTTACTGGGGTCACAGATCAATCTCGAGCTTAGTGGCGTCCGACACGGCTATACTTCCCCATTGATGCGCACATTTTCCCTTGGCAAGCCGTCAGACCATATCCGGCGGCTGCATGAAGGAGAGGTCGCCGGTTTGGAGGCCGCACTTGCCGCCGCCAAGACCGGAGCGACCTGCAGCGATGTCGCAGTAGCTTTCAATGCCACCCTTAAAAAACATGGCTTTGAGAAAGATTCGCGATGTGGCTACGTTGTCGGTATCGATTGGACAGAACCGACCGCGAGCCTAAAGGAGGGTGATATGACGGTCCTAAAGCCGAATATGACCTTTCACCTCATGCTTGGAAACTGGATCGACGAAGATGTCGGTTACGTGATCGGTGAAACCTTCCGCGTAACTGACGGTGGCGGCGAACCATTCACAAAGCTTCCACGCGAGCTGTTCGTGATCTGATCCGTAAGCGCGATAGCGACAGCTATCGGGCTGCAGGCATCGCGATCCGGCGCCTTTAGGTTTTGCTTAGAGCCACTCAGAGAGACAGCAGATGGAGCTTTCCCTTCGTCGCAAAAATCTAATATTCGTCGTCGAACATAATGGCCCAGAGAGCTAAGCCGCACGAGCTGGTGAAACTCTAAGACAACAGGCGCTTGTCTAACCAACGCTTGGCGCACAGCGTTGGCACTGGCTGTCAATTTGCTGAGGCGCGCAGAAGCGCTGGAGTTGCTGGGTGGTTACAATCAGGTAGGTAAGCATCCGGCATAGGCGAGCTAGGCGGGAAAGTGGGTGATGACGGAATGAGATAGGCGGCGTATCGTGGCGGGTGTCGAGCCTGCCAGAACCTCTCAAGGAGAGCGATACGCCATGAACGTGACTAGCAATATTGTTGCCCTTCGTCAGCTTGACGATATCGACGATCCACTGACCAATATTCTGCGAGTTGCTGCGCGGCAGCTTCCGGCGCAGGCCGTGGAGATCGAACTCGAGACGTTTCTTGCCACGGTGAAGGATTTGAAGCTTGACGACGGGCGCGCCCGTCTCGTGCGGCATGGTTACGGCCCGGCCCGAACGATTGCTACCGGCTTCGGACCGGTCGACGTCGCGCGGGCGAAGATTCGGGACCGCGGAGCGGCCGATGGCGGCGAGCGGATCCGCTTCAGCTCGGCGATTTTGCCGCTGAGGGCGCGGCGGACCAGGGGTCTGGATGCGCTGTTGCCGGTGCTGTACCTGCGCGGCATCTCGACGGGCGATTTCCAGGAGGCGCTGACGGCCCTACTGGGTAAAGGCGCGCCGAACCTGTCGCCGGCGGTCATCTCCCGGCTAACGGCCGAGTGGCAGGGCGAGTATGAGCGCTGGCAAAAGCGCGATCTGTCGGCGCGACGCTACGTGTATGCGTGGGCCGATGGCGTCTTCCTGCAGGCACGCATGGAAGACCACGGCGAGTGCATGTTGGTGCTGATCGGCGCGACGCCGGAAGGCAAGAAGGAGCTGATTGGCCTTCAGATCGGCGTCCGGGAGAGCACGCAGAGCTGGCGTGAGCTCTTGATCGACGTGAAGCAACGCGGTTGCAAGTCGCCCCGGAAATCGCCGTTGGTGACGGCGCGCTCGGCTTCTGGAAGGCGCTTGACGAAGTCTTTCCCGGCACGCGGCACCAGCGCTGCTGGGTGCACAAGACGTGAACGTCCTAGACAAGGTCCCGCCCTCGGTGCAGGCCAACATGAAGAAGGACCTGCGCGAAGTCTACTGGGCGCCGAACCGGGCGGCCGCCGAAGCGGCGATCGACGTCTTCGCCGAGAAATACCGCGCCAAGTACGGCCGGGCGGTGAATGCCTCGCCAGGGACCGGCCAAGGACCGACGCGCTGCTGGCCTTCTACGACTTCCCGGCCGAGCATTGGGATCACTTGCGCATGACCAACCCCATCGAAAGCGTGTTCGCGACCGTGCGGCACAGAACCGTTCGGACGAAAAGATCGCTGTCGTCAACGACCGTCAGGTTGCGCGCGTCAAAGGCACAAATCAGTTGCCGAACGTGATCGCGTCTCCGTGATCACTTCCAGCCGGCGCGCCGTCACGTTCGAGTATCCCACCGCTCGCGAAAAGGTGGGAGTGGAACGACGCGACGGCGATCGATCTCGACCATGTTCAGTCATCTTGCGTGCTTGCGAATGCGATGGAAGTCGAGCCGTCGCGAAATCAGTGTGGCCTACTTGGCACTGCCGGAGTTGGTCCATACATTGTCTTAAGAATGACTCACGGCATCGCGAATAATGGACATCGTTAACCTCGTGCTGCGACGGGCACGGTCGCTTTCCGCTCGGCTTCGAGACGCGCTGCTTGATCCGGTACACGGTCGAGCCGTCCACGGCGCCGCTCATTGCGATCTCCTCCTCTCTGGCCACGGCATCGGTCGGCCAGCAAACTTGCCCTTCGCGGCGAGGGTCCGTCTGCGGCGCAAACAAGCGCATGACGCCGGCCCAAATGTGGAACACCAACCAAACTCGCGTGTGCGTGCGTCTCACTCCAAGCGACCCGATCAGGTTGCGCCTCGCTGTGGCGAGCACGCCGCGTGCGAGGTGTCCGCGTCCTTAACCCACTTCGACAGCCAAATGCCAGAAAGTTCTCAAGCTCCAATGACCGAATGCCGCCTGCGACGGCGAAGGTGCCCAGCTTTCATTACTGGGACTAGCCGCTCCACCGCTGGCCGACGGACTTTGTCCGCAGAGCGGCAGCCTGATGGCCCCGTCTGGCGCGGATGCGCACGGAGAAAGCGTGGAGCGGTCCGGGTGTCTTGGCGGCAGCCCAGGCGGCTTCTACCAGCATGGCCCGGGCGTGGCTACGTCCGACCTTGCTGATCCGGCCGTCATGAGCGGCACCGAGGCCCGACTGGTACACACGCGGATTGAGCCCGAAGTAGCTGATCATTCTGCGGGCTCTTGAACGCGTGATATCGCCAATTGCCGCCATCAACCCGGCCGCCACCGCCAAATTGGCGCCGGTGATCGTCAGCAGCCGCCTGACCGAGCCGTCGTCCAGGCTGTTTGTGCCGATCTCCCGATCGAGGATCGTGAGATCTTCGGCGAGCCGATCGAGCTGGCGCACATGCCGCTCAATAGCATCCCGTTCGTCGTCGGGTGCCGGCTGGTGCGCCAGCCAATCACGGCCGCGACCGTTGAATAAATCGGCGTGCGGACATTTTGGGATCAGGTGCGCGTGAAGGATTGCATGCACTTCGTCCTTGATCCGGGTCCGATGCCGCACGACCTGGTAACGCCGAGCGATCAGCCTGCGCAGCCGTTCTGTGGCCGCGTCCGGCGTCCAGATTTCCGGCAGATAGCCGGCCGCGTACAAGCTGGCCAGCGTGCCCGCGTCGACCTTGTCGGTCTTCACATGGGCATGCGCGATTGCCTTCACCTGCAATGGGTTGGCGATGACAACCTGCTTCACGAACGGCGACAGCACCCTTGACACCGCCATGCAGTTGGCGGTCGCTTCGATCACCACCTCGTCTATCGGTTGAAGGTTTTGCCAAAGCCCTCCAGTGCCGTGCGGGTCATATCGACGCGACCGGCCGGTCGAAGTCTGCCGTTTTCCCAGAAAACCACCTCGCCGAAAGTTTCGTGGATATCCATTCCGATTGTGCGTCGCATTTACACCTCCTGCCGCTGGCGGATGCGCTGACATGCAATGCGGTGGTGAAGTCGTTCGGCGCGGGAGCGCGCGAGGATGCGCGGCTTGGGCGCGTCATCAAGCGCTGGCGCGTGCGGGTGCGGCGGACCTGGTTCCGCTACAACTACACCGCCATGGCACAGCTCTCGCTCCTGCTATGCCTGCGCGCGTCCCTGATCGGTCGTTCGGTGCTGCTGTGGTGCCGCCTACGCCTCGCCCGGCGACGTTACCTATGTGCTGACGAGCTATTACGTCATTCACGCGTACTTGCGCGACGTCGGCATGCACATCAACAACCTCTAGCGCTAGGTCAATGACATGCAGGAGCTGGTGGCGATCCATGACGAGTCGATCGGATTGCCGATGCGCGCGACGCACAGCCGATCGCGATCGAGCGCGGCGAGATCGTGTTCGACGATGTCACGTTCCACTACTCCAGTCATCGGGCACCGCTGTATGACGCGCTGTTGGCAACGATCCGCGCCGGCGAACGGGTCGGCCTCGTCAGCCGCTCTGGCTCCAGCAAGGCCACCTTCGTCAAGCTGGTGCAGCGGCTCTACGGCGCCTCGGGCGGTCGCATCCTGATCGACGGGCGAGAGATCGCGATGGCCACGCAGCAATCGTTCTGGAGCCAGATCGCGATCGTGCAGCAGGATCCGATCCTGTTCCACCGCTTGCTCGCCGAGAACATCGCGTACGGCCGGCCCCGGCGCCAGCCTAGCGGCGATCGAGCAGGCGGCGCGGCTGACGAATGCGCACGACTTCATCCTACGCCAAGGGCTACGGCACGCTGGTCGGCGAGCGCCAGCGCGTGACGCCGGCGCGCGCCTTCCTGACCGATGCTCCGCTGCTGATCCTGGACGAGCGACCTCGAGCCTGGATTCGGACTTTGAAGCGCTGATCCAGCAGACGATCAAGCGGCTGATGAAAGACCGCACCTCGATCGTGATCGCACAACGGCTCTCGACGATGCGCAGCTTCGATTCCATCCTGGTGTTCGACCGCGGCTAAATCGCCGAGCAGGGCCACCCATGCCACGCTCGCTGGCAAGCCCGGCGGCCTGTTCGAGCGCCAGACGACTGAATTGGACCGCATAATCTCCGCCGTGGAGTAGGTGGGTGCACATGCTATATCATTACAGTTGCCTCTATCGTGCTTTCTGCGCAAGAGCGTGTGCGACGAATGCCGGCCTGTTCCTGGAAGGTCTGCTCGGGGATGACCAGCGCAACACCGGTTGCATGCGGGCGGAGGCGGCTGGCGATCCCGGCCCGTGGCGGCAACAGGCAATTCTGGGCCATAGGGATGGGGACGCTGAGGCCCTGCGCGATATCGTGCGCGACTACGTCGAGCATTTGGCGGATGACAATGACGTGCCGGTGATCGACGGGGCCAGCTTTCTCAAACAGGGCAAAGCGTGATGCGGAGTTGCGCGACAATACAATGGTTCGGCAAAGATTACAAATTGCCAGATCGGACTCTTCGCTACGTATGTTCGGCGTCATGGTCATGCGTTCATCGACAGCGTGCTGCATCTTCCGAAGGAATGGACCGACGACCCGGAGTCACGTTGTACGTAGCCGCGCAAGTTCGCTTCTAAATCAAAAGAATGGATCGTCACGATTGCCCCAAGCTGCTGAGGCCGCTTTGGAGCCTCATCGGGAGGCAATAATAGGCAGCACCTGATGACCGCAACAAAGGGAATATGCCGTTCGTGGCCTAGCGTAGAAGAAACATTTGAAAAGAGCTAGCTTGACGCCACGACCCGTCGAGGGCGAGACGATGCGCTTTTTACGCCTCTCGCGGAGCGATGTTTGCTCAGGATTCGTCGTCTCCCTGAACCACTGTCGATCCTCATCCGGGTACGATTGAGCTCCCGCTTTTTGAGGAAGCTCAAAGCGGGGATAACGAACCACACCAGCTGGCGGGCTGGCACAAACACAATGCGGAAGGCTGATCTGGTACACGACCGTGAGCGTAGTGATACCTGCACAATTTCCCTAGAATCAGACCGGGCCACTATTGCGCGATAATTGTCAACGCAAAATGGAAGCGTTCAAAGAGCGATTTATAGTCCGCAGTTGCAACAAAGTCTGGAAATCTCAACCCGGCGCTCCCGGACAGGATTGAACTGCGATTTTGCTGGCCCGCGTCATTCTGTTCGCGACGTATTGGCCGTCGGCAGGGCCGAGCTGAGCTCGCACATCTACTTGAGCTGCGCATGTAGCGAGACATGGTCGAGTTCGCCTTCCCACCAGGAGACAAATACCGCGGCAATACCGTTCCCGATGATGTTCGTAAGCGCGCGCACCTCGCTCATGAACTTGTCGATCGAGAATACTATCGCAATGCCCGGGACAAGCTCAGGACTGACCACCGTCAACGTTGCGGCCAGGGTGACGAAGCCGGCACCGGTGACACCGCTTGCGCCCTTCGAGGTGAGCATTGCTACCACCAGTATCGTGAGTTGCTGGCCGAAGTTGAGATCGACCCCGAGCGCCTGTGCGATGAACAAGGTCGCCAACGTCATATAAATGTTGGTCCCATCCAAATTGAAAGAGTATCCGGTCGGCACCACTAGGCCCACCACCGGCTTGGAACAGCCCAGCCGTTCGAGTTTTTCCATCAACTGCGGCAGCGCGCTTTCGGACGACGACGTTCCGAGCACGATCAGCAGCTCATCCTTAATGTAGACGATGAACTTTAGGATAGAAAAGCCGACCAAGCGCGCGATCAGGCCAAGCACAATGATCACGAAGAGCCCGGCTGTCACATAGAACAGGGCAACTAGTCCGATGAGTTTACCGAGCGCGGAGGGTCCGAATTCGCCGATGGTGTAGGCCATGGCACCGAACGCTCCGATCGGCGCGGCCTTCATCACGATCCTAATGACGCCAAACACCGCGTGCGCAGCATCGTCAACCAGACCGCGCATCCGCTCACCCCGCTCGCCAAGCGCCATCAGCGAGAATCCGAATAGGATGGCAAACAGCAGCACCTGCAGCACGTCGCCTCGCGCCAGGGCGCCAACCACGCTATCAGGAATGATATTGAGGAGGAAATCGACCGCCTTCTGCCCTTCCGCCCTTTTGACGTAATTGGCTACCGCCGCGGCATCAGCCCTGGGAGCGAGCCCATGACCGGCCTGAACGAGATTGCCCATCACGAGACCCAGGACGAGCGCGAAGGTTGATACGATTTCGAAGTAGAGCAGCGCCTTGACCCCGACTCGGCCGACCTTTCGTGCATCCTGAACATGCGCAATTCCGGACACAACAGTGCAGAAGATGATCGGTGCGATCACCATCTTGATCAGCTTGATGAAACCGTCACCAAGCGCTTTGACCCAGCTGCTCGTCCCCACAGCAGGCCACAACCAGCCAACGAGAATGCCAATCAGGATCGCGATGAGTACCTGGATGTAAAGAACTTTGTACCAGGGGCCAGAGGGCTGGAACAGGGCGGCGGCTTTGACAGAGCGGCGCTGGCGGTGAGTGTCCATCATGCTCGACCCGGCGCCGTGGTACCAAAGAGGGGTGTCAATGAAGGTACGGCTTCGCTCAGTGTTCCTTCGGTTGGGGGCGCAGGGGACGCTGACGGCTTCGAACAGCACAGTCCACAGCCACGGATTGGCACCTCTCCTGAATCGGCTGGTGGTCGACGCGAAATGACGTTCGGAATCGCTTCTGCGAGCAGCGATAGAAAGTTGAGAAAGCTTCCTTGAGAGCTGGAAAGCATCAGCGTCACCACCCATTCTATCTTTTTTGGTTGTTCGAAGATGCCATCCAGCATCCTATAGGACGCCAACCCAGCAGCCGGCAAACACTCTTCACTTCGGCAGGCACTCTCGCCTCTGTCGCGTCGGAGCGCGACGAACCTTGAGAAACATTCGGCATAAAGAACGTGTGGTGGTACGGCCTCTGCGTTCACCGGCTCGCTCCTCCTGTCCTCGCTTCATGTGAATGCCCCGACATTCCCAAGAGGCATCGATTTGGATCGCAAAACCACGGCCGAGAAGTTGGCAAGCAGCATTGCTCACGCTGCCTCCCTTGGCGATCTCGGTTCCGGTTTTTCGCGAGCCGTGTTTTGCGGGGCTGAACAGCACCCCTCGTAAGAGAGCTTCTCACTCCTGTAGCTCGCCAAGGCCTGGAGAGAGCACTCCACGACGTCCCGTTTCGCTAGATCCGAGGCAGGCGCTGCATCCAGCCACTTCAGTGCCAGCTCGACCAATTCGATCGCGCGATCCCTCTTACCGGTCGCGTAGTAGTACTGAGCGACCGCCCCGTACGACAGGAACTTCACGCACTCGCTGCCTTGAGGCGGATTCGCCGCCAGGATGTGTTCGGAGAGGTCCTTGCCCATGGCAAAGCGCTCTGCATGTGGGAAACCGGAGTAGTCTTTCGCGGGGTCGAACAGTTGGCGGATGGCCACGCTCATCCAAACCACCGATTTCTTGTCGATCGCGTCGCGAACCAATTGGCGCAATACCGGCAGGCCGGCCCTCATGTCGCGTATCTTGTGAAGCAACAATTCCGCTTGAAGCCCGCGGAAGGTGACCTCGTTCGGCATCGCAGCGAGTGCCTCCTCAACCGCAGAAAGGGCTGCCGCCCAATCCTTACTCTTCACGGCGGGTTTAAGTCTGGCAAAGATCGGCTCCACCAGCGCTCGCTTCTGCGATGGTTCGCGCTTTCTGCGTCGGCCCGTGTTTATCCTCTCCGCATCGAGGGCTTTGGCTTCCTCGCTCATTGCCCAGGAGCCATTCAGAACTTTGGGTAACACGTTATCGAGTTGGGTCGGATGGCCGACAAAGGCCAAGCGGCCGTCACGGTCGACCACGAATGACGTGGGAATCCCGACAGAAAAAGTGGGATCCATCCAAAGCTTGTTCATTTCGCCCGCGTAGTCGAATGCGATCGCGTAGTTCAGAGTCGGCACGTTCTTCGTCAACCAGACGTCCAGGCTGGCTCGCGCCTCATCTGCCGTCAAAGCTTGTTCGTGAGCCGCGATGCTTACCACCTCAACTCCATTGTTCCTGTATTTGCCTTGCAGCATCACCAAATTCGCCATCGAGGCAATACATGTTCCGGACCACGTCGCCCAAAATTCGACGATGTATAGTTTCCCAGGCTCGAACTTTGTAACCGGCTGGCCACGTAGCCAGTCCTCAACTTTGATCGAGGGGGCCCGCGAACCGACGCTCAGCACATTCGCCGCAGCGACTTGACTTGCGCTCTCAGTCAGACTGGTCATTTGCTCAAACTCGCTTTACCTGGCTCTGCCGAATAGCAAGTCGCATGCCAGCCAGTGCTCGTTGATATTGCGCAGTTTTTCGTATCATTCCTGTCGTCCTTGCGACGGGTGTCGAATATCCGACCAGCCGTTTGGAGCTTCTCAGGCAATCAGTTGGTCGGACGTTCTTGACGCGCCTGTAGACCGACGAGGCGGGAAGTCAGACAGCGGCAAGGCCGAGTTCACCACTCCACATCCTGATCGGTTTCCAGGATGACCATTTCGGCGCTCGGATCTCGACGTGAACTGACCTGCTTTGGCCCGTCGACCTGCGCTTGAGGGCGACCTCAGATTTCCAATTCAACTTTTTGAGCCAAGAGACGATGAACCAGACGAGGGCAGCCAGCTGCAGCACAAGATTAATACGCAGTTTGATCAGCGATTGAGGGTAGTGAAATAGCCCCGCGGAGCGGGACCGCTTGAACCGGTTTGTTAGTTGGAAACTGACCGCTCCTGATCCTTTTCTACCGCGCTGCCAGAGACTCTGTCTGCTGCTGTTGCTGTGGGCATGTGGTCAACGCGTGAGCGTTGTCCATCATGTCCACAGCCTTCGCGGCCTGCATCCGTTCGCGCCAGACCGCCATCGGCGTGCGATAGCCGAGTGCCTGATGAAGGCGACGATCGTTGTAGAAGGCGATCCAGTTTGCAATGCCTGCCTTGGCCTCGCGGCCGTCGGCCTAGCCCTTGAGATAGATGTCCTCATGCTTGAGAGACCGCCACAGCCGCTCGATGCAGACGTTGTCCATCCAACGACCGCGGCCGATGGAGATCTTGATCCCTGCGCCCGCCAGCGCGCCGGTGAAGGCCGCACCGGTGAATTGGGATCCAGGAAGCGCCCAACCTCTACGACGGCGCTCTTGCCCATCCTTGGGCGGTCAGTCGCGACTTCAAGTCGCTGGAAAATGCTCTCCGAAACTTGAATCGTTATCTTTCTGGTCCGCTGAGCTTCGCTTGGGCTCGCCTGCGCGTCCGCCTCAGCTTCGTTCCGACTTGAGCTCTGTTCCTTCCGGCGCTCACCGCTAATCTGCATACTAGCTTCCTTCTCTCTGCGACTGAGCGCCGCCCGCGCTTGGGCGCGCGTGGTCTGGATGTTCGGTCGAAGCGGATGAATCGCCCTGCGATGATGCCCGACAAAAGGGCCGAGACCGCATGCCGCTTCAACCGCAGGGACATTCGCCGGCCAGCCGCAACCTTCAACGCACGCTGCCGCTGCACCGCACCGTGCCAGCCGTTAGCACCGTCTCCGATGCTGGCGAGGCTTGACGAAGAGCGCCGGCAGCGAGGTCGACTGCGACGTCTGCAGCGGCAGCAAGCATCAGCGCTCGCATGGGGTTCCAGGGCGCTGAATCTTCCAAGGACGATACACGACCTACACCGGAAAGGATGCGCACCCAATCCGGAGTGAGCATGCCGGATGCGACCGCCCTCACCGCACCCTCGGAAGCACTGCGGTCGCCGAGCAGCTTGCCGGTGGAGACATTCACGAAATGGACCGACGAGCATGCCGGACAAATGACCGCCAGATGAGTGTCGGGACCGATCTGCTCCAGTCCTGTCAACAGGTGCTGCACTTTCCGGTGCGCGGCACCTGAAAAGTACTGATTGCTTCATCCGTCCGGCATGGACCTGGATACATCGCCCTGAAACTGCGGTTCTGAGAGCGCGCGCGCACCTTCCGGAGCAGCGCGCGGCGGCAGTAATGAATGTTGATGGCGTCCGGAGCCCGGCTCTGCGACAGGGCGTTGCGTATTCTTTGGTCCAGTGCTCGAGCCGCGCGGCTGGGTCCGCATTGTTCATCGAGCGCGCGAGCGGGGGGCACCAGCTCGGCGACGATCTGGCTTTCTCGGTCCTCCATGGAATTCCTAGCCCGAAAACGGGCGCTCGTGTTTGCAGGACGCAGGAGCTCTTGCGTGCGCTGTAGCCTCGCGGTTCGCGAGGCTCCGCAGCAGGGCAGGTCTGCAATGGAGAATCGGTGTGGATCATGCGAGTGTCCACACGGCCCCGCTGCAAGCTCTTTCTCTTTGCCTATCCGGCTCTCGGATGGTTAGCCCTATCCCGCCGTTCGGGTTGAAGCCGGGACACGCCCTGTCGCCCGCCCAGCGCGGGGGGAAGGCCATTGAAGCCTAAGCGGCGTCCCAACACGGTCCTCACGGTGAAGGCCGCTTGTAGCCGCGCCCCTGTGAGGAACAATCCGTTCGTCGACGTGCGAAGAAGGTGTCCGGTCGATCAGGAGGCTGATCAGTTCAGGGCGGCTGTAGTGACCGCTTGCATCCATCACTCTCTTGCGCCCGTCGATTTCGATGAACTCGACGTCGGCAATCACCTCTCGTGTCACGATCGCGAGCCCCCCCACTGACATCGTCGACGTCGACATCGATAACTGATGTTGGTGCTGCCGATGATGATCATCATTGGCTGCGACAACGACATCTCGATCATGCTGATCGGCACCACGTCGGGGATCAGCATGGTCGCTGCTGGCGGCCGTCGCCGGAAACTATGCTTCACCGAGCAGTCGACCGCATTGCCCGGCTCTTGCGATCAGGAGCTCGGCGAGACGCGCGATGATGGCATTGTCCAATCCGTCTTTCTGCGCTTGCTTCCGGCTACAATGTCCGGAAGCTGCTCGGCCATGGAAATCAGTCCGGCGATCACCTTGTCAGGATCGAGGCGCGCTTCGCGCGCGAACTTCTGCCAATCGGCGCAAACCAATCTGGCTGAGCTTGTAATCACCGCCGATTTTCATCGCGAGCTTGATCTTCCGCAGATCGACGTCATCGTAGGGAAGAACGCTGGCGATATCGTAGAGCGGCGCGAGCCGTACGTGAGGGTCTCCGGCCAGCAGCAGCGAATAATTCTTGGCATGAGCATCCGTACTCGCAATCAGCCAATTGAAGCCTAGCGCCTCGACAAACGAGTCAACGTCGGCGACACGATCCGTGGAGTAGGTGCGCAAAAGCTCGATCACATCCGCAGGGCTTGGTCCGCCATCGTTTTGATACTTTCTGGTCGGCAGGATCCCGAGCGCTTGGCAGATATCTTCCTGGTGGACACGGACGATCTCGTTCCCACTGAACTGCCGGTCGTAGCGCTCGATGACGACGGCGATTTCCTTTCCGAAATTTATCACCTGCGTGTCGGCGACGGGCAGACCGAGATTGCGCGCAAGTATGAGGCAGATATGTTCATTTTCCGCGTGTCCATCAAAATGGCCGGTCGGCGGTTTGAGGATATGCGTTGTCGGAATGCGCCCAGGGGGAATTCCCCATTTGCCCTTTTGCAGAAGCAAGGCGGTTTTGGGTTGGGCGCCCGCAAGGCTGAATTGCCCGGTGTCACGCGGCAACCGCCATGCGGCGTGATCCTCGCGTAAGGTTTGCAGGCGTTTGGCGATCGCCGTGTCGTCGAGCCAATCGACCTTGTCCTCGGCGCCGCTTCGCAAGGCGTCCAGCCGATCAGGCGTGACGAACTGATGGCACCCGCGCAATCCTCGCCGACGTAAGAGATAAGAGCAAACACGTTGCGTGCGGACACCTGAAATCTTCGGGCTCATCGTTCGAGCACGTGTTCGTTGTCGGGCAGGAGTCCCCAGAGGAAAGCCTGCACGGCGGAAGGACCGTGCTCTTCGGCCGCGAGCGGCATGGACAGCGACAGCGGAGCCGCGGGCCGCCCGCCCCGACTGGGGTGCCGGCCTCTATCGCACGGGAGACGGCCCGTCTCATCCTTGGCGCACTCGCAAGCGCCAAGTAATCGTAGGATGCGAAATCGATTCCTGCGCACGGCTCGGGCCGCGCGGCCCGCTGCTTTCCTCCCGGGCATCCAAAGCACGCCCAAAATCGGCGTTCTTGGCGGACGGCCTCGAATTCACCCGTTCTCTCACGACTGAACCAACGATCTCAAAGGAAACCGTATCTCGCCTTATTGCGCAAAGGGGGCTAGCATTCGCAGCCCGCGTTCCAGCCCAGCAAGATACGATTATTCCGGTCGAGCCGCACCACGCGCTGTCTGAAACGCTTCGCTTCTGCCTCATCAAATGAGGCACATGCAACGATACTGATTTTATCACCGGGCATTGCAAATCGGGCCGTCGCACCAGTCAGGTCGATGGCGCCGGACCCTGGAGGCGCTTCAATGATGTAGGTTGAAATCGCGCCTCGTTATCGAAATTGTAAATCTCGACGCGCTCGTTGATGAGGAAGCCTGCCGCATCGAGCAACACACGATCAACGGATATCGAGTCCTCCCGGTTCAGATCGGTCTCAGTTACCGAAGCTCGATCGAGTTTGCCTCATCAAAGTGATTCTCTTTTCCCGTCCAGTCCTAGGAATCTCGGCCATGCCGATCCAGCTAGGTGTGATCCGACGCCAAGCCAAGCCTGATGGCAGTTTGGCGCAATCCCTCCGGAGGGTCACCTTTGGACCGGTCATATGATGCGCTGTGTGCGAGCAGTAGCCGCAGCAGGTCTTTGGGGAGCCGCTAGTCTTGATCCCAAGCAGGGCCCGCGAATCCCACACCGCGCATCGAAGCTCTTGCCAGGCAAGGTCGTGCGCTTAGGAAGCCAGCCCCGCCTAGCAGCCGGTGCAACGGCGTTGGCCTGGCAGGAGAGGTGCGCTCTTCCGGGACATCATGCGCTTCCGCGCTGGTCCCCATTGGAGGCACCCCCTTGATCACATAATCGCGCGGGCGTCGCCCGCGGAAAATATACGTCTTCCTGAAGCCGGAAATCGTACACTTCTGCTCGAATGTGCAAATATCATGCGGCTAAAAGCTGTATCTGCGCAGTTCCTCCGCAAGGGTTGATGCCGCGGAGGGCCGGAAGCTTCGCCATTTGGGGAGTTTCCGCCGCTTGGAGGCCCCTGAAGCCTTGGCTCGCAAATCACTTACGGGCGCCGTCTGCCGTAACCAAAAGTGAGGCCGGCTTATCAACATCATCTCGTCGCGTGTGGTGAGTTGGACAACGAAGCACAATGCCAGCTTACAATGCATGTGACGACAGGAAGAGGCGGTGGGCCGTACGGGGACCGCGCTATTCATGCGTAATCTCTGATCCGATCGGCAGCTCGCGAGCTGTCCGGCGACATGGAACGTTGTTGAAGTCGAACCTCGTGGATCTCGCACAGTTCTGCCGGTCACGTTGACGGCTTCCGATCGCAAGTTAACTGCCGCATGCACGTCTTCCCGATCGTTGTGCCGGGCGGTTATTTCTGGGCGGCGCGGGGCTAGCTCAAGAGCGTTCCGAGCGGGTTATTTTCCGCAGCTCATTTTCGTGACTTGGGCCCGGGAAGCGAAGGGCCGGCTCACGAGGGCTGTCGGAGGGTCGGCGGAAGCGATAAGGACGCCCGCGAGGGGCCCTGGCGGGGCTCCAACACCAGGCATCAACCGCCGGCCGGCGCAGATGGGCCGGGCTTCATCGAGAAGCGGGGCTCCTACTTATCGTATAGCGCGACAATCTGGATGGGAAGACTACCATCTTGATTGCCGCGCCGCATTGTCGGGGATTACAGAGAAGGCGTGACATCGCCGGCCTCGCCGCTAGTGTAAAAAATGCACCCCGCCGCGATGCTTCCTGCGTTCCTGGAAATCGAAACCGTGTTGCTTCTCAACACCATGGCATTGGGTACCGCGCGCCGTTGGATGTCTCGGATGCCAATCTGCTAAGTTGGGAAGCCGCGCGCGAAGTGGAGAGGTTTCTTAGACGCGGCGATGGGTACAAGGAGACGCCGCTGGTTTCTCGGACGTGCCTTGCTCGTGAGATCGGCGTGGGTGCGATCCAACTGAAGGACGAGGGTCATCGATTGGGACTTGGCAGTTTCAAGGCGTTAGGAGGGGCCTAGGCCGTGATTCGCCTTGCGTTGGAGGAGGCAACTCGGCGCCTCGGCCGTCCCGTCGACCGCTCGACATTCACAAACCTGAGGTCAAGGCGGTAGCACAGGCGATCACGGTGTCCTGCGCAACAGATGGCAACTATGGGCAGGTCAGTAGCACATGGCGCCCACCTCGTTGGGGCGAACTGCGCGATATTCGTTCACTCGGGCGTCAGTGATGGGCGAATCGCAGCCATTGCCCGTTTTGGCGCGCGATCGTGTCCCCTCGCGTGGTATAGCTGCGGCGGGTCACCGCGTTCGCCGGCGAGAGCCGGGCTGGTCAGCTGGCGATCGCCGTGAGGCTGACGCTCGGATCATCGCTCAACGGCGCGATTGTTTCCAGTGTCATGTAACGGGCGCGCTGGACGGCCCATTCATCATTCTGTTCGAGCAGGATCGCGCCGATGAGGCGAACGATGGCGTCCTCATTGGGGAAGATGCCGACCACCTCGGTGCGCCGCTTGATCTCGCCGTTGAGGCGCTCGATCGGGTTGGTAACGGGTATGAGAGTTTCTCGGTGCCGATGTTCCGCTGCGATATTCAGGATCGTAGCGTATGGTGCGACCATCGGGACAGAGGCACCGGG
>NZ_JBEPQF010000056.1:0-31939 GCF_040547695.1 Bradyrhizobium sp. JR4.3 | reverse complement strand
CTGCCCCGTCTGCTTCACCGCCATCGTCATTCCTCCAAGGCTTTGCCTTAGAGAATCACAATTGACGGATTACGCAACAAGCCCCTTGTGGGAGAGGGTGGCTCGCCGCGTAGCGGCGAGACGGGTGAGGGGTCTGTCTCCGCGCGTGACTCTTTTCGCTTTTGAATTCGCGGAGAGACACCCCTCATCCGGCGCTTCGCGCCACCTTCTCCCACAGGGGGAGAAGGGAAGAGGCAGCTACACCGGTATCCGCACGCTCGCCCTTAATCCGCCCATCGGACTGTCGCCAAGCGTAATGTCGCCGCCGTGCGAACGGGCGATGTCGCGGGCGATCGCGAGACCAAGACCCGTGCCGCCTTCGTCCTGGTTGCGGGCGTTGTCCAGCCGCAGGAACGGCTTGAACACCTCTTCGCGTAAGTGCGCGGGAATACCCGGGCCGTCGTCGTCGACTGTCACGGTCAAATAACGGTGATCGCGCTGGCCGGTGATGGCGATGGCCTTGCCGTAGCGGGCGGCGTTGGTGACGAGGTTGGCGAGGCAGCGCTTGAACGAGGCCGGCTTCACCGTGACCACGGGCAGCCCGTTGAACGCGACGGTCGCAATGTGGCCGTGGCGTTCGGCGTCGCTGCGCAGCTCCTCGAGCGCCTGCGCCATGTCGGTCGGCTGCGACTGCTCGCCGGAATCGCCGCGGGCGAACGCGAGATAGTCCTCCAGCATCATCGACATCTCGTCGACGTCCTTGCGCATGCCCTCCATTTCGGGGCTGTCGCCGATCAGCGCCAGCTCGAGCTTGAACCGCGTCAGGATCGTGCGCAGATCGTGGCTCACGCCGGCGAGCATCGCGGTGCGCTGCTCCATCGTCCGCTCGATGCGCGACTTCATTTCGAGGAAGGCGACCGACGCGCGCCGCACCTCGCGCGCGCCGCGCGGACGGAAATTCGGCGCCTCGCGGCCCTTGCCAAAACTTTCGGCAGCGTCGGCAAGTCGCAGGATCGGCTTGATCTGGTTGCGCAGGAATAGCACCGCGACGATCAGCAGGATCGAGGACGTGCCGACCATCCAGAACAGGAAGATCTCCGAGTTCGAGGCATAAGCCGCGCTGCGCTGTGCGAACACGCGCATCACGGCGTCGTCGAGCTGAATCCGGATCTCGACCAGGTTGGAGCGGCCGACCGTATCGATCCAGAAGGAGCGCCCGATCTGGCGGCCGAGCTGCACTGACAGCGTCTGGTCGAGCAGCGAGAAGAACGGCTTTGGTCCCGGCGGCGGCATGTCGCCGGCCGGGAGGAAATCGACGACGAGACCGAGGCGCTGCTGCGCGATACGGCGGATCTGGTCGCGATCCTTGTCTTGCGGATAGCCCTTGTAGACGTCGATCAACGCGGCGATGTCCTGCACCACCGCGGCCGACAGGCGGCGTGTCACCGTGTTCCAGTGCCGCTCCATGAACACGAAGGCGACGACCGATTGCAGGATCACCATCGGCACGATCATGATCAGCAGCGCACGCGCATAAAGGCCGGTCGGCATCCAGCCCTTGAACGCGTTGCCCATCCAGCCATTGGCGGCGGAGACGCGGCCGGCGGCGCTCTTCAGAAGCGTCAGGCCGGTATCGATCGTGCTCATCGGTGGCGCTTTACTGTTTTATGGCGAGGCTACCAGCCGGTAGCCGATGCCGCGCACGGCCTGGAGGAACAGCGGATTGGCGGGATCGGTTTCGATCTTGCGCCGGAGGCGGTTGATCTGCACGTCGACGGCGCGCTCGTTGACGCTGCCATTGCCGGTCAGCGCGCTGCGCGGCACGGTCTCGCCCGGTGTCTCCGACAGGATCCGCAGCATCTCGCGCTCGCGGTCGGTCAGGTGAATGACGTCTTCGCCCTGGCGCAATTCGCCGCGCTCGAGGTGGTAGATGTACGGGCCAAACGCGATCTTCTCCACTGCAGCGGCCTGCGGCGGCGGCGCAGCGCGCTTGAGGATGTTGTTGATGCGCAGCGCAAGCTCGCGCGGCTCGAACGGCTTCGCGACGTAATCGTCGGCGCCGATCTGCAGGCCCTCGATGCGCGCTTCGGCTTCATGCCGCGCCGTCAGCATCACGATCGGCACCGAGGACGAGGTCCGGATGAAACGGGCGAGATCGAAGCCGGTCTCGCCGGGCATCATGACATCCAGGATCAAGAGGTCGAAGTGCAGGCCCAAAAGCTTGGAACGGGCGTCGCTGGCGCTCGCGGCGGTCGAGACGCGATAGCCTTCGCCGGCAAGGAAGCGCGAGAGCAGATCGCGGATGCGGCGGTCGTCGTCGACCAGCAGGAGATGCGGGGCATCGTCGGCGGGGCGTGCCGGCGGGCGTGCGAGCGTTGCAGCGAGCGGCACGGTCACTCCTTGTCCTGATTGACGGTGGCAAAGATCGTCTCCAGCACCTTGTCCGGATCGTCGCGGTCGATCATCGCGCGCAGGAAGCGCTTGACGGTCTCGGCATCCTGCGGCGCCATCTCGGCGAGTGCCTTGGTGATGCGCGTGGTCTGCAGGCCGGCGAGCTTCTGCACCAGCGCCTCGCCCTTCGGTGTCGCAAACAGCAGGCGTTGGCGGCGATCATTGTCGCCGGTCTTCTGCACGATATAGCCCTCGTCCAGGAGCTGCTTGAGCACCCGGCCGAGCGATTGCTTGGTGATACGCAGGACGTCGAGGAGGTCGGCGACCTTGAGGCCGGGATAACGATAGACAAAGTGCATGACGCGGTGATGGGCCCGGCCGAAGCCGAACGCCTCCAGCTCCTGGTCGGGATCGCCGACGAAATCGCGATAAGCGAAGAACAGCAGTTCGATGATATCCCAGCGCAAATTGCCTCCGTCGTCTGCGGCCGGCCGCGGCCCGGCAGCGTCTTGAGAAGGAGTCGCGAAATTTATGTCAGGCATATTGACGTATCTTGGTCTCAATGTTACAAAACGATCAGCCCGCACGAAATTTTAGATCGTTTCGCGTCGGGTGGGCATCGAAGCAAGGCCGCCGCAGTGGGCCGGACGGGCGGCGACGGCCGGAGCAGATCTACCGTGCGATTGTCGAACGGCATTTCGGCAAAACATACTGGACTTCCGTCTTCCGCAAAAGCATGTCCTCGGTGACATGCTGGCCACGGAAACCGGCCGTAACAAGGCTGGCGGCGGTCCGGCCAGAAACCAATCGAGCCAGCCGGGCCCAAATCAGGGCAGGTGGGTGCCACAACGGCACCGCCACCGGCAGCGGGAGGCAAGGACATGAGCATGAAATTCGACATCCAGCCCGCATCCAATCCGACCCCCGAGAAGGATCGGGTCGCCAAGCTGGTCGATCCCGGTTTCGGGCGCGTCTTCACCGACCACATGGCGGTGGTCCGCTACAACCAGGCCAAGGGCGGCTGGTACGAGGCGCGTGTCGAGGCCCGCGCCAATTTCCAGATCGATCCGGCCGGCGCCGTCCTCCACTACGCCCAGGAAATTTTTGAAGGCCTCAAGGCCTACAAGCGCGACGACGGCGGCGTGAACCTGTTTCGCCCCGACGCCAATGCACGGCGCTTCAAGGACTCGGCGGACCGCATGGCGATGGCGCAGCTCCCCGAAGACGTCTTCATCGAGGCGGTCGAGCAAATCGTGCGCATCGACCGCGCCTGGATGCCGGGCGGCGAGGGCAGCCTTTACCTGCGCCCCTTCATGATCGCGAGCGAGACCTTCCTCGGCGTCAAGCCGTCGTCCGAATACATTTTCGCGGTGATCGCCTCGCCGGTCGGCTCCTACTTCAAGGGCGGCCCTGCGCCGGTCTCGATCTGGGTGTCCGAGAATTACACGCGCGCCGCGGTCGGCGGCACCGGCGCCGTCAAATGCGGCGGCAACTATGCCGCGAGCCTGCGCGCCCAGGCCGAAGCGATCCAGCACGGCTGCGACCAGGTCGTGTTCCTCGATGCGATCGAGCGCCGCTATATCGAAGAGCTCGGCGGCATGAACGTGTTCTTCGTGTTCGACGACGGCTCGCTCTCGACCCCGCCGCTCGGCACCATCCTGCCCGGCATCACCCGCGATTCCATCATCGCGCTGGCCAAAGATGCCGGCAAGACCGTGCGCGAGGAGCCGTACTCGCTCGACCAGTGGCGCAAGGATGCGGCAAGCGGCAAGCTGAAGGAAGCGTTTGCCTGCGGCACCGCCGCCGTGATCTCGCCGATCGGCACGGTGCGCTCGGTGAGCGGCGATTTCGAGATCAGCGGCGGCGCCGCGGGCCCGGTCGCCATGGGCCTGCGCAAGCAACTCGTCGACATCCAGTACGGCCGCACCAACGATCCGCACAACTGGATCCGCAATCTGTCTTGATTTTTGCCCTCTCTCTCCCCGCGCGCGGGGAGAGAGAGGCGCCATGAACGCGACACGATGATCGTGCGACAAAGTCCGAGACCTCGAATACTCGAACATCGAGTCATCTGGACATCGCGATCATGGCATCCACTCTTCCCCAACCCCTGAAATGGGTCGTTCTCGCCGCGATCACCGGCGTCACCGTCTTTGGCATTCTGACCATCGGCCCCCAGCCGGATGTCTCCGCTGAGGGACGTTCGCCCGTTGTCGACGTGCGCACCACCGATCCGGAGATGAACACCGCGATCGCGCGCGCCCGCGGCACGCTGCCGACATTCTGGGCCTCCTATGAGGCGCCGAAGCCGTCGGAGACAGGGCATGCCCTGAAGGTGCACTTTTCGACCCGCAAAGGCGGTGAGCACATCTGGATGGCCGAGGTGAAGAAGATACCCAACGGGGCCTATTCCGGCCTCTTCGCCAACGAGCCACGCGATCTGCCCGGCAAGCGGGCAGGCGACAAGGTCGAATTCACTGAAGCCGACATCTCGGACTGGATGTTCATGCGCAACGGCAAGATCGTCGGCGGCGAAACCATCAAGCCAACGCTGAAGTCGCTGCCGAAAGCGGATGCCGACGCGCTCCGGGCGCGGATGGAGCAGCCGTAAGAGCCTACCCGGCAGTTGCCGCCTCGCGCGTCGGCTGGTAAATGCCGCGCATGGCCGAAAAATCCAAAAAACCCCAGAAACTGAAGGCGCGCCTGCCGCGCGGGCTCGAGGATCGCGATCCCGCCGCGATCCGGGCGACGCGGGAGATGGTGGAGAAGATCCGGACCGTCTACGAGCTCTACGGGTTCGAGCCCGTGGAAACGCCGGCGATGGAATACACCGATGCGCTCGGCAAGTTCCTGCCCGACCAGGATCGTCCGAACGAGGGCGTGTTCTCGTTCCAGGACGACGACGAGCAGTGGATCAGCTTGCGCTACGACCTGACCGCGCCGCTCGCGCGCTACGTTGGCGAGCGCTACGGTACCGACGGTCTTGTATTGCCCTATCGCAGCTATCGCGTCGGTTACGTCTTCCGCAACGAGAAGCCCGGCCCCGGCCGATTCCGCCAGTTCATGCAGTTCGACGCGGACACGGTGGGCTCGGCAACACCGGCGGCCGATGCCGAGATCTGCATGATGGCGGCCGACACGATGGAGGCGCTGGGCGTTGCGCGCGGCTCGTATGTCGTGAGGGTGAACAATCGCAAGGTGCTTGACGGCGTTCTGGAAGCAATCGGGCTCGGTGGCGAAGAGAACGCAGCACGCAGACTGACCGTGTTGCGCGCGATCGATAAGCTCGACAAGTTTCCCGCCGAGGAAGTTCGCAAGCTGCTCGGTCCCGGCAGATGGGATGGCGGCGAAGAAGGCAAGGGCGACTTCACGAAGGGCGCCAATTTGAGCGCGTCGGAAGCTGACGTCGTTCTCGCCATCACCAAACCGCACGACGACTGGAAAGAGGCGATCGCCGCGGCGGAAACCTATCTCGCCAAGAGCGAAGTCGGTCAGGCCGGCGTGAGCGAGCTGGAAGAAATCGCCAAACTGGTGACGGCTTCGGGATACGGCGCAGACCGCATCCGTATCGACCCCTCCGTCGTGCGCGGCCTCGAATATTACACCGGCCCCGTCTACGAGGTCGAACTGCTGCTCGAGACCAAGGACGACAAAGGCCGTCCGGTCCGGTTTGGCTCGGTCGGCGGTGGTGGCCGCTATGATGGTCTGGTCTCGCGCTTCCGCGGCGAGCCGGTGCCGGCGACCGGATTCTCGATCGGCGTGTCCAGGCTTCAGGCCGCGCTGACGCTGCTTGGCAAGCTCGACACGAAGCCAGAGTTCGGCCCCGTCGTTGTCACCGTGTTCGAGCGCGAGCGCGTCGCCGACTACCAGAAGATGGTCGCATCGTTGCGAACCGCCGGCATCCGCGCCGAACTCTATCTCGGCAATCCCAAGAACATGGGCAACCAGCTCAAATATGCCGACCGCCGCAATGCGCCCTGCGTCATCATCCAGGGCTCCGATGAAAAAGCGCATGGCGAGGTGCAGATCAAGGATCTGATCGAGGGCGCGAAGGCGGCGGCCGCGATCGCTTCCAACCAGGAATGGCGGGAGAGCCGCCCGGCGCAGTTCTCGTGCAGCGAGGCCGACCTCGTCGCCAAAGTGCGCGAGGTGTTGGCGCGCCATGACGTAAAGTGGGGATAGCTATGCCGGCAGGCGTCATGCCCGGGCTTGTCCCGAGCATCCACGCCTTGTTTGATGGAAGAGAACGTGGATGGCCGGGACAAGCCCGGCCATGACGACAGCATAGGGAGAGAAAAATGCCTGAGATCACTGTCAGCATGGCCGTGGGCCGCACCGACGAGCAGAAGGCCGGCATGATGCGCGACATCACCCAGGCGCTGGTGAAGAATCTCGGCGTCGATGCCGACGCGGTCGTCATCCAGATCAACGAAGCCCCGCTTGCCCATAAGATGAAGGGCGGCAAGACGTTCGTGGAGCGCGCGGCGGCTGCGAAGAAGTGACGCGTTAGCGTCATTCCGGGGCAGCCGTGAGGGCTGACCCCGGAATCTCGATCGACAATCTCTGGATTCCGGGTTCGCGCTTCGCGCGCCCCGGAACGACGGGCGGGATCCATGGACGCACGCGACTTCATCAAGGCCGGCATGAGCGCCGAGCGCACGCTGGTGGTGCCGGTGGAGCGCACGGTCGGGCATTTCGTGCCCGGCATGCCGATGGTCTATGCGACGCCGATGATGATTCTGGAAATGGAGATGACGTCGGGCGATGCGATCCGTAGCGTCCTTCAGCCCGGCTGGGTCACCGTCGGCACCGAGGTCGACATCCGCCATCTTGCAGCAGCTCTCGTCGGTGCGACGGTGCGGACTACCGCGAAGGTGGTCGCGGTCGAGCGCCGCGTCATCCGCTTCGAGGTCGAGGCCTTCGAGGGCTCGCGAAAACTCGGCGAAGGCCGCCACGCGCGCGGGCTCATTAATGTCGCGATGTTCAACAAGCGGCTGGGGACGAGCTAGGAGCCGCTTGCTCCGCCCTCATCCTGAGGAGACCGCGCCGCGGTCGTCTCGAAGGATCGCCACAGGCGAGAGCCGGGCCTGCATGGTTCGAGACGGCGCTTCGCGCCTCCTCACCATGAGGGGATAGCTTCCTTACTTCGCCAATTCCTTCGACCGTTTCGTCGCCGCCGCGATCGCACGGATCATCAGATCGCGCAGGCCGGGCTCGCCCATCAGCACGCCGAGTGCCGCAGCCGTGGTGCCGCCGGGCGAGGTGACGTTCTGGCGCAGCGTGCCGGAGGCAAGCTCCGACTGGTGGAGAAGTTCACCGGAGCCGGCGACGGTTTCGCGCGCGAGTTTTGTCGCGAGCGCCTCGGGCAATCCCGCCTCGACACCGGCGCGCGCGAGCTCTTCGGCCAGCAGAAACACATAGGCCGGGCCCGAGCCGGACACCGCGGTCACCGCGTCCATCAGGCTCTCATCGTCGACCCATTCGACCGAGCCGGTGGCGCGTAGCAGCGCATCGGCCACCGCGCGTTGCTGTGCGCTGACATTGTTCGCGGCGACAGCCACCGTGATGCCGCGACCGATCGCGGCCGGTGTGTTCGGCATCGCGCGCACCACCGCGCCGCCGCAGACCTCCTCGAGGGAGGCGATCGTGGTTCCCGCCATGATCGACACCACCGCGGTCTTGTCGGAGACGAATGGCTTCAGCTTGGCGCCGGCCTCGCGGAACATTTGCGGCTTCACCGCGACGATCAGCGTCTCGACCTGGCCCGCCGTCGTCACGTCGGGATTGATCGCAATCCCCTTGGCGGCAAGTGCGGTGATCTCGGCCGAGATGTGAGGATCAATCACCGCGACGCGGCGCGGATCGAGCCCGCCCGAAAGCCATCCGGTCAGCATCGCGCCGCCCATCTTGCCGGCGCCGGCGAGCAGGATGGTGCCGGTGATGTTTTGGAGAGTGCTGTTCGCCATCGCTGTCGCCACCGCCGTCGTCCTGGCCTAGTGCGCGATTGCGCACGGGGAGCCAGGACCCATTACCACGGCTGGTTCTAGTGGAAGGATGGCAGGGCAACAAGCATCGCGAGACACGGAGAGACCTCGCGGTATGGGTCCTGGCTTTCGCCAGGACGACGATGGAGAAAGCTGGGCTCGCTCGCCGCCTCAGGAGAGCGCGCTTAAGCCTCGCCCACCGTGTCGAACATGGCCGCGTCCATGGCTTCCGCCGTGGACTTGCCGGCCCACACCACGAACTGGAACGCCGGGAAATAGCGTTCGCAGGCGTGGATGGCGCCGGCGAGCATGGCTTCGCACTGGCCGGTGGAAGCGATGAGCCCGCCCGGCAGCACCAGGGCCTGCCGGTGCATGATCATGCCGGTGGTGGTCCACAGGTCGAAGTGCCCGACCCACAGCTGCTCGTTGACCGCGGCGACGAGCCGCTGGACCTCAGATCGCCGCGCAACCGGAATCTTCATGTCGAATGCGCAGGCCAGATGCAGCGCCTCGATCTCGCCCATCCAGGTGAAGGAGATCTGGTAGTCGGTCCATTGTCCCTTGGAGACAATCGTGAGTTCGTCTTCGCCGGAGCGTTCGAACGGCCAGTTATTGCTGGCAGCGATATCCTCGACCACCGCGAGCGGATGGTTTTTGGAATCGATAGTGCCTTCGAGCAGGGACATGCCGTCTCGACCTCTTGCCTTTTTGTTGTCTTTGATACGCACGCGGTTGGTCCGGCGCGCGCTCCCTTAAATTTGCTAAGGCGATCCGTTCGGATCAGCGCGGGCTTGTCGCGGATCAACTGATGTGATTTGCGGAATCTGCGCAACTGGCTGCCGAGTCCGTCCACAAGTCAGGACTCGTTCGTCCACAGCTCATCTCGGCCACAATTATTAACGGGAAGAACAAATCGGAATCGGATTCGGCGGCCGCCCCCGATCGTTAATTCCGCGGCGTGCCCCCTGGACCGCCTTCGCGGTATGGGACCATGCGATTTTCCCATGCGGAACCCGCTTGCCGCGGCCCCGAACCGGCGTCATATTTCGGTCAGGCCGTTCATTCCGGACGGCCGATGTTCTCAGGGCGGGGTGAAAGTCCCCACCGGCGGTAAGGGCCGTAAGGCCCAAGCCCGCGAGCGCCTTCCTCAAAGCCTGTTGCTGCGGGGAAGGGTCAGCAGATTCGGTGCAACTCCGAAGCCGACGGTTAAAGTCCGGATGAAAGAGAACGGTCGGTGGCAGACGCATCGCAGGATGCGGCTGTTTGTCGTTCCGTGTGCCCTGATTCTGGTCCTTAACTGAGGAAAGCCATGAATCAGATGTTGCAAGATCCCCAAGCCGAAACCTCCCAACCAACCCAAACGCCACCGCCGGTTCCACAGGACCCGGCGCCCGACCACCCGCGCTTCGCGAAACCGCAGCGGGTGGCCTTCGTGCAGGCCTGCTGGCACCGCGACGTGGTCGAGGAGGCCCGTATCGCCTTCGTGAAGGAGGCAGAAGCGCGCCACCTCAATCATGTCGACGTGTTCGAGGTGCCGGGCTCGTTCGAGATCCCGCTGCATGCGCAGATCCTCGCCAAGACGCGGCGCTACACCGCGATCGTCGCGGCCGGCCTCGTCGTCGACGGCGGCATCTACCGCCATGAATTCGTCGCCGACACCGTGATCAAGGCGTTGATGGACGTGCAGCTGCGTACCGAGGTGCCCGTGTTCTCCGCGGTGCTGACGCCGCAGCAATTCCACGAGACCGAGGTGCACTACGATTTCTTCCGCAGGCATTTTGCGATCAAGGGCGTCGAAGTGGCGGCCGCCTGTGCGGAGACATTGCTCGGGCTCGAACGCCTGCGCGGCCAGGTCGCCGCGGGAATCGTGTAACGCCGCGCAACGACCATCCCTCATCCCGAGGGGCGCGAAGCGCGTCCCGAAGGATGAGGGGTGATCGCAGCCGTCATCACCCCAATGACACGCCCGCTTTGGCGCGGCTGATTCCGAGCGCCAGGATGCGCTGCAGGAGAGCCGGATATTTCAGCCCGTCATGTAGAGCGGCCGTGGCGAATTCCTGGCTCTTGGCGATCTCGGGATTTGGATTGGCTTCGATGAAATACGGCGTGCCGTCGGCGGTGAGACGAAAATCGATACGCGCGTAGCCGTCGAGGCCAAGCACCCGGTAGATGCGTTTCGCGGCCCGCTGGATCCTGGCGGTCACTTCCGGCGCCAGATCCTTCGCAGGCCCGTCGACGATGCCGACCTTCTCCTGATAGTCGGTGTCGTGCTTGGCTTTCTCCGTGGCGATGTGCCGTGACGAGCGGCCGCCCATGCTGCCGAATTTCAACTCCCAGACCGGCAGGACTCGTAAGCGGTTGTTGCCGAGCACGCCGACGTAAAGCTCTCGTCCTTCGATGAACTGCTCGGCGATGGCGGCGGATTCGACCCGTTCGTGGATGAAGGCGACCCGCTCGGCCAGCTTCTCGTCGGTGTCGACGATCGATGCTTGCGAGATGCCGAACGAGCCATCCATGTTCAGGCTCTTGACGATCAGCGGCAGCGCAAGACGCGTCGGGCGTTTCACCTTGCGGCGCATCGGGAAGACGGCAAAGGCCGGCGCGGCGATCCGGCGGTGATGCACCAGCGTCTTGGACAGATCCTTGCCGCGGGCCAGGGTCAGGCCGCGCGGATTGCACCCGGTATAAGGGACCTTCATCAGCTCGAGATAGCTCGCGATGTGCTGGTCGAAGGCGACGTTGTTGTGGAATTCCTCCAGCAGCGTGAAAACCACGTGCGGCTTGAACTCCTCGATCGCCTCGCGCACCGGCTTGATTTCCTCCTGCGCGCCTAGCGGGCGAACCTCATGGCCGGCTGCGCGCAAGGTGCTCACCACGTCGTATTCGGTTTTCCACGCATTGATTTCCTGCGCGGTGTGCCCGTCGCTGGAGTCCGGCGGCACGAAGTCCGGATGCATGAGCACCAGAATGCGCAGACGTCTCATAGCGCGATCCATTTTCGTCGAGATGGGCCAAACATCGTGTGCATCGTCTTGGCGGTCACGAGGACGATGAAGTCGAGAACGAGCTTCTGTTCAGGACCGACGGCGCGCAGGTCGAGCTCGCGGCAGCGGGAGATCATCTCGTCAAGCACGGCATCGAGCGTAAGCTGATTCTCGCCGGTCCATCGCGCGACCAATTGCCTGATCTGGGAGCGGTGGCGCCTGATCAGGGTCGAAGCCGGCTTTGAGCGGTGATGCCGCGGATCGGCCGAAAACAGCCGGGAGAGATCGCGGTCGTAGGTCTTGGGAGGCGTGAAGGCGTAGAACGCCTGCTTCTTCTTGTAGTGCTCTTCGAGCGTTTGGCTGAGCCGACCCAGCGGATCGACACGCTCCCGCGTCGTGATCGGCGGCCGCTTGCCCGCGATCTCGCCCATCAGCTCGTCGACATATTCGAGCTTCTTCAGTGCCGGCCAACCAGCGTATCGCGTCCGCCAGTTCGAACGGGGCCGTAGCCACACCGCAAACGTCTCGGCGAAATCCTCGTCCGGATGGCTCTGCGCGTACCAGAGCCGCAGATGCTGGACATAGCGCCGGCTCGCCGGATTGGGCCGGTAATAGCGCGGATAATGTTTCGACGACGGGCCGAACAGTTGCTGCCAGCGCCGGCGGCGCTGCAACTGGTAGCCGTGCTGTATGGCGTGGCCCGCTTCGTGACGGAGGATGGCCATGCATTCGCGCCAGGTTCCGCCCTCGACGTCGAACATCATCTTCTTCTCGAGCTTCATCAGGCGGGGATGAGCGAGATAGAACGGAATGGCGATGCCGGGAACGCCGCCCGGGCTGAACCATTCGCTCGACATCCAGGTGTGCGGCCGCAGCCGGATGCCGCGCTCCTCGAGCTCCTCGTACAGCGTGCTGACGCAATCCTCGAGCCAGGTGCCTTCGACCGTAACCCTCAGGCTGGAGAGGCGTTGCTTGAGCAACTCGTCATCCGCCAGCTTCTCCCAGGCAAATTTCCGGCGTGGCATCGGGCATCCAGAGGGCAGAGATGACTCGGGATTCGGATGATGTCATGGGCGGTCGTTGGCAACAATGGGGAGCGGCGGCGCGTGAGGGAGCCGTAGGGTGGGTTAGGCGCAGCCGTAACCCGCCTCTTACTTTCCGCGGGGGTAGAAGTGGTGGGTTACGCCGAGCGGTCTGCGCTTCGCGCAGTCCGCAGGGCTAACCCACCCTACGAGGTCAGCGTGCTCAGTCGAACAGGCTCGACACCGACTCTTCCGCGGCGGTGCGCGCGATCGCGTCCGAGATCAAGCTGGCGATCGGCAGCGTGCGGATGTTCGGGGCCTTGCTCACCGCCTCGGTCGGCAGGATCGAATCGGTGATCACCAGTTCCTTCAGCCTGGAGTTCGTGATCCGGGCGGCCGCGCCGCCGGAGAGCACGCCGTGGGTGATGTAGGCGTAGACGTCCTTGGCGCCCTTGGCGATCAGCGCGTCGGCCGCGTTCACCAGCGTGCCGCCGGAGTCCACGATGTCGTCGATCAGGATGCAGGTGTAGCCGGCGACGTCGCCGATCACGTTCATGACCTCGGATTCACCCGCCCTCTCGCGGCGCTTGTCGACGATCGCAAGCGGTGTGTTGATGCGCTTGGCGAGACCGCGTGCGCGGGCCACGCCGCCGACGTCCGGCGAGATCACCATCGTCCTGGAGAGGTCGAACTTGTCCTTGATGTCGCGCACCATCAGCGGCGCCGCGTAGAGGTTGTCGGTGGGGATGTCGAAGAAGCCCTGGATCTGGCCGGCATGCAGGTCGAGCGTCATGACGCGGTCGACGCCGGCCTGCGTGATCAAATTGGCGACGAGTTTAGCCGAGATCGGCGTGCGCGAACCCGATTTGCGGTCCTGCCGGGCGTAGCCGAAATAGGGCAGCACCGCAGTGATGCGGCGCGCCGAGGAGCGGCGCAGTGCGTCGGTGATGATCAGCAATTCCATCAGATGGTCGTTCGCCGGGAACGAGGTCGACTGGATGACGAAGGCATCCGAGCCGCGCACGTTCTCCTGGATCTCGACGAAGATCTCCATGTCGGCGAAGCGCCGTACCACCGCCTTGGTCAGCGGCAGGTCGAGACCTTGCGCGATGGCCTGTGCGAGAGCCGGGTTGGAGTTGCCGGCGACGAGCTTGATGGAGCCGTTCTTGGCCGACATGGACGCTTCCTCCCGCGCTTTGCTGGACACGATGTTCAACATCAAACAATACCCACTGGAAGCACGGTTACGACGGGCGAGGAAATATCAGGCCGGGGGCTGCAATGGCAACCCGGGACGCTACGTTTTCCCTGCGAAATCCCGAGTCGGGCCAACGGTTTGGCCGGAAGTTGGGGCCGTGGTTTCGCGGGGGTTATCGCTCGGCATAGCCCAGCGCCGAGGCCGGCATCCCGGCCGCCGGAGCCTCCGGGATCACGCTCGCCACAGCCGCCCCGCGCAAGCCGGGAGCCGAGCCCGGCGCATCCGGCGTACCGTTGATCATGTTGGAAAGTCCGCTGAATCCGGCCTGGGCGATCTTCCGCAGCACGAGATCGTCGGCAGCTCCCCAAGGATCCCGGGCAGCGTCGCGGCCGCCCTTGGCCGCCGTAGGTTCCTCGCCGGAAAGGCGCAGCGCCCGCTGCTGGTTGGCGTCGTAGACGTCCCAGACCCAGGCGATCACGGTCTTGCCGCGCACGATCTGAGCGGAGAGGTAGCTGCGCACGCGGTAGGCAGCCGTCCCCTCGCGGGAGACCACGGACAGGCTGCGCAGCTTGGATTCGGTGTCGAGCACGCCGACCATGCGGTCGAACACTTGCGGCGGCGGCCCGTCGATCGATTCGAACGCGACTGTCGCCCCGGAGCCGGCGCTCGGCGCCATGGCGTAGGAGTTTGCGGCACCACCGCCACCGGCACAGCCGCCAAGCGCGGTCGCAGCCGTCAGCAGCATGACCGCCAGCACGCGCGAACCTGCGCGGCGCAAGATGAATGACGCGTCCCTCATTATGGAGGGCAGCGATATCGTTAAAACGCATTAACGTCTAGGGCGGGGGCGCCACAGCCCACTGTCATCGCGCGCAGGCATAGCCCCGGAATGACACGGGGTTGCCTTTGTGTTCACGCTTCGAGTGCGATCGCGTGAACGTGGCGGCCGTAATCCGGCTCCTTGCGATGCACCGAGCGGCGGTAGCTGAAGAAGCGTTCGTCGGCGTAGGTGTCCAGACCGAGATCGTCGATCATCAGGATGCCCGCGGCTTCCAGACGCTTGCGGATGAAGCCGGCGAGGTCGAACATCGCGTGTCCCTCGCGCACCGACGGGATGAAAAACATCGTGTTGTCCGCATCCGCCTCGATGAAGCGCGCCACGAACTCGTTGCCGACTTCATAACTGTCCTGGCGGATCAGCGGGCCGATCGCGGCGATGATGCCGCTGCGCGAGGCGCCGAGTTTTTCCATCGCTGAAATGGTCTGCTCCAGCACGCCGGTGAGCGCGCCCTTCCAGCCGGCATGCGCGCCGCCGATCACGCCCGCATTGGGGTCGACGAACAGCACGGGCCCGCAGTCGGCGGTGGAGACGCCGAGCGCGATGCCGGGCACCTTCGTCACCAGCGCATCGCCCTTCGGTCGCGGCCCGCTCGGCCACGGAGCGTCGGCCACTAGCACGTCGGGCGAATGGATCTGGTGCAGGCTGAGAAAGCGTTCCGGCGCGACGCCGACATGCTCGGCCATGCGGCGGCGGTTCTCCGCGACAAGGGCCTGATCGTCGTTGGAGCCGAGCCCGCCGTTAAGCGCGGAATAGATGCCGCCCGAGACGCCGCCCTCGCGGGTGAAGAAGGCGTGGCGCAGGCCGGGCACCGCTGAGAGCAGCGAGGAGGCAAGCGTCATGAATGGTCTCCGGCGCGTTCGAGATCGCTCAGTCCCGCAAGGCCCGTCAAGCGCGGCTCAGAGATGCCGAGCACCTTGAACATCGAACCCATGCCGCTGCGCCCGGTTTCAGTCAGGCGCTTGAGCGCGATCGAAATGTCGGTGGCAACGTCGGGCGCCGCCTTCTGCATCAAGGCGGCGGCA
This sequence comes from Bradyrhizobium sp. JR4.3, assembly GCF_040547695.1. Lineage (NCBI taxonomy): Bacteria > Pseudomonadati > Pseudomonadota > Alphaproteobacteria > Hyphomicrobiales > Nitrobacteraceae > Bradyrhizobium > Bradyrhizobium sp. JR4.3. Next base: position 16,518 of record NZ_JBEPQF010000056.1, on the reverse strand, counting down.
CGGGTCTCGATGCCGACGCGCTTGAGGAAATCGCCCTGCGTCACCGGCCCGTGCACGCGGGCGCCCACGTCCTCCGCCCCGCGCGCGAGCGCCTGGAAGTCGACATGGGCCGTGACGTCGGCTTGGCCCGGCGCCTTCAGGGGATCGGTGAAGGTGTGGCGCGCGATCGCCTGGAAGGTGTCGCCGGCATCGCTGCGCAGATGGCCGTAATCGATGATCAGCGCCGCGCCGTCCTGGTCGCGCACGCGGCTGGCGAGCTTCATAATCTCGGCATCGGGCCGCCACTCGAACACGGCCCCGACGGGCGCGGCGCGCACCAGAGGCGGCAGCAGCACCTCGAAGCGTGGGGTCGGCTCGGCCGCCGCGCCGAATTGAAGTTTTCCGTTGGCGTCCACCTCGATCACGCGCTCGTGCCAGCCGTTCTCGTGACGGACCATCTGGTGGATCGGCAGCACGTCGAAATATTCGTTGGCGAGGATGATGCTCGGTCCGTCCGGCACGTCGTCGATGCTGTCGTGCCAGGCAATGTTGCGCACGCCCGACAGCGTCGCACTCTGCCGCTCGCGCAGGACCGGATTGACCTCGACCATGTGGATGTGGAGCGCCTGGTAGAGCGGCGGCAGCACGCGGAGCGCACGCAGCGCATCGGCCATCATGGTGCCGCGGCCAGGACCGAGCTCGATCAGCCGCAGGAATTGCGGCGAGCCCATCTGCTTCCACACCGAGGCGGTCCATAGGCCCAACAGCTCGCCGAACATCTGGCTGACCTCGGGCGCGGTGGTGAAGTCGCCTTCTCGTCCCAACGGATCGCGCGAGACGTAATAGCCATAGCGCGGATGCATCAGGCACAGTTCCATGTACCGCCAGACCGGCATGGGGCCTGAGGATTTGATCAGCGCCTTGATCTCGTCGAGTAACGGCTGGTCGGTCACGGCCTATCTTCTCAAAAGGAATTAACGAATAGCCCTTGCGGGCTCGGGCGCACCGCGCCTCACTGCCAATACAATAAGTATGCCGCCCACAATAAGCATCGGAATCGACAACAGCATGCCCATGGTTAATCCGCCCCAGAGGAAGCCGAGCTGGACGTCCGGTTCACGGAAATGCTCGCCGGCGATCCGGCTCAGACCATAGATCAGGATGAACGCGCCGAGGATCATGCCCAGCCGCTTCAGGGCGCCGAAGCGGATCATGATCGCGAGCACCGTGAACAGCAAAATGCCCTCCATGCCGGCCTCGTAGAGCTGGCTCGGATGACGCGGCAGTTGGGTGGGATCGTTGGGGAAGATCATCGCCCAGGGCAGCTCCGGCCCGGCGGTGCGGCCCCACAATTCGCCATTGATGAAATTGGCGATGCGGCCGAGCAGCAGCCCGACCGGGGCGACGGCGGTGGTGATGTCGCCGAGCGACAGGATCGAGATGCGGTTGCGATAGGCGAACCACATCACCGCGACGACGCAGCCGAGGAAGCCGCCGTGGAAGGACATGCCGCCTTCCCACAGCCTGAAGATCGCGGCGGGATGGTCGATGAAGAAGGGCAGATTGTAGAACAGCACATAGCCGGTGCGGCCGCCGAGGATGATGCCGAGCGTGACCCACAGAATGAAGTCGTCGATCTGCACCAACGACATCGGCGCCGGGCCGCCCCACAGCCGCTCTTTCTTCAGGAGCGAGCGCGCATAGAGCCAACCGAACACGATGCCGCAGATATAAGCCAGCGCATACCAGCGGATCGCGAACGGACCGATCTCGATCGCGATCGGCTTGAAGGCGGGAAAGTCGATGAGCAGAAAGGGCATCGCGCCTTCTATGTCTAGACGAGATTGCGGCGATAGAGCGCCAGCAGACGCTCCCAATGCCGCTCGGCGGCGTCGCGGTGATAGACCGGACGCTTGGGGAAGGCGAAGCCGTGATGGGTGTCGGGATAGATCTCGACTTCGGCTTTGGCGCCGCTCATGCCCTGCTTCACCTGCTCGATGATCTCGGCCGGTGCGTAGATGTCGGTCTCGGCGCAGGCGAAGTAGAGTTCGGCCTTGGTCTTGGCGGCCGCGAGATGCGGGCTGTCGTCCTGGTCGGTTGCGAGTTGCGTGCCGTAGACCGAGGCAGCGGCTTTGACGCGATCGGGAAAATGCGTGGCGGCGTTGATCGCGTAGCGGCCGCTCATGCAGTAACCGACAGTGCCGATCAGTTTGGTGTTCGCGGCCGCCTGGCCCTCGGCATAGGTCAGCAGCGCCCGCGTGTCGTCCATGATCATGGGGATCGTGAGCGATCCCATCAGCGCAAACATGCGCTTGCGTTCCGGAGCGTTCGGATCGGCCGGCAGCGCGCCGAGCTCCATCACGCCGGAACGGTAATAGAGGTTCGGCAGCATGACGTAATAACCCGATGTCGCGAGCCGGCGTGCCATGTCGCGCAGCTCCTCGCGGATCGCCGGCGCGTCCATGTAGAACAGGACGACCGGAAACGGCCCGCCGCGTTCGGGATGGCTGATGAAGGTTGCGGTGTGACCGTCCTTGGTGGGGATCGCGATCTGCTGGTCGATCATCTCGAGCGCCTTTTGTGATTCTTCTTATGCAGGGACGTTGAATACGATTGCAAGGAAACCGGGGCATGACAAGGATACCGCCGATCGGCCCTTGAACCGGCCCCATCGGATTGCCATTGTCTCCCGGCGTGTTCGCGCAGAGTTCATCGAAAGCCGCCAGGAGACCGACATGACCCAGACCAACAACCGGTTTTTCGACGAGATCGGCCGCTTGATGAACGACGCCGCCGGTGCCGCGCAGGGAGTCAAGCGTGAGTTCGACACGGTGATGCGCACCCAGGCCGAAAAATTCCTGCGCGACATGGACCTGGTCAAGCGCGAGGAGTTCGAGGCGGTCAAGGACATGGCGCGCCTGGCGCGTGAGGAGAACGAGGCTCTGAAGGCGCGCATCGCGGCGCTGGAGGCCAAGCTCGGCGGCTAACTCCGCCGGTCCATCCGGGCGATCCGGTTCCGCCCGGCAGCCCATTCTCCTTGTCATTTCCGCGTCTTCCGGGTAAAAGCCCGCCACGTCCGCAGCCCCCGCACCCCTGGAGGCTTGCTGCGGCGTATGCCATGGGCCGCGTTGCGGCCCATTAACTTTTGCAAAAACAAGGACTTAACGTTATGGCGACCGTCAAGGAATTGAAGGCGACCGCACGTCCGAAGAGCGGCAAGGGGGCCGCCCGGGCTGAGCGTCGCGCCGGGAGAGTGCCCGGAGTGATCTATGGCAACAACCAGCCCCCGCTGACCATCTCGGTTGACGATCGCGAACTGCGCTCGCGCATCCTCGCCGGCCGGTTCCTGACCACGCTGGTCGACATCGACCTCGAAGGCAACAAGCACCGCGTGATTCCGCGCGACTACCACCTCGATCCGGTCAAGGACTTCCCGATCCACGTCGACTTCATGCGGCTCGGCGAAGGCGCCACCATCCGCATCAGCGTTCCCTTGCACGTGGTGAAGGCTGAAGGTTCGCCCGGCGTGAAGCGCGGCGGCGCCGTGAACATCGTTGCGCACGCGATCGAGCTCGAGTGCGGCGTGGAGAACATCCCGCAGTTCATCGAGGCTGACGTCGGTTCGCTCGAGATCGGCCACTCGCTGCATCTCTCCGACATCAAGCTGCCGGCCGGCGTGAAGGCGCTGACCTCCGAGGACGCGACCCTCGTCACCATCGTGCCGCCGTCCGGCTACGCCGAAGAGCAGAAGGCTGCGGCTGCTGCTCCGGCTGCGGGTGCTGCTGCTCCGGCGGCTGGTGCTGCTCCGGCTGCGGGTGCTGCTGCTCCGGCAGCGGCTGCCAAGGCCCCGGCTGCCAAGGCCCCCGCCGGCGGCGACAAGAAGAAGTAATCTCTCAAAGCTGGCGCGCGGTCCCTGACCGCGCGCCGAGCGAGGGGCGCGCCGCGTCATGCGACTGTTTGTTGGGCTCGGCAATCCCGGCCCGAAATTCGCACGTAACCGGCACAATGTCGGCTTCATGGCCGTCGACGAGATCGCGCGGCGTCATGGGTTCGCACCCTGGCGCCGCAGGTTTCAGGGCGAGACCTCGGAAGGCACGCTCGGCACCGAGCGCGTGATCCTGCTCAAGCCGATGACCTACATGAACGAGTCCGGCCGCAGCGTTCAAGAAGCGGCAAGCTTCTTCAAGATCGCGCCGGGCGACGTCACCGTATTCCATGACGAACTCGAACTGCCGCCGGGCAAGGTGCGGGTGAAGATCGGCGGCGGCATCGCCGGCCACAATGGCCTGCGCTCGATCTCCGCCCATATCGGCAACGACTACCGCCGGGTGCGGCTCGGCATCGGTCATCCCGGCGTGAAGGAATTGGTGCACGGCCACGTGCTGTCGGACTTCGCCAAAGCGGACAACGACTGGGTGGCGACGCTCTGCGACGCGGTGGCCGAGCACGCGGCACTGGTTGCCAAGGGCACGGACGCGACTTTCGCCAACAGGGTGCACCTCGCCATGCAGGCGAAGGGATTTTTGACCAAGGACGACAACGGCAAGGATTAACGCTCGTGGGATTTAAATGCGGGATCGTCGGATTGCCCAATGTCGGCAAATCGACCTTGTTCAACGCGCTGACCGAGACGGCCGCGGCGCAGGCGGCGAACTATCCGTTCTGCACGATCGAGCCGAATGTCGGCGAGGTCGCTGTGCCGGATCCGCGGCTCGATAAGCTCGCAGCGATCGCCAAGTCGGGCCAGATCATCCCGACCCGGCTGACCTTCGTGGACATCGCCGGCCTCGTGCGCGGCGCGTCCAAGGGTGAAGGCCTCGGCAACCAGTTCCTCGCCAACATCCGCGAGGTCGACGCCATCGCGCATGTCGTGCGCTGCTTCGAGGATTCCGACATCACCCATGTCGAGGGCAAGATCGCCCCGCTCGCCGACATCGAGACCATCGAGACCGAGCTGATGCTCGCCGATCTCGACAGCCTCGAAAAGCGCGTCGACAATTTGGCCAAGAAGGCCAAGGGCAACGACAAGGACGCCAAGGAGCAGCTCGACCTCGTCAATCGCACCCTGGTGCTGCTGCGCGAGGGCAAGCCCGCGCGTCTTGTCGAACGCAAGGCCGAGGAGGAGCGCGCCTTCGGCATGCTCGGCCTGCTGTCGTCCAAGCCCGTGCTCTACGTCTGCAACGTCGAGGAAGGCTCGGCCGCATCAGGCAATTCGTTCTCGAAGGCGGTGCAGGACCAAGCCGCCAAGGAAGGCGCCATTGCCGTCGTCATCTCGGCAAAAATCGAATCCGAGATCGCCACCATTTCGCGTGACGAACGCGCCGACTTCCTGGAGACGCTGGGTCTCGAAGAGGCCGGCCTCGATCGCCTGATCCGCGCCGGCTACACGCTGCTCGACCTCATCACCTATTTCACGGTGGGCCCGAAGGAAGCGCGCGCCTGGACCATCTATCGCGGCACCAAGGCGCCGGGCGCGGCCGGTGTGATCCACACCGACTTCGAGAAGGGGTTTATCCGCGCCGAGACCATTGCGTATGAAGACTACGTCGCGCTCGGCGGCGAAGCCGGCGCCCGCGATGCCGGCAAGCTCCGCCTCGAAGGCAAGGAATACGTCGTCGCCGACGGCGACGTGATGCATTTCAGGTTCAATACGTAAGACATCGATAGGTTCGTAGGGTGGGTTAGCGCAGCGTAACCCACCATGCCTCCTCTTTTGCCGAACGGCGCCGGTGCTTGCCTCACCGCACCCCGCCGCCCTGATCCCTGATCGCGCCGAGGTGCTCGTTGATGCGGAAGATGATCAGGATCAGCTCCGCGATGATGCGCGAGAACACGATCCCGACGACGACGCTCGCGATCGACGACAGCAGCATCAGGAAGCCGCCGAACGGGCTGATCGCCATCATCGCGAGGCCGGAGAAGATGCCGGAGAGGCCGAACAGGCAGATCAGCGCGATCACCAGCCAGTAGAAGGTCTTGATGATCGTCGGCGTGATGAAGCGGTCCCATTGAAACAGGTCGCTGAATGAAAACATTGCTCTCCCCAGGGCAATTCGGGTGTTGTCGGGCCTTGCAAATGGATCGTGGCCCCTGATCGATCCGACTCAAGACCGACGCCGGCGCGCCGAATGTAGCACGAGCCATGCGGGCCGGCGGGTTGAGATTGCCGCAAAGTGCGGCCACAATCTGTCATTTCCTCAAACCTTTCCCAAGATGACCCTGACCTTCGAAGATTTCCCGCCCGGCCGGTTCGGAACATTCGGCCCGCGCCATGTCACGCGCGACGAGATCGTGGCCTTTGCCGCCGAGTTCGATCCGCAGCCGATGCACCTCGACGAGGAGGCCGCCAGCAAGAGCATGCTGCGGGGCCTGTCCGGCTCGGGCTGGCATCTCTGTTCGCTGATGATGCGGATGATGGCCGACGGTTTCATTACCCGCGCCGCTTCGCTGGGATCTCCCGGCGTCGACGAAGTGCGGTGGTTGTCGCCCTTGAGGCCAGGCGACGACCTCATGCTCGATGTCGATGTCGTGGAGGCCCGCACCTCGAAGAGCCGCCCGGAGCTCGGCATCGTCAAGTTCAAATGCACCGTGCGTAACGCCAGGGGTGATGCGCTGTGCGAGATGACGTCGCCGATCCTGATCAAGCGGCGCGAGGGGGCGGTCTGATGCCGTTTTTCGAGGAGATCGAGATTGGGCATCGCCGCGAGATCGGCGCCTATACGTTCACGGCGGAGTCGATCAAGGCATTCGCCGCAAAGTTCGATCCGCAGCGTTTTCACCTCGACGAGGAGGAGGGCAAGAACTCGCTGTTTGGCGGGCTCGCGGCCTCGGGCTGGCATGTCGGCTCGGCCTGCATGAGCCTGCTTGTCGCCGACGGCCAGCGTCTGGCGCGGGAAGCCGTTTCGCGCGGCGAGGAGGTCGCGGTGTGGGGCCCGTCGCCCGGCTTTCGCGATTTGCGCTGGATCAGGCCGGTGCTCGCCGGCGACATCGTCACCTACGTCAACGTCGTCATCGACAAACGCAGCTCCGCCTCGCGACCCGGCTGGGGCATCCTGACCGCGCGCACCACCGGCACCAACCAGCGAGGCGAGGACGTCTACGCCATCACCGCAACGGCCTTCGTGCCGATGCGTGCGAACGGCGGTTAGATTCGTTCCAGGATGAACGGCGAAAACAGCGTGCGAGTGTTGCTTCCGCGCTATGGACGCGATTCCGGGGGGCTGCCATAAGCCTGCGCAACATGGTTTTCCCGCGAAGCAGTGTGCGGAACCATCGAGTTGCTAACCAATTATGAACCTGTCGCTGTCTATTTGAACGAACTGGGCAGAGTACAGGGGACGAGGACCATGGCAGACCGCGGCGCACTCAAGCTGGTCGGATTCATCTTTGCTACCGCGACGCTGGCCGTGATGCTGGTCGCCGGCATGGTGGTGAAGGGCTATGCCGACGGCGCCTACACCCTGGAAGCCTCGACCGTGGAAGCCGCCCGGTAAGATTTCGTTAACTCCGCGGGGCCGCAACGCGGCCTCCGCCCTCAGCGGCTATAGACGAACGCCAATATCGCGATCGCAACCGCCAGCAATCCGACAAAACGCAGCATGATCGTGCCGAACTGGTTCGGCGCGGGCCGCAGCGGTATCGGGTCGGTGGTGTCGGGCCGAATGCTTTCCATGACATGTCCCCGGGCCCGCCGCGATGGCAGGAGCGCTTGGCGTTAGTCGTCGGGTGGCGGTGGGGGGTTCAAAACCCTCCGCTGTCATGCCCCGCGAAAGCGGGGGCATCCAGTACGCCGCGGCGTCTCGGTAGCACATCACCGCCTCTGGAATACTGGATCATCCGCCTTCGCGGATGATGACGTTACATTGAGGGTGCCCCCCAGAATCAAAACCGCCGCGCCCCTTTCGGAACGCGGCGGCCGGTGATGCGTGATGTCAGCGATCAGCTGTTGCGCAGGCCGTCGGCGGCGCGCTTCCACTGCGAGACGTTGTCGGCGATCATGCGGGTCGACTTCATCGCGGCCTGGCTGAGCTGGGCGTAGCCGGAGATCTCGCGCTGGACGCGCTGGCCTTCGGCGTGGAGCAGGTCGCGCAGGCTCTCAAGCTCGGAGATCAGATTCTCGATCTCGGCGAGCGAGGTGCCGGCGACGCGCTGGATCAGCGAGTTGACGTTGGTGACGGTGGCCTCCGCGCTCGGATCGAGCGGCGGCGCGTCCGTGGCGGTCGCTGCCGGACGGCGCAGATAGGCGATGTCGTTGCGGACGAAGTCACGGATGCCGGCTTCGACTTCCGTCACGGCGGCGAGGTTGGTGTCGATGGTCTCGGTCTCGGTGGTTTCGGTCTTTTCCGGACGCATGGCGTTCATCGTTATTCCCCTGTTCGCGTTGAGCGCAGCGCGAGTGTCCCCCGCACGACGACGTCAGCCTGGGACTAGGGCGTCGGATTTTGGCCGCAACTTGGCCGAGGTGCGGCAAGGGCGGTCCATTCGGGGGCTTTGCCGTGGCGTATGGTTACGGAAGTCTGAACGCGGCCGCACCGGCGAACTTTGTAGCTCCTCATGGTGAGGAGCGCGAAGCGCGTCTCGAACCATGCAGGCCCAACTGTAGCAGCGGGGGCCTCGATCCTTCGAGACGCGCGCAAGAGCGCGCTCCTCAGGATGAGGAGAAAGATTAGCGCCCAACTACCAGCTCTTCTTGAAACCCGCCGTCAGGCTCTTGTTGATCGCCCCTTGCGAGGTTTCGCCGACCGAGCCGGAGACGGTGACGTTGTCGAACAGCTTTTGCTCGGCGCCGACCTTGCGCAGCCATTTGTCGTCGGTGGTCGACAGCGACTGGCCCGCGGTGATGCTGGTGCCGGTGTCGGTGAGAGTGACCTTGGCCGACTGCTCGGTCTCGTAATTCCGCGTGATGTGACCGCCGACTCCGGGGAGCGCCGTGGTGCCCTGCTGGTTGACGCTGTAGCCGTTCTGGAGCGTCAGCGACGTGTCGCCCGATAGCGGCACCGATTTGATCAGCGCCGCCCCGAGTTTGCTCTGTTCGGCGCCGGGATCGACGCGGGCCTCCACCGCGGTCTTGTCCCAGATCGCGCCCGCGCCCGGCGCGGTTGCGGCCGCCCAGGCGCTGCCGGACGATTGAGGCACGCTACCGCCATTGGTGGCTTTCTGCGCCAGGAGCTCGGACATCGTCCGCGGCTCGCTCGTCACCGTCATGTCGGCGCCGATGCGGGCGTCCCAGAATGAGGATACCGACTGCTTCACGGTCACCGCCGAGGTGCCGTTGGCGTTGGCGTTCGACGCCCAGTTCAGCCCGTCCTTGGCGGCGGCCTGCGCGCGTTTCTTGGCGGCGATGATGTCGTTGAGCGTCCCGGCGTCGATCGCGAGCTGGCCCCAGTCGAGCTTGTCGACGTCGATGCCGCGGAGCACGTCGGGATCGTTGACATCAGGGGCCTCCGCCGTCTCGGCCTCGTCGTCGGGCGCTGCGGCCGGGCCGGGGGAGAAGGGCGGAATGATCTGCGCCGACACCGTCAGCACCGATCCCAAGATGAAAGCGGCCGCCAGCATCGGCAGCCTGGTCAAGCCAAACCCTGTCGAGAATTCCATCGTCCTGCCCGTCAGCCCAGTTCTCGCCGAGGATGCGGAACCATCGTCGCGAAATTGTGGCGGCTCCATCAAGCGCGAACCAACGGGCCGCGCGAAAGGCGCGCGCCCGATGACGAGCTTCTCCACGATTGCATCCGGCGGGGCTGGAGGCCAGGACGCGTCGCGGGGAGCATCAGCCATCGGTCCCGAAGTGCGGGGCCCGTTGGTGTTCCGTTCAGCCGACGCCGGTCATCTTCGGCAGATGAATGGCGCGGCCGAGTGCCTGCTCGACCAGATCGAACGTGTCGATCAGCACGCGCATGCTGGTGAGTTTGCCTGCCCTGAACTGGGCGAACTGCGCCACTCGCAAGCTGATCGGCTTGTTGGAATCCAGCGCGGTCAGCGAATAGCGCAGCATCGAGGCGGCGGAATCGACGCCGAGCATGATGCTCTCGCGGTCGAAGCGGCGGACCTGGAAATTGTCGGCGAGTTGGTGGATGACATCGAGCACGGCATCCTTGCCCTGGCGCGCGCCGAGGAACGGAAACATGTCGATCGGGCCGTAGAGCGCCCACTCGACGTCCTCGTCGATCAGGGCCTCGATGTCCTCGAAATGCCGGTCGTTGATCGCGCGGTGCAATGCGCGCGAGAAACGCCAGAGGCTGTGCTCTGTCATTTTGGGCAGTCCTGAAGCTGGCTTGCAAAAACAAAAATCAACCCCAGCGCACAGAAATGGTGCCGCGGGGTCGCTCAACTCATTTGTATACGAACAAAATACGCCAATTCGGCCAAAACGCAATTCACGTTTTCGCAATGCACAATTGATCCCGGCGTGTGAGATTTACAATAGGAGCCCGTATTTTCCCGGTCCGGGCCGGTTTGGAGAGAGCTAGCCCCCGTCCACCCGCTCGCCCACGATCAGCGGGCCGATCTCACGTTCCAGCACCTGCTGCACCAGGTCGTAGGAATCGATGATCTCGCGGATCTGCGCCACCTGGCCGTTGCGGAAAGTGTAGAATATGGCCATGTCGACCTGAATGATGCGGTCGTGGCTGCGCTTCCTGAAGAACACGCGCAGATAGGCCGCGACCGTGTCGCCTTCGGCGACGATCTGCGGCACCTCGTAGCGGATTTCGGCGTATCGCTCCTGCACGGTGCGCCAGAATTCGCCGAGCTCCTTCTTGCCGTGGCAGGGGCCCATGTGCGGCAGCACGTCGATCGGCGCGTGGGTGAGAAAATCGACGTCGTCGGTGCAGCACGACAGCGCGGCCTCGAGATCGCTGCGCCCGATGGCCTCGAGCAGGTGCAGCACGCGCTGGCGATTGAGCTTCTCGACCGTCATTCCGCCCGTCCTCATTGGCCGTGTGGAGTTTGCGCAAAGCTAACGCGCGGCTTCGGACACCGGCAATCCGCAAAACCACAGGGGATGTTGCAGACGATTTGACGCGCAAACGCAATGCCAGGTTCATGACTGCAACTGGTGGTTGAGTTACCGCGCGCCTGCACGAATTCGCGTGGCTTTCGGCTGCATGGGCTCGCGCTGCCCAACGCGCGGCAGCGAACACGGGAACCGGGACGGGTCCGTGCCCGTTGAGATTGCGACACCGCATTCGGAGACATCGATCCATGAAATCCCTTGCCGCCATCGCCGCCGCACTTCTCATGCTTGGCGCGACCTCCGCCGCCAACGCCAAGGGCTGCATCAAGGGCGCCGTCGTCGGCGGCGTCGCCGGCCACTACGCCGGCCATCACGGCGTCCTCGGCGCCGCCGCCGGCTGCCTCTACGGCCGCCACCATGCCAAGGAGCAGCAAGAGCAGGAGAGGCAGCGACAACAGCAGAGCCAGGTCAACGGCCAGGGCAAGCTGTAACGGCACGGAAAACTGTGCTCCCGCCGTCTTCTATCCGGCATGCTTCGATGGTAAATTCCATTCGCGAACGCTGGGATTGAACCAGGCGAGGGAACGATGGACGTCGGGAAGTCCTTGTGGGGTTTAGTCCTCGCAATCCTGTTCCTGTATTTCGTCGTCGCTTTTCTGGGGAAGGCTTCCCGTTCTGCGGGCGTCAAATACAATTGGGTCGGCGTCCTGCTGTCATTCTCGACGATCGGCCTCGCCATCTATCTCGTTTTCTTTCGCCAGCTTTGAGCCGGTCCCGGCTGCCTCACGTCCCGGGCTCTCGGCCGGGCGTGAGCCAGCTCACATCGCGCGCCTTCCCCTGTGGCTATCGTCCTCCCCATGTCATCAGGGAGACGCGCCATGGCCGCCATCGCCACAGTCAGAAAGTCCAGCCTGCACAACGCGCTTGAAGGCCTCGCGCTGACTGCGACGCTGCAGAGCTTCCCGACCTTCGCCGCCGCGGCTTTCCTGCTCAAGCTGGTCGGCAATCACGACCTGGTCGGCGATCCCGGCGTCGCCATCTTCGTCGCCATCGCCTCACTCGCCCACGCGCTGCTTGCGGTGACCTTGGGGCCGAACTTCCCGCATTTGTTCAAGACCGTCTACGAGCCGAAGTTCTTCGAGGCCCATCTGTCGCTCACTGAGAAGATCACGGCATGGCGCACCCAGCCGGTCGCCTCGCTCCAGCTCATGACCATCGTGCTGCTGCTGTCGGTGATGGCGGTGGTGACGGCGAGCGTGGGGTGATCGCATCATGCCCTTCGTCACCGCGTCGAAATCCGGCCCGCTCAACTGGCTCGAAGGCTTTGCCCTCACCACGATCCTTCAGGGCTTCCCGATCTTCGCCGCGGCGTCGCTGATGGTGAAGCTCCTGGGACATGACCGCGGTGGCAGTCACGCACTCACCATCGCGATGGCGTCGATCTTCTACAGCTGTCTCGCCATCTGGGCCGGATCGACATTCCCGGGATTTGCAAAGAACGCCTACGAACCGCTGTTCTTCGACGCCAGCCTGTCCTTCTCCGAGAAGATCGCCCGCTGGCGCGCCAAGCCGGCGACGTCGATGCAGCTGGTGGCCTCAGTGCTGCTGCTGTCGCTGCTCGCGGCGAGCGTGGAGTGAGTGCGCGTTCTCATCATTCTCGGATGCCGCCATCAATAACCATGGGCGGCGCCGGCGCTCCGCGCCCCCTATCTCTTCTTCCAACCACCTCTATGCCCCGGCGCCCCTCCGCTCGACCGCGGCGATGGCCCAAACTCCGGGCCTGACTGCCGCGAATCCGTCGGCTGGATGATGCGGCTTTCGCCGCCGAACGGTTTTGAGGGCAGCGCGCGGTCGCCCCGATACGGCAACGACTCCGGGCCGTGCATCTCGTCGAGATGCGGCTTGTGGATTCGCGAGCCCTTGCTGCCGCTCGCCTTGAGTGCCGTGGCAGCGCTCTTGTTCTTCAGCGCGCTGACCGGCAGGTTAGCGGCGTCGCCGTATTTCTTCGCGCCCGCATAGGCGCCGGCTTTACCCTGCACCGTGCGCTGCTTGACGGTGGGATCGTCGACCACCGCGAGTTCGGTGGCGCGCAGGCGCTTGACCTCGTCGCGCAGCCGGGCGGCTTCCTCGAAGTTCAGATCGGCGGCGGCCTCGCGCATCCTTGTTTCGAGATCGCCGAGCACGGCCTCGAAATTGTGGCCGATGGAGATGACGTCGTCGGTCATGTCATGGCCGCCGATCTCGACCAGCACATGATCGCGCTCGTAGACGCTGTTCATGATGTCGCCGATCGACTTCTTGATGCTCTCCGGCGTGATGCCATGCGCCGTGTTGTACTCGACCTGCTTCTCGCGGCGGCGGTCGGTTTCGGCGATGGCGCGCTCCATCGAGCCCGTCATCTGGTCGGCATAGAGGATCACCTTGCCGTCGACGTTGCGCGCGGCGCGGCCGATGGTCTGGATCAGCGAGGTCTCGCTGCGCAAAAAACCTTCCTTGTCGGCATCGAGGATCGCGACCAGCGCGCATTCGGGAATGTCGAGGCCTTCGCGCAGCAAATTGATGCCGACCAGCGCGTCGAAGGCACCGAGACGGAGGTCGCGGATGATCTCGATGCGTTCGATGGTGTCGATATCGCTGTGCATGTAGCGCACGCGAATGCCCTGCTCGTGCAGATATTCGGTGAGGTCCTCCGCCATGCGCTTGGTCAGCACCGTGATCAGCGAGCGATAGCCGGCCTGGGCGGTGGCGCGGACCTCGCCGACGAGATCGTCGACCTGGGTGCGGGCGGGGCGGATGTTCACGGGAGGATCAATAAGCCCGGTCGGCCGGATCACCTGCTCGACGAACACGCCGCCGCTCTCGTTGATCTCCCAGGCGCTGGGCGTGGCGGAGACCGCGATCGTCTGCGGCCGCATCATGTCCCATTCCTCGAAGCGCAGCGGGCGGTTGTCCATGCAGGAGGGCAGGCGGAAGCCATATTCGGCGAGCGTCGCCTTGCGGCGGAAGTCGCCGCGGAACATGCCGCCGATCTGGGGAACGGTGACGTGGCTCTCGTCGGCGAACACCAGCGCGTTGTCGGGCACATATTCGAACAGCGTCGGCGGCGGCTCGCCGGGCAGGCGCCCGGTGAGATAGCGCGAATAGTTCTCGATGCCGGCGCAGCTTCCGGTCGCCTCCATCATCTCGAGGTCGAAGGTGGTGCGCTGCTCCAGCCGCTGCGCTTCCAGCAGGCGGCCCTGGTCGTGGAGCTGGTCGAGCCGCATCTTCAATTCGGACTTGATCGACTTGATCGCCTGCACCAGCGTCGGGCGCGGCGTCACATAGTGGGAGTTGGCGTAGATCTTGATGAATTCGAGCTCGTCCTGCTTGTGCCCGGTGAGCGGGTCGAACTCCTCGATGGTCTCGACGGTGTCGCCGAACAGGTTCACGCGCCAGGCGCGGTCTTCATAGTGCGCCGGGAAGATGTCGATGACATCGCCGCGCACGCGAAATGTGCCGCGGGTAAAATCGACCTGGGTGCGTTTGTACTGCAGCGCGACGAGGTCGGCGATCAGCTGGCGCTGGTCGATGCGCTCGCCCTTCTTCAGGGCAAAGGTCATCGCGGTGTAGGTTTCGACCGAGCCGATACCGTAGATGCAGGACACCGAGGCAACGATGATGACGTCGTCGCGTTCGAGCAGCGCGCGCGTCGCCGAGTGGCGCATGCGGTCGATCTGCTCGTTGATCGAGGAATCCTTTTCGATGTACGTGTCCGTGCGAGGGACATACGCTTCCGGTTGGTAATAGTCGTAATAGCTGACGAAATACTCGACCGCGTTGTCGGGGAAGAAGCTCTTGAACTCGCCATAGAGCTGGGCGGCGAGCGTCTTGTTCGGCGCCAGGATGATGGCGGGGCGCTGTGTCGCCTCGATCACCTTGGCCATGGTGTAGGTCTTGCCGGAGCCGGTGACGCCGAGCAGCACCTGCGAGCGGTCGTTGCGATTGATGCCCTCGACCAGCTCGGCGATCGCGGTCGGCTGGTCGCCGCGCGGCTCGTAATGCGACTTGATCTCGAAGCGCACGCCGCCTTCGGACTTTTCCGGGCGCGGCGGCCGATGCGGGGTCCACACCCTGGTGGAGCCGTCGTCCTTACGGAACTCCGGCCGGCCCTCGCGGATCAGCGATTCCAGCGCGTCGGCGGTCGCCTTGACGCCGAGCGCCTCCATCTTGCTGCGCGGCGGGCGCGCCAGGGCTTCGGCATCGTCCTCTTCGGTGGGAAGGCCGAGTTGACGCGCCAGTTCAGGATCGAGCGTCGGGATCGTGGCCGCGGTTCCGTAATTGGCCTGCGGCGCCTCGCCAAGACCTTCGGCCTCTCTGCTCCCTCCCCCCTTGTGGGGGAGGGTCGGGGAGAGGGGTAAGCCGCGAGTCGCGCTGCCCGTTGCGGTGTCCTGCGGAAACTCCTTCGGCGTCGAAGCGCGCGCGCGATGCGCGGCAGCCTCGCCCCCGGAGCGGCGGTCGCGCGAATTGTCCGGCGGCGGCTGCAGGCCGGTGCCCGATCCGAGCCCGGCATCGCCGCGATTGATCGCGGGATTGAGCAACTCGGCCAGCGCCGGCCCGATCGGCTGCACGTCCGGGCGTGACGCCTTGGAGTTTGGCGCCTTCGCGTTCGGAGCCTTGGCCTTGGGGGATTTGACGGATTTTTCGGGGGATGCAGGTTTCTTCGCCATGCTCCGAATATGGGGCGAGTCCGCCTCGCAATAAAGGGCGAATGCCCTTCCCGGATCAGACTGCTGACAGCAGGTTGGCAGCAGGCCTTGGGATCACGGCAGGCCTTGAGATCCCGGATCTCGCGATTAGGCCGCCGGCGACGGTCCCTCATCGTCCCCGGCTGCCTGATGCGGCTCGAGGATGTCGAGATGGATGCCGCCGCAATCGGTGCAGCGCATGGCCCAATACTCGCTTCCGGCACGGCCGCCGATCACGCGGAGCACGGCGAGATCGCCGTCGCATTCCGGGCAGCTGGACAACACATTGCGGGTGTAAATCCTCGGCCGCGGCGTGTCTTCGAATTCGATGACTGACATGATCGATTGCCCCTTTGACCCTGCGCCGTTCCTTGGTCGCCTGCAGTCCCGCTCGCTTATTCGTCGTCGCTGTCGTCGGCCCGCCGGCGGAAGCGATCGATGTGATGCTTGGCATGGGCAATCGCGGCATCGGGATCGGGCCAGGCGAAGCCGACTTCCATGGCCGGAAACAGCACGCCGTCGATGGCAACCGGGCTGAAATCGGCACGCCTGATACGGGCGTGCCACAGCCCCTGGCCAGCTTCGAAGGATTCGATGTCAAAGCCGTCGTAGAGGGTCGTCATTGCAGTCCCCAAAATGTTTTGTTCGAGCGCCTTGTTGAAGGGTCAGGGGACCACGTTTGCGGATTTCAGAATGTGAAGCCGTTCACAAGCGGCGGGCTTTTTTGTCTGCGGACCAATGAATTCGGTTCCGCAAACCCGGTGCGCTCCCTCTCCCGCTTGCGAGGGCTTTGCGTAAATCGCGAATCTGCGATTCTCTAAGAGACATCTGAAGAGGATCTGGGGATGGCATATCGGCAGGTGG
>NZ_JBEPQF010000055.1:0-32041 GCF_040547695.1 Bradyrhizobium sp. JR4.3 | reverse complement strand
TCGCGCTCTCAGCGCAACCGGGCGAGTCGCAGAGGCGGCCAGCTACTAACTCGAGCTCGCGGCTCATCGAATGCATCGGCCAGCCCGCACCTTCGCGCTCCCGGTGCCTCTGTCCCGATGGTCGCACCATACGCTACGATCCTGAATATCGCAGCGGAACATCGGCACCGAGAAACTCTCATACCCGTTACCAATCCCGTTGAAAGCACCTCGCTACCGTGCGCCATTGCACGATCCGATCGAAGGGATGCCTGTCCAACACGACCGCGCTCGCGATGGTCTTCAAGCTGCTCGAGGCCGCGCAGAAAAGCTGGCGTCGCCTCGATGGCCACAAACCAGTTGCCAAAACTCGTTCTCGGTGTGACATTCGCCGACGGGATCGAGGTCATCACCAAACCGACTGACCGCCAGCCCACAACCGCCGGCGCCTGACCGGCTCAGGCCGCCGCCAAAATTTGGCGATAGCTCGCCAGTTGATGGCCGCCACCACTGCCCAAGGGTATGGATTTGCCGACCGCTGGCGAATGCCGCTGGTTTGCAGAGTACTACAAAGATCAGCCTGCCAAGGCTGGAATCACAAAAAGACGATCGAGTGTTGCTGACGAACATTCCGTGGGGCTTCGCCGGCTTGGCGCGCCAGCTCAAGAGGTTTTACCTCTATCTCCACGAGGAGGACCATTAACTTGAGCTTGAAGACCCTCAGCATCTTAGCGTTTGCTGTTCGGGCCATTGCGCATTTGCTGCGCCTGTCAAGAGTGGTCGCTGTCGCAGAGAGCCACTACCTTCGAAACTTTGTGAGTGCACGTCCTAGCTGATTTCAAAAAGCTCCCGTGGCGCACGGGTCAATGCTTCGAAGCCTGACTCGGTAACGCGAAATGTCTCGCTAAGGACGTAGCCGAAATCCTCATCAATCCAGTTGCCCAGCATCAGATGAAAAGTCATGTTCGGCTTCAACTCTGTCATGTCGCCATCCATGAGACTCGCAGTGGGCTCCAGCCAATCAATCCCGATCGCGTAGCCGCAGCGCGATTCCTTCTTGAAGCCGTGCTTTCCGATTGTTCGGTAGAAGGCGTTGGCTACGTCGCTGCAGGTGGCACCGGGTCGGACCGTATTCAGCGCCGCTTCCAAACCGGAGAGCTCTGCCTCGTGCAGGCGGCGCAGGCGATCCGATGGTGCTCCAACTGAGAAGGTGCGCATAATTGCGGCAACATACCCGTGGCGCACGCCGCCGAGCTCAAGATTAACCTGCGACCCATGGCGAATGACGTCTTCACTCCACCGAATGTGGCACGTACCTGTGCGGGGCGAAGAGCAGAAGAACATGTTCGCAAAATCCGTTCCTGGGTTGCCATTGGCACCGCGCGCCAGTGTCGCGGCGATCTCGGCCATGGCATCGGCCTCCCGTACACCAGGACGAATCACTTCTCTCGCACGCATGATTGCTGCATCTGCGATGGCTGCGGCTTCCCGCATGACGGATATCTCAAGATCGGACTTAACCGTTCGAATCCAGGCAACAATCTTGGTGCAATCCACTAGGATCGCTTTTGGCAACCGCACTTTGAACTTTTCGGCTGCCTTCGCTGAAAGATCGCCTAGTTCGAGCCCCAACCCACGGTTTGTCACGCCGAGCTCATGGAGGAAATCGATCACCGTGTCGAAGCCGTCCACGTCACCATTGCCGACGAGATTTTCTGGATAGCCGACCACGTTCGCACGTGCCAGAAACGACTGATGGATCGCTGCGGGCACATCCATGCGACGCAGGATAAACGTGGGTTCCTCCTTTTGGTTCGACACGACTAGCGCTTGCGGGACATAAGCTGATCGCGCTGTATAGCCCGTCAGGTAGGTAATGCTGCGGGAGTTACTTAGGACCACCGCATCGATTCCGCGTCGTGACACTTCTGATTTCACTGCAGCAAGCCTTCGCAGGTACTCTGATCGCGGGAATGCCTGCGGTCCTTTGCTGATCATCATTGTCGTAGCTCCATCGGATCTCGTTTCTCGAAAGTCGGCCTGACCGACGCGAGACAACCATGGTACTGGGCGCTTGCAGCTCAATTTCGTTGATATATGGGGCTCCATCGCTGGAATTCTGCAGTCTGGAATGCAGGTGGGACCGCGGCTATGATTCATGCTGTATTTGTCACGCACCGCAGAGACAGGTGTTAATCGCTGCTGCCCGTCCGCCGAAGAACCGCAGGTAGCCAGTGAAGCTCATCTGTCACGAACTTGGTGCCCTCACGTTGATCGGCGTCCACTAGGCTCGAAAGTTCCCAGTGCCGCGGATTGCGAGATTGCAATCTGATCGAGGCGGAATAGGCGCGTGGGTTTGACTTCGATTGCTTCATTCGAAGGGCGCGGCTCACTGGGGCGGGTGCAATCTCAACGTCAGGGCAACTTGGATTAGGCAGATACCATCCGCAGTAACGGAGACGCTGCGCTACGGATGTGCCCCGGATTAAGCGAAAAAGGTATCAGTTTTCATATTATTTGCACGATTTCATCTCTCTTTGTGTAATTTTTGCGCAATTTCGGCAGATATGCAGCTTTAACTAATCTTGGACGTTACGCACGAAGATCGATCTTGTTTCCTATTGGCCGGAGGGTGTCATGACCAAACAAGTTTCTGAGGGACGTTCATGCCCTGGCGTGAGCCGACGCTCGGTCCTTCGATCGACGGCGGGTTTGTTGAGCATGCCGTTCGTGGCCAAAGCCACAGCCGCCTTTGCGCAGGAGAAGCTCGCCGGCGGTGGCGAGGTCGTCGTGTTCAGCTATGGGGGCTCTTTCACCGAAGGCATTCGCAAGCAGGTCTATGAACCGTTCACGAAGGCAACGGGCATCTCCGTCGTCGACGTGACGGCCGATTTTTCCGAGCCGCAGGTGCGGGCAATGAACCAGGCTGGACGGGTCGATTGGGACACCGCTTTCATCCAGGCCTACAACTACCCGGCCATGCACGAGGCCGGCATGTTTCTGCCCATCGATTACAGTCTATGGGACGAAGAGTCGCTCCAGGGGACGCCCAAATCGGCCCGGTTCGAAGACATGGTCGTTGGCCTCCAAACTGCGACGCTGCTCGCTTATGATCAGCGCTCGTTTCCAAAAGATGGTCCGAAGAACTGGGCGGATTTCTGGGACGTCAAGAATTTCCAGGGGCCGCGGGGTCTCGATGCGCCCCTCGGGAAGCGGAGCATCGTGTTTGCGTTGCTCGCAGACGGTGTCGCCCACAAAGACATCTGGCCGCTCTCCGACGACAAGATCGACCGGGCGCTGAAGAAGCTCGATCAGATCAGGCCGCAGGTGGCGAAGTGGTGGACGGCAGGAGGGGAGCCCGCACAGAAGCTCATTAACCGCGAATACGCGATGGCGAGCTGCTACGATGGTCGTGCAATCGCCGCCATCCAGCAGGGCGGCCCCGTTCGCATCGTGTGGGAGGGCGCCTATATGAACCAAAACTACTGGACGGTTCTCAAGGGCGGCCCGAACAGCAAGAACGCGCAAAAGCTGATCGCGTTCGTGAACCGCGCCCAGGTCGCTGCGGGATTTACGCAAGGGACCGGCTATCCCGGCCCGAATACAAATCAGCTCAAGTATCTGCCGGCCGAGCTGATCCCGCTGGTCAGCATCAACTCGGAAAATGCTGCCAAATATGTCCTTGAGGACTCTGTCTGGCTCACGGGGAAGCGACCGGATGGCAAGACCAATGCAGATCATATTCAGGAGCGGTGGCTGGCATGGCGGGCACAATGAGCTCAATCGCAATCGAGGGGCGGTCGTCCTTGCCGTCTACCGCGGCCCGGCCCACACCGTGGGCCTGGCTGCTGCTGCCTGGAAGCATCTACCTTATGGTGCTGTTCGTGTTGCCGCTCGCTGGGCTGTCGTTGCTTGCGCTTGGGATGCCAGGCTGGACCTTGGCAAATTTCATACGCATCGGCGAAAACCCGGTCTACCTCACCGTGTTCCTCACCACGCTGCAGATCAGCGTTTCGGTGACCGCGCTCGCCTTCATCCTCAGCTATCCCGTCGCCTACGCCCTGGCTACTGGTGGCGCGATATTGCGCACAATCCTGCTCGTCGCGGTCGTGCTGCCGTACTTCAGCAGCGCGCTGGCGCGGACCTTCGCCTGGATCCTCCTTCTCGGGCGCAATGGTGTCGTTAACAGCATCCTGCTCGAACTCGGCTGGGTCTCCCAACCGGTCGCCTTGCTCTACAACCGCTTCGGCGTGATCGTCGGTATGACCCACATCATCATGCCCCTCATGATCCTGCCGATGTACACGGTGATGTCCAGCATCGACCAGAAGCTGCTGCGTGCAGCAAGAGCGAACGGGGCGAGTCCGACCGCCGCCTTTCTCACCGTGTTCCTGCCGCTTAGCCTGCCGGGCGTCGTTGCCGGAATACTGCTCGCTTTTATTTATTGTCTGGGCTTCTACATCACGCCGGCCTTGCTCGGCGGCATATCCGATCTCACCATCACGATGGCGATCAGCTCCCAGATCGTGGAGCAGCTCAATTGGAACTTCGGCTCGGCGCTGGCCATGGTCCTGCTCGCGGTCGTCCTGGCCATGTTGTGGATCGGCTCGCGCTTCTTCCCAATTGAGCAGCTTCTGGGATTCTCTGACCAAAAGGCCGGTTCGGGAAAGCCCGTCCGGCGCCAAATGGGCGCCCAATGGCTGATGCGAGTCGGCTCCGCAGCAAATGCGCTTGATCGCTGGCTGCCTTCGATCGGAGGCCGGGGCATCCCGATTCTGGCAGGTTTGCTGGGAATGCTTCTCCTGCTGCCGGTCCTGATCGTCGCCTATCTGTCGTTCAGCTCTTCGTCCTATTTCGTCTTCCCCGTGCCGGGGTACTCGCTGCGCAACTACTACGGCTATTTCTCCAATGCTTTGTGGATACGCGCAACGTTCGCCAGCGTGCGCGTCGCCCTGATGACGACCGGCATGGCGACTTTGCTCGGGGGCATGCTTGCCTTTGGCCTGTCGCGCGGTAACATCCGCGGTCGCGGAGCAATGGTCGCGCTCGTGCTCTCGCCGATCATCATGCCGACCATCGTCGTGGCGGTCGCGACCTACTTCCTGCTGGTGCAGGTGGGCCTTCAGGGTACCGAATTCGGATTGGCGCTTGGCCACACGGTCCAAGCCATTCCCTTCGTAGTGGTGATCGTGGTTGCCAATCTGCGCGACCTCGACCCGACATACGAGCGTGCGGCGCGCAGCCTTGGCGCCAACCCTTTGGCCACCTTCCGCACGATCGTGGCCCCGCTGGTTATGCCGGCTTTGATCGTCGCCGCCTTCTTTGCCTTCCTGACCTCGTTCGACGACGTCGTCTACGTGCTGTTTCTCGGGATCGGGAGGATCACCACGTTGCCCATGCGCATGTGGGACGGGATCAACCAGGACATCAACCCCACCATTGCCGCCGTGGCGACGCTGCAGATGGTGTTCGCGGCGATTGTCATCATCCTCGGAGCCCTGCTGCAGCGGCAAAAGAAATACCGGACAGCCCGGACCTGAGCACAGGCCGAGAGAGCCAAGCATCAAGTTACTCTAGGGAGCCGAAATGTTGATGAAAGCCAGGACGAGCGGCACTGATGTGAAAACCGCAGGAATTGCGCTGCATAACCTGCAAAAGCGCTACGCTGGTGCAACTGCCGTCGACGATGTCAGTCTTTCCGTATCACCCGGAGAGTTCATCTCGTTGCTGGGGCCCAGCGGATCCGGCAAAACAACAACCCTCATGATGATCGCTGGATTCGAGATGCCGGACAGCGGTCAGGTGCTGCTGGATGACAAGGACATCACGCGCCTGCCCGCGCACCGTCGCGAGCTCGGCGTGATTTTCCAGAACTACGCTCTGTTCCCGCACATGACGGTTGCCGAGAACGTTGCCTATCCACTGAGCATGAGACGTGTGGCGAAGGCAGAGCTCGAAGCGCGCGTGCGTCACGTTCTCGAGCAGGTGCATCTCGACACGTTGGCCTCACGCTACCCACACCAATTGTCCGGCGGTCAGCAGCAGAGAGTGGCGATCGCCAGGGCACTGGCTTTCGATCCGCCCGTTCTCCTCCTGGACGAGCCCCTGGGTGCGCTGGACAAGAAGTTGCGCCAGCATCTTCGAAACGAGATCAAGACCCTGCACAAGCAAGTCGGCAAGACGATGATCTATGTCACGCACGATCAGGATGAGGCGCTGGCCATGTCCGATCGGGTCGCGGTGATGCACGAGGGCCGCATACGGCAGGTCGCCGCACCGCAGGACATCTATCGCAGGCCGGCCGACTTGTTCGTGGCGGGCTTCGTCGGTGAGGTCAACCTCATTCCTGTCAAGATCACATCCGGTGTCGCTCAGGGCCCTGCGGGCGAGCGCTTACCCGCAGCGCAATGCCCTGACGGTGACAGGGATGCGACGCTTTGCGTGCGACCCGAACATTTGCGCATCGAGCTGACCACCAGCCCGAACTCAAGCGCGATCCAGGGACGCGTTACCGACATGATGTTCGTCGGAGACGCGACGATCCTCGAGTTCCGCAGCGATTCAGGCCTGCAGCTGACCTCGAAGGTGCTCAACCTCTCGAGCGACTCCATGCCTCGAATGGGCGACGCCTGCTTCGCCTCCTGGGCCGCAAACGATGCAACCATCCTGACACAATAACTCGCCGATATCGCTTCCACGCCAAGTCAAGCCTTGCCGGCCTTCGAAAATGCCGAGTACCACCTTTCAAACCGACGGATGTAACATGGCCGGTGAAAATACAAACTTTACAATTGTTCTCAACCACACCGCAGCTGAAGCCTATGCGCGACTCATTGGCGAGCGTTTTCCACAAGTTCGCACGATTGTCGCGCCTGACCCCAGCCGCCTCGAGCGTCACATAGGGGAGGCAGACGCGCTGCTTGCGGCTCGCTTCCCCGTCGAACTGTTCGATCGGGCGAAGAAACTGCGTTGGTTCCAATGCACTAACGCCGGTGTCGATTCTATTCTCGCTGTCCGGGACAGGGCGGCTCACGTCACGGTGACCAATGCACGCGGCATCCATGGTGACGTCATCGCAGATTATGTGATGGCCGGCGTGACAATGCTGCACTGGGATTTTCGCAGATTTGTTCGAGAGCAGGCGGAGCGAAAATGGAATCCGCGCTACGTGACTCCATTGGCCGAAAAGACGCTCGGTGTTGTCGGCCTAGGCTCCATCGGTGCGACCATCGCCCGGCGCGCGAAGAGTACTGGGATGACAGTCGTCGGCTCGAAGCGCGACGTATCTGTCCCCGTCGAAGGCGTTGATAGGCTGTTCGCCTCCGATGCGCTTCGGGACTTGCTGCCGCTCTGTGACTTCGTAGTCCTGGCGCTGCCCGCAACGGCTGAAACGGTGGGCCTCCTTGGCGCAGCCGAGTTGTCGAGCATGCGACACGACGCCTATTTGATCAACATCGCGCGAGGCAATGTCATCGCTGAGGCCGAACTGATCAGGGCATTGAAGGCAGGTGCATTCGCTGGTGCGATGCTCGACGTATTTGAGCGAGAGCCGCTACCGCAGAACAGTCCGCTGTGGGACATGCCGAACGTGATTGCAACGCCGCACGTGGCGGGAAGTCCAACTAACTATACGGAGCGGGTGTTCTCCATATTCGGAGATAATATCGAGCGATTTATGAACGGGCAGAAACTGAACAATGTGGTCGATCTGCAACGCGGCTACTGAATGCAGCAGAGCGTTGGAAATCAGCCTGAGCCGATTGCCGGAGCGCATCATCCAACATCCCGATCTGCGGCTGCGCGACGAGATCCATCGTGTACTCGATCGACCACCGTGGGCAGTGCCTGCGGAGCGCAGAGCGATAGCGCGAGCCGCGGGCACCCGGTCTGCTGACCTCTCGCTCCCCGAGGGGTTGCTTTCTGGCATAAGTTTACTCACAGATCGAACTAGACGATCGATTCCATGAAAGCGATCATATGCAGTGCTCACTTTAGTCGAGAAATCCAGGGTTT
This sequence comes from Bradyrhizobium sp. JR4.3, assembly GCF_040547695.1. Lineage (NCBI taxonomy): Bacteria > Pseudomonadati > Pseudomonadota > Alphaproteobacteria > Hyphomicrobiales > Nitrobacteraceae > Bradyrhizobium > Bradyrhizobium sp. JR4.3. Next base: position 24,049 of record NZ_JBEPQF010000055.1, on the reverse strand, counting down.
TTCGAGAGCATCGATATGATTCGAACCATGGAAGCGCCCGACTAGTCGGCACAAATGAGGGGAGCGTCATGAGTAAGAAGGAATACCAGGTGCTTTATACCATAAACGTTTACGGCGGCCACATGCATCAAGGGAATGCTTCTGGGGTCTCCAATGAAACCGCTCCCTCAGGTTTTGGCTTTCGCCGTCTTTGGCACCGTCGTTGACTGGCACACCAGCCTGGTCCGCGAACTCGATGCGATGGACCTGGGCGTAAGCGGTGACGAGTTCACGCTCGCTTGGCGCGCCGGCCATGCAGCGTGTGATGTCCGGCGAGCTTGGCTGGACGCTGCTCGACGACCTGCATCGCATGTTCTCGACGAATTGCTCGTGCGGTTCCGTATCGGGAAGCTGAACGAGATCCAAAAAAGGCAGCTGAACCGTGTAGGGCACCGCCTCGATCCCTTCCGGCGCGCTCTGCCGGTCGTAGCAATTTCGTTTGGCTTTCGCGGGGGAGGAATACGAAGCGTAAATTAGGATTCCTCGGACCGTTCATGCTATGGGTGAGCTGATGCTCACTACTCCAATCAGCAGCAGCCCTGGTTAGCGTGCCGTTCGTCGCCAAAGCGAGGGCCTCCTGGGCGCAAGGAAAGGCTTGCGGGCAGCGGCGGCGGATCTTTCACCGGGGGTATTCCAAAAAATGTCTTTGATCCGTTCACCAGGCGGACAGGAATAAAGGTCGTGGGTGTGCTCGCCGATTTCGGCGCGGCACAAGTAAGGGCGATGAACCGAGCTGGCCGCGTCGATTGGGATACAGTGTTTCAGCAGGCGCGGAACTAACCGGCCATGCATTAAGCCGCTATGTTCGATGGCAGGCTTTCCGAAATTACACGGACCTCGTGCGTAAAACGCCAACCGGTACGGCTGGATAATCGCGCTGCTCCTATTCGCAGTATCCACGAGTAGCCCGGCGCCGCGCGTAACGGCTGCACCCCTTCTCGCCGTGCGCATGTGCAATATGAAAACCTCGTATTTCCGTAACTCATGCTGAATTTCGTCGAGACCCGATCTTTCATTACTGAATTTCGGCTCTGGCGACGTTCTAGTTCTAACGTCGAAAGCACCATCGCCCGCTCGCCGCGGAGCGGCGGTTCAGGCTCGCTTTAATGCGCATCTAAACGATATATATGCGATCGTTGAATGACCATTGCTGGGTAACAGGACGATGAACAAGGTCTATCCCGACGCAAAGTCGGCGCTCGACGGCATTCTCAAGGACGATATGACGATCATGTCCGGCGGGTTTGGCCTGTGCGGCATTCCGGAAATACTGTCGAACGCGATTCGCGACTCCGGCGTCAAGAACCTCACCGTGATCTCCAACAATGCCGGCGTCGACGGCATCGGCCTCAGCCGGCTGCTGGAAACGCGGCAGATCAAGAAGATGATCTCGTCCTATGTCGGCGAGAATAAGCTGTTCGCCCAGCAATATCTCGCCGGCGAACTGGAACTCGAATTCAATCCGCAGGGCACGCTGGCCGAGCGCATTCGCGCCGGCGGCGCCGGTATCCCGGCCTTCTTCACCAAGACCGGTGTCGGCACGCTGATCGCCGAAGGCAAGGAAGTGAAGGAATTCGACGGCGAGAAGTACATCATGGAGCGCGGCCTGATCGCCGAACTCGCCATCGTCCACGCATGGAAGGGCGATACCGCGGGCAACCTCGTCTACCGCAAGACCGCGCGGAACTTCAATCCGATGATGGCGACCGCGGCCAAGGTCACTATCGCCGAGGTCGAGCATCTGGTGCCGGCCGGCGAGATCGACCCCGACCACATTCATACGCCCGGCATTTTCGTCAAGCGCATGATCGAGGTCGGCACCGGCAAAAAGCGGATCGAATTCCGCAACACCCGCCCGCGCCCCGACGCGGCTGCGGCAGCAACTGGGAGTTAAGTCTGATGGCCTGGACCCGCGAACAGATGGCCGCGCGCGCCGCCAAGGAGTTGCGCGACGGTTACTACGTCAATCTCGGCATCGGCATTCCGACGCTAGTCTCGAACTACATCCCCGATGGCATCGACGTCTCGCTGCAGAGCGAGAACGGCATGCTCGGCATGGGACCGTTCCCCTATGAGGGCGAGGAAGACGCCGACCTGATCAATGCTGGCAAGCAGACGGTCAGCGAGTTGCCCGACACCAGCTATTTCTCCTCGGCTGAATCCTTCGCCATGGTGCGCGGCGGCCATATCAATCTTTCGATCCTCGGCGCGATGCAGGTGGCACAGAACGGCGACCTCGCCAACTGGATGATCCCCGGCAAGATGGTCAAGGGCATGGGCGGCGCGATGGATCTCGTCGCCGGGGTCAAGCGCGTCGTCGTGGTGATGGAGCATTCCGCCAAGGACGGCCCGAAACTCTTGAAGAAGTGCAATCTGCCGCTGACCGGCGAGAAGGTCGTCGACATGGTGGTGACGGATCTCGCCGTCTTCACCGTCGACAAGCACGGCAAGGACGGCATGGCGCTGATCGAGCTCGCCGACGGCGTCACGCTCGACGAAGTGAAGTCCAAGACCGAAGCCGAGTTCGGTGTAGCGCTGAAATGATTCTAATAGTGTTATCATGAAGAATTGTTGCCACTCCAGCTTGGTCACTATGCGTGTATCCGAGGGGCTCGCCGCTCGAGTCCTTGATACCGGCGAGATGCGGATAATGCTGCAGGCTCTTGATTAGCTGGAGGCTGAGAGGCACTTGGCTTGTCTACGGATTAATGATAGAGGTTGGTCGAAAGCTGGACTGTATCAAGCAGCATGGAAAAGTAGGCCGTAAGACCTTCGACCTTCGACCTTCGACCTTCGACCTTCGACCGGCGGCCGGTGGAAATAAAAGGGAGGAATCACAAGCAGGCCATCGGCACCGTGCGCCTCCGCGTGTTAGGCTAGCTCAATCGTCTCGGCGATGTTGGGCGTCCCGGGGCCGATGATGACGTTCAGTCCATTCTTGTTGTTCAGGACGGTCTCTGCGACCTGCTTGCGCGCGGCCACCGAGAAGGAGGGAAGCTCACCCGTGATGCCGAGGACGACGATGCCATCGGCTCCGGCCTGCTTGTGCCATTCCATAATGGCGCGCATTGCACCAGGATCGAACCGGCCAGTACTGTCGCAAGGAGTGACAGCCGCCACCCAGGACAGGGCCTTGGGCGTGTTTCCAACTGAGGCACGGCCATCGATTTGTTCACACCAGCGGCCGTATCGTCGAGCTTCATGTGTTGCAAGCTCTGCAATCCCTGGAATAGTGAGCGACTGTATCCACAATGCCGGTTCTTTTCCTGCAAGGCGCAGTTAATCGCGCAGAAATCCGGCAATGGGTTCGCCGCATATAGAGGCGCAAACCGTCAGCCGCCGTGCAGCTGTCAGCTCAGACGAACAATGCCGTGAGCTGGCGATTTTCCGATCTGTTACAGAGGCCACTGACGTTCCTAGTCGTGTCAACCTCGACATGCCGACTTTCAAATGATCGATCGTCGAGCATGGGTTTGAGAACTGGGCCTGAGGGCCGCGTGGACGTATTGCGAGTTGCCAACAGGTGCAGATCTCTCTGTTGCCCATCACCGGGGTTGAAGCTCGGGTATCGCCTCCGCTGCTGAAGCGGACGCCGGGCCAGATGCAGTACTGACATTCCTGTGTGAGCTCGCCCGAGCCTTCAAAAATCCGCGATCAGACGCATAAATTCGGACACGTTGGCGCGCAGATTAAAGGGATCCGGCGCCAAATGAGGGTTATCCTTGGGCTATGACATCGCAACGCGCTCTCGGAATCCTGCAGCTCGAACGCGGCGTGAGTTTCGGCGCGCAGCCGCCGAAATCGCCGCTCGGCTCAATGCTGAATCCGGATACATTCAGTTTCCCGACCATCGGCGAGACCGTGTCGGGAGCCTGGGTGGAGAATGTCGTTCGCGGAGATCCGGCGCTCGAGCCGGCGTTCATCGCAGCAGCCCGACGCCTGGTCGAGCGAGGCGCCGTCGCGATCAGCTCGACCTGCGGCTTCTCTATCCGGCATCAGGCAGCCATAGCCGCCTCGGTGAACGTGCCCGTGCTGACGTCGAGTCTGCTCCTTCTGCCCACATTGGTCCGCCAGGTGTCTCCTGCTGCCAAATTTGCCGTCCTGACTTACGATTCGACCCATTGCGGTCAAGAGCTGCTCGGGATCGATGATCCGGCCGAGCGCGCCAAAATCGTGATCGGCGGCATCGAAGGTGGCAAGTATTGGCATGACGAGCTGAAACGTCCGCCACCGCCGACGGATGTTACCGCTGTGGAAACCGAAGTTGCCGCCTGTGTTGCACGCCTTCGCGCCGCGCATCCGGAGATCGCAGTCATCCTGTTCGAGTGTGCGGCGTTCCCAATTGTCGCCCCTGCAATCCGTCGTATTACGCAGTTGCCCGTGTACGATATCACCAACCTCTGTCGAATGGCGATGGCGTCTGTCACCTAAGTCGTTCGTTTATGTGAAGGAGTGCGTCGTGCAACAAGTGAGTGCCATGCACGATGCTCCTGTACTTCGCCGTTTGACTACTTGATTGGAGCCTCCATGAACGATGCCATTGTCGACGCAGCGAACAAACACTTTGCATCGAATTATTTCGAAGCTCGTGAAAAGTTTCGCGAGTACGTTGCAAAGAGCGGCGTTGGCCAAGCTGCAGTCTATCCGTCGCCAGCCCTAGGGCCTCGTGGGGAAGAGCTTTCGACCGATGTTGTCTGGTTTGGTGACCGGCGCGCTCCGAAGGTGGGCATTCTGGTATCGGCCACGCATGGCGCCGAAGGATATTGTGGATCCGCGGCACAGCTCGATTGGTTGGCAGGGCGTGGTTACGAGAGGCTCAAATCTGATGAAGCAATGTTACTGATCCATGCCCTGAATCCTTATGGATTTGCATGGGATCGCCGCGTGACGCAAGAAGGCTGTGACCTCAATCGAAACTTCGTTGATTTCACCGCGTCCTTGCCTCGTAACGAGGCCTACGACCTGCTTGCTGACTGTCTTGTGCCGCGAGAGCTTGACGGACCAGTGCTCGTCGCTGCCGAGGCGGTAATCGAGAGATTCCGCAAAGAGCATGGCGAACTTGCTCTCCGAAAGGCTCGCAGCAGCGGGCAGTACCGACATCCAACCGGAATGTTTTTCGGCGGGTTTGGCCCGACGGGGGCACGGCAAACGCTCGAACGCATCGTCTCAGACTATGGTATCGAGTCGCGTACCTTTGTTCTCGTGATCGACTACCATACCGGTCTCGGACCTTATGGTTACGGTGAGCTTCAATGCGAGCAGGCTTCCGGCATGTCAGGATACCAGCGCGCACGTGATATTTTCGGCCTTTCGGTCACATCGCCCGAACTTGGTACCTCATCGGCTGTAGTGCTCAACGGCACGCAGGATGACTATTGGCAGCGGCTTCTCGGTAATCGACACGTATATGTCTGCTTGGAGTTCGGCACCTATCCTGCGGAAGCAGGCAGGCCGGTGATGCGCGCTGACCATTGGCTTTACGCCTATGGTCAGACGGAGATCGAAACAGCTGTTGGCTATAAGATTCGAGAACGGGTGAAGCAGCACTTTTATCCTGATAGAGCGGATTGGAAGGAGATGGTGCTATGCCGCTGTCGCCAGGTTCACCGGCAGATGATCGAAGGCTTGCGGACGTAGCGCGGTGTCACTTCGCCTTATGCTCCTGGCCGAACATGGTGGGTTGTAGAAGGCCGAAACGATCAGGGGCGGCGCTCAAAGCTGTTCGAAGGGGCAAAGTCGTTCGATATCACCCCACGGACGTCGCCACACTGTGGCTATTCGGCGCTCTGGCGCCGATTCCTCGCGATTGCATGGGAATGATGTGCAGATGATCCGTTCTACAGCTCGCTGATCGCGCTGGAAAGTCTCCGCCGCGCGAACAATCCAGCTTGGTACCCGGCTTATGATGCCGGTGTTCGCAAACGCATCAAGTCGCCGGTCGATTGCATGACAGCGGCCGGCACGAAATCTTGGCCGGTAACGCCGACGTACCGTGCCACCCAATTGGCGTATGCTGCCACTCAGGATGACCGTTTACGAGAAACGGGCGACGGAATTCGTCGACAAAAGGTGCGGGAACGCGGAATTTGTGCATTGCTAAGCCGCATATTGCATAATCAGTATACATATACTGCCATATTTAGGGCTAGGCGAACGGAATCCTGCGACACAACCGACGGGCAGTTGAATGTCAGAACCAATGGTCCCCGACCAACTCGTTAGTGCCGACCTCTGGAGCGATCTCCGCAAGTACAAGGACATGCCCGAAATCGATATGGCGCGTCTGTACGCCTATCGTATTGAACGTCTGCGCGGCGCCCTGCGCAATGCCGGGGCATCAATGTGCATTCTGGTCAGCCCCCTCAGCCTCCGCTACGCGGTGGACTATCGATCATTTGGGCTATTTCAGTCGCACATACCGAACAGCTACCTCTTCGTGCCTGTCGAGGGTCCGATCGTTATTCACGGTACCTACGAGTACCTTAAGCCGCCTGCTGCCGACGAGATCCGCCCAGCGCGACCTATCTCATTCTTCAATGGCGGTTACGAACTCACCGATGCAGCCCGCCAGTTGGCGGACGATGTCGTATCTTACCTTTCAGAGATCGGGACTGATAACAGGCGGGTGGCAGTCGAATATGTCAATCCCACCATCACTCAAGCCTTGCTGCAGCGGGGACTTGAAGTGATCGACGGGGTAATTGTCTCCGAAGAGGCGCGTCTCATCAAATCACCGGATGAGATTGCCTGCATGCGCTGGGCGATCGGCGTTGCCGAGCTAGGCATCGCAAAGATGAAGGAGGCGATGCGTCCTGGTGTAACTGAACTGCAGCTGTGGGGTTTGCTCAATTACACGAATCTCGCCAATAACGGGGACTGGCATGACTGCCGTATGCTCGCATCGGGTCCGCGTATCAATCCATGGTTCCAGGAGGCGTCGCAGCGACAGATAGAGTCAGGCGATCTGGTTGGCTTCGATACCGATATGATCGGTCCATTCGGATATTTTGCAGACATTTCGCGCACATTTCACTGCGGACCTGCAAAACCCACCAAAAGGCAGAAGGAGCTCTATCGGCTGGCCGTGCAGGAGATCGAGCACAATCTGCGGCTGGTCAAGCCGGGAATCACATTTCGCGATTTCCAGCAGCAGGCATTGGTCCTGACGGAGGAATACCACGCCAATGCCTACACTTGCCTCGTCCATGGCGTTGGAATGGCCGATGAGTATCCGCGGATCAACCCCGTATGCGGTAAGCCGTCGCCCTATGACGGAACACTCAAACAGGGGATGGTAATTTGCGTCGAAAGCTATGTCGGTGCAGTCGGTGAACGCGATGGCGTCAAACTCGAGCAGCAGGTCCTTGTTGTCGAGGATGGCTATGAGATGCTTTCGACCTATCCATTCGAGGAATGTCTACTGGATTGACTGCATCCGTCGACTCAGGATGCAGAAGCAAAGCGGCGCGATGCCCTCGTCGTTCACGAGAAACGGCTGAGGTGACGGAGGCCTAATCCTGTTCGGTTGCGAGTTCAATGCCCTTTGCAACCTGTTTAGCAGGATCACCACCTCAAGCCCGATGAACAAGCCGATTGGGTGATGCGTCCCACACGTGCGCCGATATTAGCTTTGGCGACCGGCGCTTTGCCCGCGCGCTTCCGGATGTTGACGATCGATTGCGGGAAAAAGCTGCGCATTGCCGCTGTTCGACGCAGAATTCCGGAATGGCCCCCCCATAAATCAGGGAACTTCGCCTTCGCCGATCGCTAATACTTTCGGAAAGATGGAGAAAGGGCGATAGCGGCCCCTTAACAATCTCCACGCGAGCAGTCGGACAGAGAGGCAAACTTGAGCGCGGTGCAGAGCTGCACGGAGGGGGGCGAATCGGATGGCGTGCGCTGCTTGGCCTTATGTGAGGGGAGATCTTGCATCCACGCGGCGTGGCGCCGCGGCGTTTCTCGACAATCTCGGGGGCGTCTACGGGGCCGCAGGTCTGGAGGCTTGGGCCACATCCTGGACAAACGTCGGAGATGCTCATTCTCGTATCGCTGACCTGCGGGTTGACGAAGGGGCGTTCGATGACGCGACAGAAGCCTGGCTTAGTGCACTAACTGCCTTTGAAGTTGCCAGGCGACTTGATGAAGACGATCGACAACGTGACGACGTTTCCGCGAAACTCGAGACGGGCATTCAGAGGATCGGATCTCTCGGACTGGGTCTGGAGCGCGTACAAATTGCGGGCGGAGATCAGGCCGAATTTCAAGCCCACTATTTGGCCGCCAGCGGACCAGAATTACGTGCGCCGGCAGTCATTTGCATCAGTAGCGAAGAAGAAATAGCAACCGCGCTGCTTGGAAGAATCTTGCCCGTTGTGACTACTCGAGGCATGTCGATTCTGGTTGTCTCTCACGACGACGTCTCGAATCGCTGGCGCGGCCAATCAGAAACGTTGTTGTCTTGCTGCCTGGATTACCTGTCGGATCGCTCCGACGTTGATCCGACGCGGATTGGCGTCTATGGAGAAGGATTGTCAGCTGTTCTAGCTACCGATTTCGCAGTGTCTGATCGCCGCATTGCTGCGGCGGTTTGCGATGGCGGCCTTTGGAATTGGGCTCGGACGTTGACGTCTGTCCGCTGGATGACCGGGACTGCAGCAGACGTCGTGGGCGAGGACGTGGCCTCGGTACGACGCTCGCGATTGGTGCGGCAGTTGAGATGCCCGGTTCTCGTGGTCGTTGGGGGGCGCGGCACGGTCAGCGCGTCAGAGGCGATCAAACTACAAGCCGAATGCAGGGCGGCGCGCATTGATCTCGAACTCGTCATGCCGCGGACGACTCTGCCTCCCAAGGGGATCGACAACTTCGTGACTTCCGACGATTGTGTGTTTGGGTGGCTTGAGCGAAAGCTAATACATAGTTCAGCTTCGTAACTATTGTCGGTCGCTACAGGCCAGATCGCTGAGGACCAGGTCAGTGACAACGTCACCACGTTGCTGCAGCTATCTTCGGAAGCCTATGGTCAACGTACTGGCCAGTTCCGTCCTTGCAATTTACGAAGGCCTATAATCGACAAGGCCCTTGCGAATAGGCTCGGGATCAAGCGATTAGGCTACAGTACGCCTATACTGAGTTTTTGAGAGGCCAATCGGCTATTTTTGGCAATCGAGGCTAGTCGTTTATTGAGGTAGTCAAGCGATGCCTCGTCTAGCCCGGCGAACATTGTTGAGTTGAGCGCTTTCCTTTTGTTTGAAAGGTTCGTGATTTCCGCCAGCGCTTTTTGAGTCAGGGAGATCTGCAGGAATCTCGCGTCATCAGGGGATGTTACGCGAGACAAAAACCCTATTTCCTCGAGTTTTTTCGTTTGAGTCGTCACGAAGGCAGGGTGGATTCGCAACTTATTTGCGACCGCTATTCCGGGGACCCCTCGACCCCGGTCGAGCTCGTCGATAGCCATCAGGATCAACCATTGGGGTTCGCTGATTCCCATCAGCTCGGCCCAGCCCTTGTGTATTTCCTCGAGCTGGGAGTGGATTTCCACGATGTTCCAGATGAAGTCTCTTACGGCTCTATCCAGTTGATCTTTTTCGCCCATCTTGGTCTTTCCGCCACATCCTAGTGCCGCCGACAGGCGCACAACTGATCATTAGCGGGAATGCGCGTGGCCGTCTCGATACGAATAGACGCGGCATAACAGTCATGCAATAAGTTAATTGATAAATACAATTCATTTGGTATATCGAAGACCATCGACCGAGAGGCTCTATGGGACTAGCGGTCATGTTAAATCTCCAAGTAGAGCCCTCGGGATGCCCCTTGAGGGCTCTTTTTTTCATTTCAGGCCACTGCCCCGCCTTGTCCTCCTAAATGTTGCTGAATAGCAACAGGTCTGACCAAAAGAAAGATACACAAAATTAATTAATTGAAGCAATTGCTGTGAGGGGCTATTCAAGTATGGACGGAGAGGGGGCGCCTCGAAGTCGTTCCGTCAACAGCCGCCCCACTGGGGATGCTCGTTGCGGCGGATCTAGACGGAAACGAAATTTCAACTTGGAGGTTTATCGATGAAACTAACAAAGAGTCTCATCCTCGGTTCTGCGGCGATGCTCGTGGGTGTCGGAGCGCAGGCAGCTGATCTGCCCGTCAAGGCAAAGGCTATCGAATATGTGAAGATCTGCTCGCTCTATGGCGCCGGTTTTTACTACATCCCGGGCAGCGACACGTGCATCAAGCTCGGTGGGTATCTCCGTGTTGATACCGTGTTGAACACGCACTACGACTTCGATGCCGCCAACAACGACTTGGGTGGAGCGCGAAATCGCCTCAGCAACTCCTATAACACCCTGGCTCGTCAAGATTTGCAAATCGATACGCGTACCGCGACCGAATACGGCGTCGTCCGAACTTTCTCTGAGATTGTGTTCAGCTGGAGATCCGGTGGATACAATGGTGCCGGTACAACCGCTGTGAATGGCTCAACGGCCTATAACGCGGCCCCGGCAGGAACGAATGGCGCCGGTTCGATCGCTGGCGGCTCTCTTGGCCTCTATTATGCCTTCATCCAGTTCGCTGGGTTTACGTTCGGCAAGGCGGAATCGCAATTCAGGACTCCTTGGGCTGAATATCCGGCTAACAACTTTGAGCTGCCGGGTGCCGGCGGCTGGGATCCCGTCAATCAGATCACGTATACAGCGGACTTCGGCCAAGGCATTACGGCTTCGTTCTCGGCTCAAGATCAAACGCTTCACGATACGACTAGTATTCGGAACGTGAGCGGCGCGACCGCCGTTGGTCTGGCAGCCGGCGCGTACGGTGCAAACGATATCGGTGGCACGCGAGCTCCTGACCTCATCGCCAGAGTTCGTGTTGACCAAGCTTGGGGCCTGTTCCAGGCGTCGGTCGCCGCGCATGACAATCACGCAGCCTACTACGGTGTCGATGAAACGACCGGCCATCCAAGCGACAAATGGGGCTGGGCTGGTCAGCTCGCGTTGTCGATCAAGAATCTGCCGACTGGACCCGGTGACACGATCAACTTGACGGGCGTGTATACGAACGGTGCGAGCCGCTACAACTTCCACGACTACATGTCCAGCACGTTTGCGATGTATGGCGGCACTGGATCGGCGGGGGCTTACCAAAGTGTGGGCATCGCTGGTGCCTCTGACTCCGTGTTCGTCACGGGGAAGGGCCAGGAGCTGACTACGACCTACGGTTTCAATGGTGGTTACACCCACAATTGGGATCCACAGTGGAACACCTCCATCTTTGGCGGTTGGGCTGCTGTCAGGTACAACGGGACGGCCAAGGGTTATATCTGCGGTGCGTTCGTCGCAAGCGTGGCCTTGTCGAGCGGTCTCGCCGGCTGCAATCCCGACTTCAACTATGGGGTCGTTGGTACGAAGACGTCCTGGACCCCGGTTAAAGGTCTGACCTTCACTGGTGAGCTCGCGTACATGATGCTCGACCAAAAGTACGCCGGCGGAAGCACGGTGACCCTTCCGCTGCAGTCAAATATCGCAAAGCCCGGCACTGTATATGAACTGAAGGACCAGAACAGCCTCGTGCTGCTGCTCCGCGCCCAGCGTAACTTCTAAGCCTCAGTTTAACAACGGAAGGAGCAAACAAGCGGCTCTATAGCCTAACGTCTAACCTCCAAGAAGGCCTCCGGCATGCCCGCCGGGGGCCTTTTTCGTATTCTTCCTCACGATCAGCAATGCTGATCGAAATCCGTTCGATCGTCCTCATCGCCCCAGACTCACAGCTCTGAGCCGATTTGTGAATCCTTCGTCAGCATCGGAACGCTAGAGCATTTTCCGATCTTGCGGAATCGGAAGGGATTCCCTGGCGCGGCAAAACGTGATTCATCATGGGGGCTGGTAATGGAGGCCAGCCCGCATGGCCAAACCGCTCTCGCCGGATCTTCGTCTTCGCATTATTCGGGGGCCGTGGAAGTTGAGGGGATGAGCTGTCGAGGCGCGGCCGGCCGGTTCGGCGTGGCGCCATCGACAGCAATCGAACTGGTCAGCGAGTGGCGAAGCAAAGGCTCCTGTGAGGCGGGAGCGCAGGGCGGCGACCGGCGTTCGGCTCGGATTGAGGGGCATGCTGCGGAGATCCTCGCCCTGGTCGAAGTAACGCCCGACATGACACTGGCCGAACTCGCCGACCATCTGTTCAAAGCGCGTGGGGAGCGCTTCGTGCCGAGCGTGCTCTGGCGGTTCTTCGATCGTTTCAAAAAAAACATCGCACGCCAGCGAGCAGGATCGGCCGGACGTGGCCGCCGAACGCGCCGCGTGGAAGGCATCTCAGCCTGAGATCGACATCCACCGGCTGGTGTTCATCGACGAGACGGGAGCCTCCACCAAAATGGCGCGGCGCTATGGTCGTTCGCCTTATGGCCAGCGCTGTGTCGCAGCGATCCCACATGGTCATTGGAAGACGACGACCTTCGTCGGCGCGCTCAGGGCGACCGGCATGACTGCGCCGATGGTCCTCGACGGTCCCATGGATGGCTTGGCGTTCGAGGCTTACGTGACCCAAGTTCTCGTGCCGACGCTCGAGCCGGGCGAGATCGTGGTGATGGGCAATCTCGCAGCACACAAGCGGGCCGAGGTCGGCCTCGCAATTGAGGCGGCCGGAGCCTGGCTCCTCTATCTGCCGCCTAATTCGCCCGACCTCAATCCGATCGAAATGGCCTTCGCCAAGCTCAAAGCCGCCCTTCGAAAGGCCGCCGCCAGATCAATTGAGGCTTTGGACGACGCAATCGCCCACGCCCTGGCCGCCTTCACCGACCAGGAATGTCTGAACTTCTTTGTCGCAGCCGGCTATGATCGTGTCTGATCAGAATCTGCTGTAGCATTTGATCTATGCGCGGGGTGTGGGGTTGAACCATGCGAGGGCAAGGCTGATCTCCGATGATGTGGGACGATCAGGCCACCCGAATCGCTGAAATCACATCAAACAAACCTGCTTTCCAATAGCCCTCTTGCTCGAGCGATGAGATGATCTTCTTTGATTGCTGCTGCCAAGGGCGAACTGCGACTCGGTGGACAACTGCATTATCCTCTTCAAGCAGTCGGTCAATTTGCTGCGACGTAGAATCGAGCAACTCAGCGCAGTATTGGCCGGCCGTCAACGCGGCATCTTCCAGTGCAGCTTGGAAGGATGGCACCAGCATCTGATAGCGTAGAAGGTTCATAGCGAATGAGAGATCCAATGACCGGTAGTTTAGCAATGTCACGTGCCGTGCGATGCGCGTAAACGAAGCAGTCGCATCTCCTGGACGCTGTGACTGGCCTGCTATCCGGCCGGTTGCTTGTTCATTAAGTTCGAGTGCGAGTAGGGCATGAATGTTCATGTCGCGCCGCTCGACGGGCTCCCAGTGACCGCATAGCGCCGTGCGCTAAGCAACGTCATTGCCGATGACCTCCTCGTTTGCGTCGCCGCCGACCTTTACCGGGTGGGGCGCATTTGCGCCGGGGATGGTCTTGTTGCTGGAGCGTCGGGACGGGTGCAGAAATTCGACGGATTTGGCGCAAATGAGACGCTTATCATCGGCTTAGGCCTGGGAATAGCTGCAAACTGCAGCCCACCTCAATATCGTATGAGATGCGATGCTTGGATGCTTGGCGAGCCGCGGGAAATAAGTGTTCGTTCCTGTAGCGGTAAGATTCCGTCATTGCCGAGCCTACCGATGTCATCCAACAACTAGACGCGGGACGAAACGCGAGCCCAATTTTCAGAGAGGAGGCGGAAAATGAAAATTTCTCGGCGTGATATTGTTGTGGCGGGTTTGGCCGCCGGAGCGGGTGTATCGATGCCTTCGGTTCTGAGGGCGCAGCCAGCGTCACTTGGGCGTACAGTGCGCATGGTAATGAGCGGCGACCTCCGCATCTTCGATCCGGTCTTTACGACCGCCACGATTACCGGCTGCCATGGCCTGGCGATCTACGACACATTGTTCGGCTTGGATTCCAGTTTTCGGCCGCAGCCACAGATGGTAGAGAAGTGGGGCGTTTCCGAAGACAAAAAGACCTATATCTTCGAGCTGCGAGATGGTCTCCGCTGGCACGATGGGGGGGCTGTCACTGCAGGAGACTGTGTGGCCTCGATCCGCCGTTGGGCCCAGGTGGCTGTCGGCGGCCAGTTGATCATGGATCGAGCTAGCGATATCTCTAAGAAGGACGACAAAACCTTCACGATTGCACTCAAGAAGCCGTTGATGGATCTTTTGGCGCTTCTTGCTGCGCCGCGTCTAATCGTTATGCGCGAGAAAGACGCGAATCGTCCGGCATCGGAGCAGGTGACCGCGAATATCGGATCGGGGCCATTTAAGTTCAATGAAGCCCTCGCGAGGGCAGGGGCCACCTTCACCTATGACCGCAACGAAAACTACGTGCCGCGCAAGGAGGAGCCCGACGGATTCGCGGGTGGGAAGGTTGTCAAGGTAGATCGCGTGATCTGGAATAATATCGCCGATCAGCAGACGGCTTTTGCAGCTTTGCAAGCGGGTGAAGTTGATTTTCTCGAAGCTCCGCCTCTCGACCTGCGCCCGCAAATCGAGCGTGATGCCAATCTGGAACTTCAAGTTCTGGACAAAGGGGGGTGGGACTATTACCTCCGCCTAAACTTCCTGCAGCCGCCATTCGACAATGTAAAGGCGCGCCAAGCGCTGCTTCACTTGATTGATCAGGAAGCGTTCTTGAGCATCATGGGTCCTGACCAGAGATACAATCACGTTGTCACCTCGATCTTTGGAAACGGTACGCCCTATACTAACGACGAAAACACTGGATGGTTTAAGAAGGGCGGCGATCCGGAAAAGGCCAGGGAGCTTTTCAGGGAGGCTGGATACTCTGGCGAGAAGGTTGTCATTCTCGCCGCGTCAAACCAGGCTTCGAATAACAATGCCGCGCAGCTATTAGCTTTCCAACTGCGCAAGATCGGAGTCAATGCCGAGCTTGCACCGAGCGACTGGGGCGGGGTTGTGGCGCGCCGAGCAAACAAGGGACCTGTTGAGAATGGCGGTTGGAACATTTTCATCTCAGCTAATGGCGATTTTAACCAAGGGGATCCGCTGGGAACGATTTGGTTTGCTGCCAATGGTGACAAGGCTTGGTTTGGCTGGCCCAAGAGTGACGAGTATGAGGCTCTCCGGCTCAAATGGGCAGATGTCGAGTCGCTCGAGGAGCGCAAAGCGTTGGCCCGTGAGTTGCAACGCGCGTGGTGGAATTTTGTTGGTGCCGTTCTGTTAGGTCAAATCACCTCGCCAATAGCGCGTCGCAAGTCTCTTACTGGTCTCATTGGTGTACCGGAGCTCGTTCCAATGTGGAACATGAAAAAGGTCTGATGAGCTAATGGGTGCTTATGTCCTTGGTAAGATAGTCTCGACCATCGCCGTGATGGCAATGGTTGGGATTTTCGTCTTCCTGCTTCTCAGGCTGTCGCCTGGCGACCCAGCAGGTATTATCGCTGGCGACGCGGCAACGCCGCAAATGATCGCTGCCATCCGCGAAAAGCTAGGCCTCAACGAGCCACTGCCAGTCCAGTTCGTACACTGGGTAATGGGCATGCTCGGCGGCGACTTCGGAATATCAATCTTTTCTGGGCTTCCGGTTCTTCAACTCATCTCGCAGCGGCTGGAGCCGACATTCTCTCTTACGATCTCAACGATGATAGTTTCGGTCACGTTCGGAATCTCTTTTGGGATGCTTGCCGCATGGAAAGGGAGCGGACTCATCGATCGCGTCCTTTCAGCTTTTGCTGCAATCGGTTTTTCTGTCCCGGTGTTTGTTAGCGGCTATTTTCTCATTTATGGCCTCGCAGTCGGCATGCGCTGGCTGCCAGTCCAAGGTTACGCACCCATTGACCAAGGTTTTGTGCTCTGGTTTGTGCACCTGATCCTGCCTACCATGGCCTTGAGCCTTTTCTATATCGCTTTTATTGCTCGGATCACTCGAGCAAGCCTGCTCGAGGTCTTATCGGAAGACTATATGCGAACGGCAGCTGCCAAGGGCGCCTCGTCGTACGCTCTACTTTTCCACCACGCTTTAAAGAATGCGGGGGTCCCCATCCTGACCGTAATCGGCTTATGTTTCGCTTATCTCATCTCTGGGGTCGTCATAACCGAAACAGTATTCAACATCCCTGGTGTCGGTCGTTTGACGGTCGATGCGATTAACAATCGCGACTATCCCATTATTCAAGGCGTGCTGATCCTCGCTTCCGGCGTGTACGTCTTTATCAACCTCGCCGTCGATCTCGCGTACACCCTGATCGATCCGCGCATCCGGTACTAATATGACGCTCCTTTCCGCGCCAGTTGAAGCCGCTCCTATCGGCCGACTGCAACTATCTGCTCTTCCGCGTCTGGCGAGGCGGCATCCCCTGATTTTGATAGGGGGCGGCCTCCTGGCTCTGTTCGTTATACTGGCGCTCACAGCGCCACTATATGCCGGCGATCCGCTGAGGATCGATCCGTTCAGACGCCTGCAGCCGCCGTCTTCCGCGATGTGGCTCGGCACCGACAATCTGGGCCGCGATGTGTTTGCGCGTACGGTCTTCGGCGCCCGTACCTCCCTCTCGGTGGGACTGATGTCGACTGGCAGCTCGCTTTTTGTCGCCGTGTTAGTCGGTGTCATGGCAGGCTACAATCGTGCCGTCGATAGTCTCGCAATGCGAATAATGGATTGCCTCATGGCAATCCCGACAGTTCTGCTCGCCGTCGCCCTTGTTTCTCTGACGGGATCCGGAATTGGTATCCTCATCCTCGCCATCACCATTACACATACGTCGGGTACTGCAAGGCTTGTTCGTTCGGTAGTTCTGAGCGTCCGGGAACAACCGTACGTCGAGGCTGCGCTCTGTGGCGGCGCGCGTCTGCCAAAAGTCCTTTGGCGACACATACTGCCCAGCACGATTCCGCCTCTTATTGTTCAGAGTGCCAATCTCTGCGCCAGCGCAATTCTGACCGAGGCCGGGCTGAGTTTTCTGGGCGTAGGAGTGCCGCCCGAGATTCCTAGCTGGGGCAATATGATCTCGAGTTCTCGCTTGTACTTGGCTATCGCCCCATGGCCGCTCTTTGCTCCCGGCATCTGCCTAGCGATCACGGTCCTTGCCGTAAACCTGCTCGGGGATGGCTTGCGCAGCGCGTTCGATCCTCGCTCCAGGCGGAGGCGCTGATATGTCGATGCACCAAGCCGAGGGGAACGACGTACTTCTTGATGTGCGAGACCTGGAAACACACTTCTATGGCGAGGAGAGCGTCACTCGCGCCGTCGGGGGCGTCAGTTTCCAAGTGAGGCGCGGCGAAACGCTAGGCGTCGTCGGCGAATCCGGATGCGGCAAGAGTGTAACGGCTCTCTCTATTCTTCGTCTGCTGCCGAAGTCTGCCAAGACTGTCGGAGGCGAAATCAATTTTCACGGACGCGACCTCTTGAAACTCTCCGAACGGGAAATGAGAAATATACGTGGCGATAGGGTCGCCATGATTTTCCAAGAACCCATGACTAGCCTAAACCCCGTTCATACGGTTGGCCGCCAGATAGCTGAAGCGGTGCGAATTCACACGAATGCCAGTAGGTTAGACGCGATAGAAAAGTCACAAGAGATGCTTCGTCTTGTCCGCATTGCAGACCCCGAGCGTCGTGCGAACAATTATCCCCATGAGATGTCAGGCGGCATGCGCCAGCGCGCAATGATTGCCATGGCCCTCGCGTGTTCACCGGAACTATTGATCGCGGACGAACCAACGACTGCGCTTGACGTAACGATCCAGGCGCAGATCCTCCGGCTGATCATCGATCTGAAAGAGCGCACAGGAACGGCCGTAATGTTCATCACGCATGATCTGGGCGTTGTAGCCGAGACGTGCCAGCGCGTTATCATCATGTATGCTGGCAGAATTGTCGAGCAAGCTAGCGTGTTCGATCTTTTCGCGCGCCCCATGCACCCCTACACCCAAGGCCTTATGCGCTCTCTGCCCGATCCGCAGCACAGCCGTCGGCGTCGTCTCCCTGAAATACCCGGTATTGTGCCAAGCCTGAGCGATCCTATTGTGGGGTGCAGCTTCGCGCCTCGGTGCCCGTTCGCGACAGGCATTTGCCGCGAAAAGACACCCGCCATTCGCGATGTTGGGCCGGACCACCTTGCTGCATGCTGGCGTGCCGAAGAGGTAGTAGGCGCATGACAGCTCTGCTGAAGGTCGAGCATCTGACCAAGCACTATAGATTGGGCATGGGCTTTCTGAAAAAGACCGGCCCGGTGGTGCGGGCAGTTGAAGATGTATCCTTTTCCGTTGTTGCGGGCGAGACGCTCTGTATCGTCGGCGAATCCGGCTGCGGCAAGTCTACAATCGCACGTCTTCTGATGCGGATCGTAGAGCCGACAGGGGGCCGCGTGATGATCGACGGGACCGATATTTCCGGTCTCAGCACGCACGCGCTTCGCGCGTGGCGTCGTCGAATACAGATGGTTTTTCAGGACCCGTACTCGTCCCTGAACCCGCGCCTTACAACCGAACAGATCATTACCGAGCCAGCCGAGAACTTTGAGCGGTTTAGCCGGAAACAGCGCCGAGCGCTTGCCGCGGACCTTCTCAGGAAGGTCGGAATGGCGCCCGAGATGATGTACAGGTTTCCATCCGAACTGTCGGGCGGCCAGCGGCAGCGGCTCGGGATCGCGCGGGCGCTGGCCCTCCAGCCGTCGCTCATCGTTGCTGACGAGGCGGTCTCAGCACTTGACGTCTCAGTGCGGGCACAGATCTTGAATCTCCTTCAGGATATTCAGCAGCAACTAGGCATCGCTTACGTCTTTATCTCGCATGACCTAACTGTCGTCGAGCATATCGGTCATCGTGTTGCGGTCATGTATCTGGGGCGGATCGTCGAGCTCGCAAATTCCGAGGTGCTCTTCAGCAAGCCCGTCCACCCTTACACCGAGGCGCTGGTCGCATCGGCTCCAGTGCCGGACCCGACGCGAGCTCGGCTGAAGCCGCCTGTCGAGGGCGAGGTGCCAAGCCCTATCGATCCGCCGGCAGGGTGCGCTTTTCATCCGCGCTGCCCGATTGCGGTCGAACGTTGTCGCTTGGAAGTGCCGCCTCTGGTGCCAATGGCAGACGGCCGCGTCGTGGCTTGTCATGTGCGTGCTCCCGCCGCGGGACTCTGCGCTCAGGCGCCTACCCAGCCCAACTCTGTACTCATCGTCAAGGCGCCGACACAAAACGTTTCTTGAGGTATTCCAATGAGACTGCGCCCTGGCGCTCGCGCTGCGATAGTCTGCCGTAGTATTACCGTGCCCGTCGGGTTCCACCCAGCTCGGAATGCGAGCTTTTCTTCGAGTTTCTTCACCAGATGGTTTCCCGGCTTCCTTGCAGTTGACGCCTTCATCTCCTCCGAGTGAATGAGGTCCTTGGATGCGTCCCGTCTCCGATCGGGAACGCCTTTGGCCTTTCGAACGGAGATTCCATCTTGGTTCCCGCACAGTCTCGTTTTCACAAATCAGCCTTCTGAGGAACTATGAATAGACACGCAGACGGGGACCCGGTGCAGCACGATAGCCGCTACGATACGGCTGGTTCGATCGCAACCAACGTGGCAGATGGCTTCACGATGGTCGCGGTGGGCGACCTGATTGTCAGTAGGCCACTTACGAGGGGGCACGATCAGGGCATCGGCGCAATCGTCGAGATAATTCGTGATGCCGATGTGGGATTCGGCAACATGGAGACAAATATCTTCGACATCCGATCGTTTAAGGGCAGTCCGCAGGCCGAATACGGCGGTGCTTATCACGTGAGCGTTCCGGAGCTCGGGCCTGATTTAAAGGCGATGGGTTTCAATCTCTTGAGTTGCGCGAACAATCATACGTTTGATTGGGGACTGGAAGGCATGCGCGAGACCTGTCGCGCGCTGGATCAAAACGGGATTGTTCATGCAGGCGTGGGCGACACTCTAGCGCAAGCCGGTGCCCCTCGATTTCTGGAGACCCAGCGCGGTCGCGTCGCCCTGGTATCCTTCGCCACGACGTTTACCCCTATGTCGCGTGCGTGCGATCCCGCGGGCGCCGCGCCAGGCCGACCGGGGTTAAACGGTCTACGTTTGAGCCGAAGCGTTTTGGTTCCGGCGCAGATGCTTCAGAGCTTAACACGGATCTGCAACGCCCTGCCCAATTCGGCGCCAGCCGCGGACGATAAGCACGTCGTCATCGCCGGAGTGAGATTCAAAGCGGCTGAGCAAGCCGGTTACAGCTACAAAGTCAACGCGCGTGACGTTACCGCGATTGTGCGAAACGTTCGACAGGGCAAGCAGTTCGCCGACTTCTGTATTGCTACGAACCATGGTCACGAACCTGGAAATTGGAGTCAAGAGCCGCCGGACTATGAACAATCGTTTGCCCGTCGGCTTATTGATGCTGGGGCGGACGCGTATATAGGGCATGGGCCACACCAACTGCGAGGCATCGAGATCTACAAGGGGCGGCCCATACTGTACAGCCTCGGGAACTTCATCATGGACGACCTCCGGACCCCTGTTGGTGCTGACATGTTCGAGGCCTACGGCAACAATCCGCAGTTAGACACGGATGCCGAGGTTACCCTCAACGAGATGTCGACAGGGTATCAGACGGATCCGGGTTTCTCGGACCCGGTGTTCTACCAGAGCATCATCACCGTTAGCCAATTCGAACAGAACCAGCTTAAAGAACTCCGGCTATATCCGATTGAGCTCGGTCACTCGAAGAGATTTGCCAACCGGGGCGTGCCCTGCTTGGCTCCTGCGTCGCAAGGAAGAGTCATCCTGGAACGTCTACAAAAGCTTTCCCAACCATTTGCGACCCAAATCGAAATTAATAACAATGTTGGGATTATCCGACTACAGTCCGGCTCCCAATAATATCGTCTGCGGCGCTCGCGCGAAAACCGGTACAACAGGTGAAAGTTGAAGCGAAGTGCAACTCACGTGCGTGCGCAGCCCAGCATCGATCACCCTTCGGCGCTCTGACCTAAACATTCACTGCTCCCGCTATCAGCGTCAAAAAAAGAGCACCGACATCGGCAGCGATGCTGCTGTTGTGCCCGCATGTAGACACGCCATTTCTGTCGCGCTGATTTGCGGCGCTAATCAAGAAAGTTCGCTCGATGTATGCGCATCAGATCGTTTTTCTTGGTTTTTCGTCCCCGCGAGATTGTACCTTTATGGTCTGTGAACATCGGATCGAACCGGCTGAGCAAGGGAACAACATTAATGAGTGCAGGCAACAACCGCCTTCTCTCGAATGAGCGCGACGCAGTCATCGACCTCCGCCATTCTATGCATCGCGAACCCGAGCTCTCCAATGACGAATGGAAAACGCAGCAGCGCATCCGCAAAATATTGGAGAATTTCGGCCTTGACGGCGCAAGGACCTTCCACAGGACGGGGCTATATATTGATGTCGTCGGTACCGCCTCCGGCCCACGGAGGGCGATCGCGGTACGGGGCGACATCGATGCGCTGCCAATCAAGGAGATACGTGACGATCTGGCTTATCGCTCGCAGGTAGACGGTGTTATGCATGCCTGCGGTCACGACATGCACAGCTCGATCGCACTCGGGACTGCCCTGACCTTTCACCGGCTGCGCGACAGTTTCGCTGGAAAGGTGCGTATAATTTTTCAGCCAGCCGAGGAGGCCGAGCCGCTCGGTGGGCGGACGGTGCTGGAAGAAAAGCTGCTGGACGGCTTCGATTGCGCCGTCGGCTTCCACGTTAGTCCCGGGATTCCCTCTGGCATGTTTGCCGCCCGAGAGGGCGCGGTCACCCAATCAGCCGACCAATTCAAGCTAACCATCAACGGCAAAATGGCTCATGCCGCGTCACCGCATAGCGGCATTGACGCGATCGCAATAGCCGGTGCGTTCGTCAATGAAGTGCAGAAGGTGGTATCGCGCGAGATGCCAGTTGATGACAGAGCGATCGTGACGATCGGCACAATACGAGGCGGGACCGCGACTAACATAATCTGCCCCTCAGTCGTCATGGAGGGTACGATCCGCACCTGCAGCGCGGAACGGAGAGCGTTACTGTCCCAGCGTGTTCGCGAGGTCGCCGAGGGCGCAGCTGCTATGCACCGGGGCGAGGCCGAGTTCATCCTCCATACAGGCGAGCCGGCCGTCATCAACGATGGTGAATTGGTGAGCCGCTTTCGCCAGGTTGTTCATGATACTGTCGGTCGCGACGCTTTTTTCGCTCATCAGAAGCAGGCGGGAGGCAGCGACGATTTCGGCTTCTACGCAGCAAGCGTGCCCTCGATCTATTTCTATTTCGGCAGCCGCGCACCTGGCAATAAGTCGTCTGTGCATACTCCAACATTCGGCGCCTCGGATGAGCTGCTCGTTCCGACGGCGGAACTCATCGTCAGGTATATCCTTGATCTACTGAGTTATTGAAGGTCAGTCGGCCCCGCAGCGATTCTTTGCGCCGGTTAGGTTCGCCGACGCGACCCTGACCGCAAACAGTTAAAAAGAACCCCAAGCGCCTGCGCTTAGGAACGATAAAACGGAGGGTGAGAATGGAGATGCTTGAAATCGAGGGGCAAGTCTACCTCAACGGCCGCGCGTCCGATCCAAATGAGCTTGGTTGGATGCGTGGCGCGCCCCCACCTGCCGATAAGCGCATTACCTTCGAAAGCGACGCGTTCCTCGATTTCCCGCAGATCAGGTGGTCGCTGTCGCACATGCGCGAACTTATGGCCACAGTGAACGTGTGGCGCGGGCGTGGTGCACCCTTCCGCCTTGAACACTTTGATAGGATTGGCGAGATCGATGCGCTGACCTTCACGGACACCAATGGTCGCTCGCGGCGCTTCGATGAGGCCCTGTTCGACACTTTTGTCGACGGAATCATTGTGCTGCATCGCGGACGCATCGTGTACGAGCGCTACTTCGGCGCGCTTGAGCCGCACTTACAGCATGCATGCCATTCAGTAACGAAGTCGTACTCGGGTACACTCACCGCAGCCCTGGTTCAAGATGGCGTACTGGACGAGACAAAATTCGTTCCATATTATTTGCCAGAGCTAAAGGGCACAGCATGGGAGGATGCGACGCTGCGCCAGGTCATGGATATGCAGACTGGCTTGGCCTACACTGAAGAGTACGCTGATGAGCGCTCCGATGTTCGAGCTCTGTACCGGGCCTGCGGCAGACGACCTCGACCGCTCGACTACGACGGGCCGCAGACTCTGTGCGACTACTTGCGGACCGTACGCAAGAGCGGCTCTCATGGTGAGACATTTGCCTACAAGACTGTGAACACGGAGGTTCTGGCTTGGGTCATGGCGCGAGTGACCGGCTGTTCATTTGCGCAGCTGCTGCACGAACTCCTCTGGGCACCCCTTGGATGCGAAGAAGATGCTTATCTCAGCGTCGATTCGGCGGGTACGCAGATGGGGGGGGGTGGATTGTGTGCGACGTTACGCGATCTAGCTCGCTTCGGTGAGTTGATGCGGTGCGAAGGCGAATGGAATGGAAGGCAACTCATCCCAGCCGCCGTGGTGCACGACTTACGGAAGCACGGCGACCCTGCCAAATTTCCCTACGCCGGTTTGATGGCCGGCTACTCGTATCGAACTCAATGGTGGATATCTAACAATGAGCTGGATGCCTTTGAAGCCCGTGGTATCCATGGCCAGCGCCTCTATGTGGCGCCGAATGCGGAAATGGTGGTCGCGCGGTTCGCGTCGCACCCGGTCGCGTCCTCCGCCGCTAGTGAGCCGATTACGATTCCGCAAATGCTGGCCTTGGGGCGGACGCTTCGCCTCTAGCCAGTATACGATGGATTTCGGGACCTTGTGAGCTGCACTCGTGCGTCACGCCAGAACAGCGGTGAGGGCCATGAGTCAAGGTTTAACTTCAGCCGGCGCGGTCAGCTATCGAGTCGTTCGTGAACAAGGCTCTAAGCGATTGAGCAGGAGTCAGTTTTCCGGTTGCGGCGGCATTTGAGATTGCAGGGATTGGGGGCTTGAGGCCCCCAAACC
>NZ_JBEPQF010000054.1:0-35906 GCF_040547695.1 Bradyrhizobium sp. JR4.3 | reverse complement strand
AGACCCGAAGACACTCGGCCATCGGCTATATCAGCCCGGTCGAGATGGAGCTAAAATCGGCTTGATCCATGTCCACTTTTTTGGGGGAAGATCAACCACCCTCGCCGTCATTGCGAGCGTAGCGAAGCAATCCAGTCTGCCTCTGCGGAAAGACTCTGGATTGCTTCGCTGCGCTCGCAATGACGAGGATGCGAGAGCATTTGCGCGCATCAACTCAATCCGTCATCGCCATGGCGCGCAGCGTCTGGCGTTCCCTGGCGGAGAGTTTTTCGGTCTCCGACTTCAGCTGGCCGCAGGCGGCGAGAATGTCGCGGCCGCGCGGGGTGCGCACCGGCGAGGAATAGCCCGCGTTGAAGACGTATTCGGAGAACTTTTCGATCTGGTCCCAGTCCGAGCATTCATAGGCGGTGCCGGGCCAGGGGTTGAACGGGATCAGATTGATCTTGGCGTGAATGCCCTTGAGCATCTTCACCAGCAGCTTGGCGTCATCGAGCGAATCGTTGACGCCCTTGAGCATCACATATTCGAAGGTGATGCGACGCGCGTTCGAGGCGCCGGGATAGTCGCGACAGGCCTGCAGCAATTCCTTGATCGGATATTTGCGGTTGAGCGGCACCAGCTCGTTGCGCAGCTCGTCGCGCACCGCATGCAGCGAGATCGCGAGCATCACGCCGATTTCCTCGCCCGCGCGCACGATGTTCGGCACCACGCCCGAGGTCGACAGCGTGATGCGGCGGCGGGAGATGCCGATGCCTTCGTTGTCGCCGACGATGAGCAGCGCATCGCGAACCGCGTCGAAATTGTAGAGCGGCTCGCCCATGCCCATCATCACGATGTTGGTGACGCGACGCGTACCGTCTTCGCGATCGGCCCAGTCGTTCAGACGATCGCGCGCGACCATGATCTGACCGACGATCTCGCCGGCGGTGAGATTGCGCACCAGGCGCTGCGTGCCGGTGTGGCAGAAGGAGCAGTTCAGCGTGCAGCCGACCTGGGAGGACACACACAGCGTGCCGCGATCGGTTTCGGGGATGTAGACGCACTCGACTTCATGCGCCCGCTCGACATTGTCGCCGCTCGGCAGCCGCAGCAGCCATTTGCGGGTGCCGTCGTTGGAGATCTGCTCGGCCACAACTTCGGGCCGGTCGACGGTGAAATGTTGCGCGAGCTCGGCGCGAATGCCCTTCGAGACCGAGGTCATCTCTTCGAAATTCTGGGCGCCACGGAAGTACATCCAGTGCCACAGCTGCTGCACACGCATCTTGCGCTGCGCCGGTGCAACGCCGATCTCGCCGAGGCGATCGGCAAGCTCGGTGCGCGACAGGCCGATCAGCGAGGGCCTCGCCGGCGGCACATAGGTTTCGAGCGGAGTCTTCTCCACCAGCGTTGCGTTGTGCGGCTCGGTCATCGGTTGCATTGAATGGCCTGATTAGGTGGTCGTTCCGGGATGGTCCGAAGGACCAGACCCGGAACCTCGAGATTCTCAGGTGCGCAATTGCGCACCATAGTTCGCGCTTCGCGCGCCCCGGAATGACGGGAGAAAGTCTAGTCCGCCTTATATAGCAACCGGAACCGCCGATTGCGACCTTATCGACCGCAGGCTTAACGCCTGCAATCCTGCGCGATCTTGTCGAGCGCCTGGGCGAGGCCCTTCAGCGAGAACGTGTCGGTGGTCTCGGTCCCCTTGGACGAGACGCCCTTGACCACGAGATCGGCGGATTTACGCATGGCCTCGACCATCCGCTCTTCCTCGGCCGCATTCTTGATCCAGAGACCGTCGCCCTGCGAGTACATGGCGAAAGCGGCGCCACCGACCTCGACCGACGATTCAGAGCCCGGCTTCAGTGCGTAGCCGATCATGACCGAGACTTCGTTGTTGACCTTCTCCGCCGGGCGGGTGGAGACGAAGGCATAGGCAGGATCGCGCGGCCGATTCGGCGGGTTGGTCTTCGACGACGACGGCTTGGCCAGCGCGAAGCAGACCTTTTTGCCGTTGGGCGCGGCCGAATAGGCGCCCCAGGTGCCGAACTGACCAATCAGGGTTGGCTCTGCGCCGCCCGCAACCGCCGCGTGCGGAGCCACCGGCTTGCTCTCGGGCTTTGCAGCCGTCTTTCCAGTCGTATTGGTCGCCGGCGCAGCCGATTTCGGCGCGGCCTCTTTCGGTGCAGTTTTGGGCGCGGGCTGCGCCGTCTGCGCCCGCGCGGAATCCACGATTCCACAGGCCGCCACGCCCGTCATCAAAGCTAAAATCAGCACCCGCCACATGCTGGAGTGGTTCCCTCAATATTGTGACTGGAAGATGGCCCGGTCGCGCATTGTCCCCGCGGCAGGGATAGCCGGGAAAGTCCAATTTGGGAAGGCAGTTAGCGAAGGTCGCGGCGACTAGGCCCGGGATCGCGCCGCGCGTTGCTCCGCCCATTGCGCATCGGTCCAGCGCAACAAATCCTCGGCGCCTGAGCTGCGCAAATGCGCGCCACCGTCGATCACCACCATCTCGCCGTTGATGTAGCCGGCACGGTCGGAGACCAGGAAGCTGGCGAGGTCGGCAAGCTCGCCATGCTCGCCAGCGCGTCCCATCGGGTTTCGCGCGGCCCACCCTTCGTCGCGACCCTCGGGGCGGAGTTGTCCCGAGGCGCCGGCGGTCGGGAATGGTCCCGGCGCGATCGCGACGGTGCGGATGCCCTTCGGGCCCCATTCCACGGCGAGACTTTTGGTCATCGCCAGCACGGCCGACTTCGCCATCGCCGACGGCACGGTGAAGGCGCGGCCGGTGATGGTCGAGGTCGAGAGGATCGAGAGCACGACGCCGCCATGCTTGCCGTCGATCCAGCGCTTGCCGGCGGCAAGCGTGCAATACATCGCACCATGCAGCGTGGGCGCGAGGATCGCATCCGCGGCGCGGAATGAGAGATGCTCGCTCTGCGCAATGAAAGTCGCAGCCGCGTTATTGACGAGAATATCGAGCGGCGCCTCGCGCCAGATGGTCTCCATCATGCTCTCGACGGCGGTGCCATCGCGGATATCGCAGGCGATCGTCGCGACTTTGCCGCCGATCTCTTCGCGCATCTCGCTCGCCGCCGCCTCGAGCCGATCGACCTTGCGGCCGCAGATCACGAGTTCAGCGCCGAGCGCGAGGAAGCGGCGCGCCATCGCAGCACCGAGACCTGAACCGCCGCCGGTGACGAGGATGCGCTTGTCCTTGAGCAGGCCTGTTTCAAACATGGTTTGAATCCTCCCTTTCTGTCTTCCCGTCATTGCGAGCGCAGCGAAGCAATCCAGGCTATTTCCGCGGCACGGATTCTGGATTGCTTCGCTGCGCTCGCAATGACGAGAGGATAGGCCGGTGCGGTCTAATAGACAAAGAAACCGGATTGTCGCCCGCACCTAAATCCGGCAGAAACGGGCAAACTATAAATCCACTCGAAACGCCCAGTACTTCACTTCTCAAGAAGGTGCCGCCATGAAAGCCATCCTCTGCTCGCAATATTGCCAGCCCGACGATCTCGTTCTGGCCGACGTGCCGGATCCGGTGGCCGGTCCCGGCGAAGCCGTGATCGCGATCAAGGCTGCGGCGCTGAACTTCTTCGACATCCTGATGATCCAGGGCAAGTACCAGATCAAGCCGCCGTTCCCGTTCTCGCCGGCCGCCGAAGTCGCGGGCGTGATCGAGAGCATCGGCCCCGGCGTGACCGATCTGAAGGTCGGCGATCGCGTCGTCGCCTCCTGCGGCCACAATGGCGCGCGCGAAAAGATCGCGCTGCCTGCGGCATCGATCGTGAAGATCCCCGACAATCTCGATTATGACCGCGCGGCCGGCATCATCATCATCTACGGCACGGCGCTGCATGCCCTGGAAGATCGCGCGAGCCCGAAGCCGGGCGAGACGCTCGCGGTGCTCGGCGCCGCCGGCGGCACCGGACTTGCCGCGTGCGAGCTCGGCAAGCTGATGGGCCTGAAGGTGATCGCCTGCGCGTCGTCGGACGAGAAGCTCGAATTCGCGAAGGCGCACGGCGCAGAACTCACGCTCAATTACGGCAAGGAAGATTTAAAGGAAGGCTTGCGAAAGCTCACCGGCGGCAAGGGCGTCGACATCATCTTCGATCCGGTGGGCGGCACCTATGCCGAGCAGGCGCTACGCTCGATTGCCTGGGAAGGCCGCTTCCTCGTGATCGGATTTGCCGCCGGCGACATTCCGAAGATGCCGCTGAACCTCGCGCTGCTGAAGGGCTGCGACATCCGCGGCGTGTTCTGGGGCGCGTGGACCCGACTTAACCCGGAAAAGAACCGCGCCAATCTCGAGAAGCTCGTGAAGTGGACAGCGGAGGGGAAGATCTCCTCGCATGTCGATCGCGTCTTCCCGCTGGCACAGACTGCGGATGCGCTGAAGGTGCTGGCGGGACGTCAGGCCATGGGCAAGGTGATCCTGCATCCGTGAGGCTATGCGGCGTGGCGTGTGTCGGTACGGCCGCTCGCCACGAGCTCAACTGTCATCGCCCGGCTTGACCGGGCGATCCAGTACTCCGAGACGTCAGTCATTGAATCGAGAAGCCGCGGCGTACTGGATTCCCGCCTTCGGGGAGAATGACAGCTAGCGCGGGACAGGCAGTGTCCGCGCCGCCGCCGGATCAATCCCCCTCAACCATTACCGACAAAATTGCGGGGCATTCCTTCGCCTCGCCCCAATCAAACCCAAATATCTCCCGATTCGCGCAAGCCGCCGACTTTTTTTGGGCTGATTCAGACGGCGATTTACCGGCTCCAGTTTGCGGGGCATTTCTGGACAACAACAAAAAGACTGAAGCCGGGATGCCCCAGCGTTGCGTTAGTAAGGGGGAGCATCACCATGGAGACGACGGCGTACCGCCCGTCCAGGGAATCGAGATCGGTCGATTCCGATCAAGCTGCATCACATCCGGCCGTCGCGTCCTATATCCGTGCGCGCGCCGCGCGGGTCGATCTGTCACCGGAAGATCCAATTCCACTGTTCCTGTCCGATCCGCTCGGTGTGCCGGATTCAGCCGAATATACGGCGCGGGCGTTGAGTCCCCGGCTCAGATTTGTCCCGCCTGTTCTCGCGGCGGTTCTCGTCGCATCCACGCTGGCCGTTGCGGCCGCGCTGTTTCAGCCCAGTCTCCGCAATCTCTTCGCCGCCGACGCTGCCAGCCCGACGGGTGCCGAGCTGGACCAGGCCATGGCGTCGGCCGACGTGCCGGACAGGCCTCAGACCGCGTACAAGGACCCGGCGCGCTTGGGCAACACGAGGCTGGCGAGCGCTGACGCGCTGGATCTCCCCGCAGCCTCAGCTCCGAGCCGCGAAGCGATTGCGACTGCCTATCAAACCGCGCTGCAAGCCCAGGCGCCCGGGCCAGTCGCGGCGCCGCCTGCGCCCCCACCGCCCGCCAAGACGCTCGATGCCGACACACTGGCTGGGCTGATGGCGCGCGCGAACGGTCTGTTGGCGGTCGGCGACATTGCCGCGGCGCGCCTGCTGCTCGAACGCGCCGCCAATGCACAGGATGCAACGGCTGCATTTCTGCTCGCGCAAACCTATGACCCGGCGGTGCTGGGCACGAGCGACGCGCGTCGCGTTGCTGCCGACGCGACCGCCGCGCGCGACTGGTACCAAAAGGCCGCAGGCCTTGGATCGGCGGAGGCGCGGCAACGCCTCGCCCAGCTTCAGAACTAGAACTCTTTAGGGGATATCATGCGTAACGCTTTGAGAATGGCGCTTGCCGCCATCATGACGATCTGTGCCTTCGCGGCACGCGCCGAGCAGACCGAATATGATCCGGCCAAGGTCTCTGACAGCCTGAAAGCCATCTTCCAGTTCGGTTCGAGCTCGACCAAGCAGTCGCTGAACGCCAACACCGTGACGTTGATCACCGGCACGATCGGCGGCACCTATGTGCAATTCGGCGCCGACCTCGCCTCCGTGCTCGACGACGGCAACAGGATTCGTGTGTTGCCAATCGTCGGCCGAGGCTCGGTGCAGAGCGTTGCCGACATCCTGTTCCTGCAAGGCGTCGATCTCGGAATCGTGCGCGCGGATACGCTCGACTATCTCGAGCGCAAAGGTTTTGCCAAGGACATCAAGAAGCAATTCACCTATGTGACGAAGCTCTACAACGAGGAGATGCAGGTGATCGCGCCAAAAGCGGTCGCGACACTCAAGGATCTGGAAGGCAAAACTGTTAGCGTCGATCTGCCGAACGGCGGCACCTTCGTCACCGCGCTCACCGTGTTCGAGCGGCTCGGGATCAAGGCGAAATTCGTTTATGTCGAGCAGCGCATCGCGATGGAGAAACTGAAGGCCGGCGAGATCGACGCCGTCATCGTGGTCGGCGGCAAACCGTACAAGTCCGTTTCGACCTTCGGCAATGACGGCCGCTTCCACCTTGCGACCGTGGACTATGCAAAGCCCCTCCAGAGCGACTATCTGCCGGCGACGCTGACCGCCAAGGACTATCCGAACCTAGTCAAGGAGGGCGAGAGCGTGGACACCATCGCAGTGCCGGCGGTGCTCGCGGCCTACAACTGGGCGCCCAACACCGAGCGCTACCGCAAGCTTGCATTGTACGTGGACGCGTTCTTCACGAAGTTCCCGACGCTGCAGAACCCGCCTTTCCATCCCAAGTGGAAGGAGGTCTCGCTCGCGGCGCCCCTGGCGGGCTGGAACAGATTGCCGGTGGCGCAGCAATGGCTCAACCGCCACGGCGTCGAACCGGTGACGCGGCAACGCTTCGAGGCGTTCCTGCAACAGAGCCCGTCGGCCGCAAAAGTGTCCGACGCGGACAAGGAAACGCTGTTCAAGCAATTCCAGGCGTGGGACGCGGAAAAGGCGCAGGCGCAGGCGCAGGCGGAAAAGAAGTAGCGAGCAGTCATCCACAGCTGTCATCGCCCGCGAAGGCGGGCGATGACAGCATTCCGAGACGGTTATGGTTCAATCGGAAGGCGGCCGCGGCGTACTGGATTCCCCGCCTTCGCGGGGAATGACAGCGGAGTATGCGGCGACAGCTACTGCGCGGCTTCCACGTCCACCTCATCCACCCCGCGCTTCAGCGCGGCGCGGGCGGCTTCGCGATGCTCGTTCGTGATGTGGCTGGCGACCATGCGGATCGCAGTGGCGAGCACGGCGGCGTCATCGGTGAAGCCGAGGATCGGCATCACGTCGGGGACGAAATCGAACGGCAGGATGAAATAAGCGATCGCCCCGAGCAGCGACGCCTGGACATGGCGCGGCGTCTGCCGGTCGAAGGCGCAGTAATAGGCGGCGAGCAGATCCTCCGCGAACGGCAGCTGCGCGGCGACACGCTTCAGCTTGCGCCAGAAGCGGCGCCGCACGCTCTCACGATCTTCCGCGAGCCGGTCGGCCGGCTCGAAACCGACGCTGTGTTCGGCAGCCATGTTCGGACAAACTCCCCGTTCCAGCCTGGGGCGGCAGATCGCCGCATCCGCTGCTGATCACAAGATGGGGACGGGGCCGGTCCCTGCAAGACGTCAGCCTGGTGTCAGCTGGCGATAGCGTTCATCGCCTTGGCGAGCGCGATGTCGAGCGCGGTGACGCCGCCGGCGTCATGGGTCGACAGCACCACCTCCACCGTCTTGTAGACATTGCGCCATTCGGGGTGGTGGTCCATCTTCTCGGCGACCAGCGCCGCGCGGGTCATGAAGCCGAACGCCTCGTTGAAATCCTTGAAGACAAAGGTTTTCCCGATCGCGTCGCGTCCTTGAACCTCGGTCCAATCAGGTAGTCCGCCCAGCGCCTGCCTGCGCGCCTCCGCCGAGAGCCGTTCTGCCATCGTCGCCTCCGTCCTTCAGGGGAACTTTACCTTAACACCGCACCGACGCCCCGGGTTCATACGGGATTAGACCCCATCCGCTAACCATGACGGAGATGTAACCCTGCCGGACAAGAAATTTGCTACACTTGCGGGCGTAAATCGCCGGCCAAGATGAAACTGAGCCTCAAGCGACTGTTCGGGAGATCGATGACCGGGGGATTGGACCTGGCCGAAGCGCCCACCCCGCCCTCGCCGCGATCATCGGCGCGGAAGACGGCGCTCGTGACTCTCGCGCTGGTGCTCGCGATCGTTGGCGCGCTCGCCGGCGGCTACTATTTTGCCATGCGGCCGGTGACGCTGAAGATCGCGGTCGGCCCCGCCAATAGCGATGACGTCAAGGTCGTGCAGGCACTGACCCAGGCCTTCGCGCAGCACAAGAGTTCTGTGCGGCTGCGCCCGATCCAGACCGACGGCGCCACCGCCAGCGCCAATCTGCTCGCGGAAGGCAAGGCCGACCTCGCCATCGTGCGCGGCGACGTCGACGTACCGAAGAACGCGCAAGCGGTTGCGACCCTGCGCAAGAACGTCGTGGTGCTGTGGTCCGTGTCCGGCAAGGGCAAGAAGAAGGGTCCGAAGATCACCAAGATCGCGCAGCTCGTCGGCCATCGCGTCGGCGTGGTCGGCCGCACCCAGGCCAACGTCAATTTGCTCAAGGTGATCCTGCAGCAATACGGCGTCGATCCCGCCAAGGTCGAGATCGTGCAATACCCGGCAAGCGAAGCCGTCGAGGCGATCAAGGCCCAGAGGGCTGATGCCTATCTCGCGGCCGGTCCCGTCAACAGCAAAATCACGTCCGAGGCGATCGCCGCTTCCACCAAGGATTTCGGCACGCCAACCTTTCTCGCGATCGATTCCGCAGATGCGATCGCGCAAAATCATCCGGTCTATGAAGCGGCCGAGATTCCCGCGGGCACTTACGGCGGCTCGCCCGATCGTCCCGATGACGAGGTCAAGACCATCAGCTTCTCGCACCACATCGTGGCGCGCAAAACTGTGTCCGAAACCACCATCGCGGCGTTCACGCGCCAGCTGTTCTCCGTGCGCCAGCAATTGGTGACGGAATTCCCGCTGGCGGCGAAGATCGAAACGCCCGACACCGACAAGGATGCGGTGATTCCCGTGCATCCCGGCGCCGCCGCTTTCGTCGACGGCGAAGAAAAGACCTTCCTCGACAGATACAGCGATTACATCTGGTGGACCCTGATGGCGCTCTCGGCCATGGGCTCGATCGGCGCCTGGTTTGCAGGCTATCTGAAGAAGGACGAGCGCGACAACAACAGCCATCTGCGCGAGCGGCTGCTCGACATGATCACCGCCGCTCGAAAGAGCGAGACGACCGAAGATCTCGATCAGATGCAGACCGAGGCCGACGAGATCCTGCGCGACACGCTGCGCTGCTACGACCACGGCGCGATCGAGGAAGGTGCGCTCACCGCCTTCAACATCGCGCTCGACCAGTTCCATGCGGCGGTTGCCGACCGCAAGGCGGTGCTGTTCAGCCTGCCACAGAACCTGCAGCGCGCCGGCGCGCAATTCCGGGCCGCCGGCAACGCGTAAGCGCTTGCACCCGTTATCGCTGCGTCACATTGTCTCAATATAGCGTCGGGCTTCACCGTGGCGGCCGCCCTGGACGGCCGCCTCACGCGATATCGAGACCGTCCCATGAACATCAAATTCTCCCGCCGCAATTTCCTGACGACCAGTGCCGGCGCGCTCGGCGCGGTCGCAATGCCCCATCTCTCCCGCGCGGCCGACCGGCCGGCGGTGACCCATGGCGTGCAGTCGGGCGACGTCACCGTCGACGGCGGGGTGGTCTGGGCGCGTACCGACCGGCCCGCACAGATGCTGGTCGACGTAGCGACGACGGAGTCGTTCAGGGATGCCCGCGCACTGCCGCCGATCGCGGCGCTGCCCGAGAGCGACTTCACCGCAAAGATGCTGATCGAAAACCTGCCTAGCGGACAGGACATTTTCTATCGCGTCCGCTTCCGCGATCTGTCGCACACCGCGGTGGAGGGCGAGCCGGTGACCGGCCGCTTCCGCACCGCGCCCGCCGACCGCCGCGACGTCAGCTTCGTGTGGGGCGGCGACGTCGCAGGACAAGGCTGGGGCATCAACCCCGACGACGGCGGCATGTTCACCTTCTCGGCGATGCGCAAGCACCGTCCCGATTTCTTCCTGCACTCCGGCGACACCATCTATGCCGACGGCCCTATCCAGTCCGAGGTGAAGCTCGCCGACGGCAAGATTTGGAAGAACGTCACGATTCCCGAGAAGGCCAAGGTCGCCGAGACGCTGGACGAGTACCGCGCCGCGCACAAATACAATTTCACTGACGACAATCTTCGCGCCTTCAATGCCGAAGTGCCGATCTTCGTGCAGTGGGACGACCATGAGGTGACCAACAACTGGTCGCTGTCGAAGGAGCTGCCCGCGACCTACAAGGAGCGCGACATCGCGCTGCTGGCGGCCCGCGCAGGCCGTGCCTTCCACGAGATGTATCCGATGCGCGAAAGCATCGTCGAGCCCGGCCGGGTCTATCGGCAGATCTCCTATGGTCCCCATCTCGACGTGTTCGTGCTCGACGAGCGTAGCTATCGCGGCCCGAATGGCCCCAACCTCGAAACCGCTTACGGCCCAGCCAGCTATTTCCTCGGCCCGGACCAGACCGCCTGGCTCAAGCGCGGCCTGTTGAATTCGCGCGCGACCTGGAAAGTGATCGCCTCCGACATGCCGCTCAGCCTCGTCGTGTCGGACACGCCGAAGGGTGGATCGGAAGCCATTGCGCAGGGCGACGGCCCGGTGCGCGGCCGCGAGTTCGAGATCGCCGACATCCTGCGCTTCATCAAGATGGCGCCGGTCAGCAACACCGTGTGGCTGACGGCGGACGTGCATTACGCTGCCGCGCATTATTACGATCCCAACAAGGCGCAATTCCAGGATTTCGAGCCGTTCTGGGAGTTCGTGTCGGGCCCGCTTCACGCGGGCACGTTCGGTCCGAACGCACTCGACAATACGTTTGGACCGGAGGTGCGTTTCGTCAAGGCGCCGGGGAAAGACAACCAGAACCTGCCGCCGTCCGCCGGCATGCAGTTCTTCGGTCACGTCAAGATCGATGGCGCTTCAGGACAGATGACGGTGACCTTGCGCGACCGCGCCGACGTCGCGCTATGGTCGACCACGCTCGATCCGAAGCAGGCCTGACGCCGTATCGCTAGTCCGCCGCGCGGACCTGGAGCGCCGCCTCCAGCGCGTCGCTCGAACACGGCTTCTGCAGACGCGGCTGGCCGGCGAATTCCGGCGGGATGCGCGCGTCGGCGCCATAGCCGGTGACGAAGACGAACGGAATTTTCAGCGCCGCGAGCCGTTCAGCCACCGCAAAGCTGTTCTCGCGACTCAATCCGACGTCGAGCAAGGCGAATCCGGGGACGCGCGCCGCGATCGCGGCCAGCGCCTGCGCCACTGAACCTACCGTGCGCACGCTCTTCACGCCAAATCCGAGCAGGCGATCCTCGAAGTCGATCGCGATGATCGGATCGTCCTCGACGATGAGAACATCGGCAGGACAATTTGAACTATCGGAAACGGCGGGTGCCATCATCGTAACTTGGAGCATGAGGTTTCTCTGATTGGGATACCGGTCACGACGCCTGCACCCAGCGCGGACGGTTCCCGGAACGAAACCCACCACATTACAGTTATTAGGTCTGTCCACTTGTGCACACAGGACCTCGACGGAACTCGCTAAGGTGGAGGCGGATGGGAGTTTGAGATGGACGCGCGGACCAGCAACGCCACCGAGATCGACAGCCGGCCGACCAACAATCTGCTGCGGCGCTTGAGCCCGGCCGACTTCGCCCTGCTTGCGCCACATGTCATGCTCGAAAGCGCCGCGGCGAATGAATTGCTCTACAACCCCGGCGATGACGTCCAGGTCGTCCACTTTCCCTGCGGACCATCGCTTGCGACCTTCCTCGTTCCCAATGAGGACGGCCGCGACGTCGAGACCATCCTGGTCGGCCGCGAAGGCGCGGTGGGCGGCATCGTCAGCGAAGGATTTTTACCGGCCTACACCCGGATCTGCGTGAAATTCGGCGGGCCGTTTGCGCGCATTCACGTCGGCAAGCTGGAGGCCGCCAAGCAGCGCTCGCCCTCGTTGCGCCATGTCTTCGCTCGCTACGCCGACTGCATGCTGGCGCAGATCTTCCAGTCCACCGCCTGCAACGCCATTCACTCGATCGAGCAGCGCACCGCCAAATGGATGCTGGCGGCGATGGAGCGGACCGGCGACGAGAGCAGTGTGCCTCTGACCCACGAGCAGCTCGCGACACTGCTCGGCGTCGGCCGCAGCTATGCCAGCCGCGTGCTTCAGTCGTTCAAGGCGGAAGGCGTGCTCGACACGCGACGCGGATCGATCCTGGTCCGCAACCGCGAGGGCCTGCGCCTGCGCGCCTGCATGTGCAACGAGGCCGTGAAGTTGCACTTCGAAGAGGTGCTGCGCGGGGTCTATCCGACCGAAGAGCGGCAAGCCGGCTAGCCACCTGCCTCGCTCCTCTTCGGGGATAAGAAGCGGCCGCACTATCCCGCCGGGCGGGAACCTGGGCTAATGTCCCCCGCATGAGCGGGGCTTTCCTTCACACTCTCTTCGACATCGCAGCATGGATGGCTGCGGCCGTGGCACTCTACTGGCTGTCGCGACAGGGCTTGCGGTTTCCGGCGCAATCCTTCGAGCGGTCCTACCTCGCCGCTTTGGTGTTCGGTGCGGGCCTCGGCGCCTATCTGTTCGGCTCCGCCAATCTGTGGCTGTCGGGCCAGAGCGGCATCGCGCGCTCGGTCGAGGGCGCGCTCGCCGGGGGCATCGCGGCGATCGAGCTCTACAAATGGTCCGCAGGAATCACGGTGCGAACCGGCGCCCGTTTTGCGCTGCCGCTGGCGCTCGGCATCGCGATCGGCCGGCTCGGCTGCTATTTCGCGGGCCTTGAGGATTTCACCTACGGCACGCCGACGGCATGGTCCTGGGGCCATGATTTCGGCGACGGCGTCCCGCGCCATCCCGTGCAGTTGTACGAAAGCGCCGCGATGGGCGTATTCGCGCTGCTCTATGTGGTGGCGGTCTTGAACCGGAGCGCGTTTGTGATCACCAATGGTTTCTACGTCGTCCTCGTCTACTATGGAGCACAGCGCTTCCTGTGGGAATTCCTCAAGCCCTACGGCACGCTGATCGGCCCCTTCACGCTGTTTCACCTGCTGTCGCTGTCCATCCTGCTCTATGCCGTCGTCATGCTGGCGAGGGCGCCCAAAGTGAGACCCATGCATGAACGCGCCGTTGCGTAAGTCGCGCCCTTATATCTTCTGGGGCCAGACTCAATCTCTCTGCGAGACCTGCCTGAAGCTGGTGCCGGCCAAGATCCAGATCCTCGACAACGAGGTCTGGTACGAGAAGCGCTGCAAGGAGCATGGCGTCCAGTCCACGCTGGTCTCGACGGACGCAGCCTATTGGCGCCTGTGCAAGGATTTCATCAAGCCCGGCGACCGGCCGCTAGCCTTTCAACGGCATACCGAATTCGGCTGCCCCTACGATTGCGGCCTATGTCCCGACCACGAGCAGCATTCCTGCCTGGCCCTGATCGAGATCACCGAGCATTGCAATCTGACCTGCCCGGTGTGCTTTGCCGATTCCTCGCCGGCGCGGACCAGCTTCACGCCGCTGGCCAAGATCGAGCGAATGCTGGATGCGCTGGTCGCGAGCGAGGGCGAGCCTGATTTGGTGCAAATCTCCGGCGGCGAGCCGACGCTCCATCCGGATTTCTTTGCGATCCTCGATGCGGTGCGCGCGCGCCCGATCCGCCATGTCATGATCAACACCAACGGCCTGCGTATCGCCCGCGAAAAGGATTTCGTGGCGCGGCTCGCCGAGAACAAGCGAGGGCTCGAGGTCTATCTCCAGTTCGACTCGCTTGAACGCGACGCGCTGTTCAATCTGCGCGGCGCGGATTTGCGCAAGATCCGCCAGCAGGCGCTGGAAAATCTCGAGCATTACGGCGTATCGACCACGCTGGTGGCGACCATCAAGCGCGGCGTCAACGATGCCGAGATCGGCGACATCGTTCGCCACGCGCTGACCTGGAAGTGCGTTCGCGGCGTCACGCTGCAGCCGGTGCAGGATGCCGGCCGCAACGAGAATTTCGACAAGAACACCGACCGCATCATGCTGTCGGAGATCCGCAAGCGCGTGGTCGAAACCGGCGTGTTCGGCGACAAGGACATGATCCCGCTGCCCTGCAACCCCGAAAGCATCTCGATCGGGTACGGCCTGCGCAACGGCGACAAAGTGCTGCCGCTGACCTCGCTGATCCCGCAGGAGCAACTCGTCGCATTGTTGCCCAATACGATCAGCCCGGAGAAGCATCCGGCGCTGAGGGAGAAATTCATCGATCTGTTTTCGCTGTCCTCGGGACCGCTGAACACGAGCGAGCGCGTCTGCGAATTGTTGTGCTGCCTGCCGAGCTTCGAGGTCCCGCAGGGAATCACGTACGAGAACGTATTCCGCGTCACCATCGTGCAGTTTCTCGACCGCTTCAATTTCTGCGTCGGCAACGTCAAGCGCAGCTGCATCCATTTCGTCACCGAGAACGGCGCGATCATCCCGTTCGACACCTACAATTTGTTCTACCGGAACGGAAAGATCGACGGCATCCGCGCCGAGCTGGCGGCGCAGTCAATCGAAGGAGTCCTGCAGGCATGAGCATCAGCGACACGCCGACGCCAGTCCCTCCGGGACCGCCTCCTGCCCCGACGAACAAGCGCAGCGGCTGTCTGACGGCGCTCATGGCGATCTTCGGGATCATCCTGCTGCTGCCTGGTGCCTGTGCACTCCTGTTCGGCGGAATATCCATATCCGACAGAGGCCGGATCGATTCCGACGTCGCGCCCCTGGTGTTCCTGGGCCTGGTCGTGGGGCTCGGCGGGGTCGCCCTGATCTGGGCCGCCATCAAGGGCCGGCGCGGCTGAGCCCGGCTTTTCGCCTAACCCCCGGGAATCCCCGGATAAAATTCAATCAACCAACGGCCAAAGAACACATTGTTTTTTGGCCGTTTTTGCCTATATTGCGCCGCAACGCGTAGGGTGCCCGGTCGATATGCCGGGCTTTCCCTTTTGGGCGGAAAGCGCCCCGTTTCCAGTCTTCAAGCGTTGTTTCGAGAAGAGGTCCCGGTCTGACCGGCGAGATCGCGCTTAACCCATTGTCCGACCGCAAAGAAGCTCACTCATGAACCTTCGCAACATCGCCATCATCGCCCACGTCGACCACGGCAAGACGACTCTGGTCGACCGCCTCCTCCAGCAATCCGGCACCTATCGCGAGAACCAGAAGGTGACCGAGCGCGCCATGGACTCCAACGATCTGGAGCGCGAGCGCGGCATCACCATCCTGGCCAAGGCGGCCTCGGTGCAGTGGAAGGACACCCGCATCAACATCGTCGACACGCCCGGCCACGCCGATTTCGGCGGCGAGGTCGAGCGCATTCTCAACATGGTGGACGGCGCGCTGGTGCTGGTCGACGCCGCCGAGGGCCCGCTGCCGCAGACCAAATTCGTGGTCTCCAAGGCGCTCAAGGTCGGTTTGAAGCCGATCGTCGTGATCAACAAGGTTGACCGTCCCGACGCGCGGGCGACCGAAGTCATCAACGAGGTGTTCGACCTGTTCGCGGCGCTCGACGCCAGCGAGGAGCAGCTCGACTTCCCGATCCTCTACGGGTCGGCCAAGCAAGGCTGGATGGCCGAGAGCCCGGATGGGTCGCACGAAGCCGGCATGCAGCCGCTGTTCGACCTGATCGTGCGCCATGTCGCGCCGCCGACCGTCGAGGAAGGCCCGTTCCGCATGATCGGCACCATTCTGGAAGCTAACCCCTATCTCGGCCGCATCATCACCGGCCGTATCTCTTCCGGTTCGATCAAGCCGAACCAGGCCGTGAAGGTGCTGGGCGCCGACGGCAAGACCATCGAGACCGGCCGCATCACCAAGATCCTCGCCTTCCGCGGCATCGAGCGCACCCCTCTCGACGAAGCCGACGCAGGCGACATCGTCGCCATCGCCGGCCTGACCAAGGGCACCGTCGCCGATACCTTCTGCGATCCGTCGGTCGACACCCCGCTGGTGGCGCAGCCGATCGATCCTCCGACCGTGTCGATGTCCTTCATCGTCAACAACTCGCCGCTCGCCGGCACCGAAGGCGACAAGGTGACCAGCCGCATGATCCGCGACCGCCTGCTGCGCGAGTCCGAAGGCAACGTCGCGCTGCGGGTCGTCGAAGCCTCGGACAAGGACGCGATGGAAGTTTCGGGCCGCGGCGAATTGCAGCTCGCGATCCTGATCGAGACCATGCGCCG
The DNA here is from genome assembly GCF_040547695.1 of Bradyrhizobium sp. JR4.3. Classification (NCBI taxonomy): domain Bacteria; kingdom Pseudomonadati; phylum Pseudomonadota; class Alphaproteobacteria; order Hyphomicrobiales; family Nitrobacteraceae; genus Bradyrhizobium; species Bradyrhizobium sp. JR4.3. The sequence goes on along the minus strand of NZ_JBEPQF010000054.1, from coordinate 19,677 downwards.
CGAAGGCTTCGAGCTTTCGGTGTCGCGTCCGCGCGTCGTGCTGCAGAAGGACGAGACCACCGGCGCCACGCTGGAGCCCATTGAGGAAGTCGTCATCGACGTCGACGAGGAGCATTCCGGCGTCGTCGTGCAGAAGATGAGCGAGCGCAAGTCCGAGCTGATCGAGATGAAGCCGTCCGGCGGCAACCGTTTGCGCCTGGTGTTCTACGCGCCGACCCGCGGCCTGATCGGCTACCAGGGCGAACTGCTCACCGACACCCGCGGCACCGCGATCATGAACCGTCTGTTCCACGGCTACGCGCCGTACAAGGGCGAGATCCAGGGCCGCCGCAACGGCGTGCTGATCTCCAACGACCAGGGCGAAGCGGTGGCTTACGCCATGTTCAAGCTGGAAGATCGCGGCCCGATGATGATCGAGCCGGGCTGGAAGGTCTACAAGGGCATGATCGTCGGCGAGCATACCCGCGACAATGACCTCGAGATCAACGTGCTCAAGGGCAAGCAGCTCACCAACATCCGAACCACGTCGAAGGATGAAGCGGTGCGCCTGACCCCGCCGATCCGCATGACCCTGGAAAAGGCGCTGGCCTATATCGAGGACGACGAGTTGGTCGAGATCACGCCGAAGTCGATCCGGCTGCGCAAGCGGCACCTCGACCCGAACGAGCGCAAGCGCGCGGAAAAGTCCAAGGAAGCGGTGGCTTAAGCTACCGCCCTCGTGCCCCGGACGCAGCGCAGCACGCAGTGATGCGCTGCTGAGCCGGGGCCCAGTTACTCTCACAACCTCCACATCACCTTGGGTCCCGGCTCTGCGGAGCGGCGTTACACGCCGCACTGCGTCCGGGACACGTGAGCTGTGTGTCCGCCCGGCTTCAGCACTCTTTGCGAACGTGCTAGAGCCCGCCCATGAGCTCCCTGCCCTCCTCCGTCGACGTCGCGATCATCGGTGCGGGCGCCGCCGGCCTCGGCGCGGCGCATGCGCTGGCAGGATCCGGCCTCTCCGTGATCGTGCTGGAGGCGCGCGACCGGCTCGGCGGGCGGGCCTGGACGGTGCAGGCCTCGCCCGAAGTCACCTTCGACGTCGGCTGCGGCTGGCTGCACTCGGCGGACAACAACTCCTTCGTCGCGATTGCGAAACAGCTTGGTTTCGAGGTCAACAAGGACCTGCCGCCGTGGCGCGAGCGCGCCTATGGCAACGCGTTTCCGCAGAGCCAGCGCGACGAGTTCATGCGCGCGATGGACGCATTCTACGAGCGGCTCTGGCAGGCCGCGCAGAAAGGCAAGGACGAGCCGGCCAGCCTGAGCCTGGAGCCTGGCAATCGCTGGAATCCCATGATCGACGCGATCTCGACTTATATCAACGGCTGCGAACTGAAGGACATGTCCACACTGGACTGGGACGCCTATGAGGACAGCGACCTCAATTGGCGCGTCCGCCGCGGCTACGGCGCTCTGATCGCGGCCTATGGCGCGCCCTGCCCGGTGGCGCTGAACTGCAACGTCACGGTGATCGATCATTCCGGCCAACGCATCCGCGTCGAAACCTCCCGGGGCACGCTGATCGCCGACAAGGTGATCGTCACCGTGCCGACCAATCTCATCGCCAATGAGGCCATCCGGTTCTCGCCACCTCCCCCCGCCAAGGTCGATGCCGCAGCCGGCCTGCCGCTCGGGGTCGACGACAAGGTGACGCTGGCGCTCGACGATGCCGAGGGCTTCCCGAAGGAAGGTAATTTGCGCGGCGCCACGATGCGCACCGACATGGGCACCTATCATATCCGCCCGTTTGGCCAGCCCTGCATCGAAGGCTTTTTCGGCGGCAGCTTTGCACGCGGACTGGAAGACGCCGGCGAAGGCGCGATTGCCGCGCAGGGCATCGACGAGATCGCAGGCCTTCTCGGCAACGATATCAGGCGAAAGCTGAAGCCGCTCTACGAGTCGCGCTGGGCCCACGACCCCTTCGCGAGAGGCTCCTACTCGCACGCGCTGCCGGGCCACGCCGGTGACCGCGCCGTGCTGGCGGCACCTGTGGATGGGCGGCTGTTCTTTGCGGGAGAAGCGACGTCGCCGAATTTTTTCTCGACGGCGCACGGGGCAAGGGACAGCGGCGAACGGGCGGCACAGGAAGTGCTAGGAGTTCTGGGCAAACCGTAACCACACACTCGTATCGCGAGCGCAGCGAAGCAATCCAGAATCTTTCCGCAGCGGCAGCCTGGATCGCTTCGCTGCGCTCGCAATGACGAATTACTCGATCACCCGCGCCCGCAAATCGGCATCCGGTACGAAGCACGAATCATACTTGCCAAAGATGCGGTAGCGGTTGCGCGCGACGAGATTGTAGAGCGGGTCCCGTAGCGGCTTGGGCACGGCGAACAACGCGCGCACCCAACCCCAGCCGGGGAGCTGCGACAGCACCGTCAGCGCGGCGTCCGACTTCATGAACACCTCGCCGCCGTGAACCACGGCGTTGGTGTCGGGATCAGCGGGATCGATGCCGAACGTGCGCGCGAGCCGGGCGCCATAGTCAGACTGGATCGGCGTGAAGCGAAATCGCTTCGCCGTGTCACGTTTGGCGACGAAGCGGACCCAGCGCGAGCAGAAAATGCAGACCCCATCGAACAGGATGACGTCATCGTCAGGCCATTTGGGCATCAGCGATTATCCAATATCAGGAAATGCAGCGTCATGGCTTTTTGCCAGCCGCCGGCTTCAGAGCGCGATCGAGTTCGGCACTCGCGGATTTGACGCCGGCCTCGCTCTCGATCATCCAGTGCCCTTCGCTGCCCACGCCCGGCAGCGCATGGAACTCTACCTTGCCGCCGCTGCGCCGAAACGCGTCGACCAACGCAAGCGAAAATGACGGTGCAAAGTAGCTGTCATTGGCGGCAACGAGCCACGTGACGGGGATGCGCGCGGCCTTGCCGAATTCCGCCGCCGCCGCGAGAAGCGTATGCGGCGCGCAGATCCGGTTCGGCTCGTCATTGGCATGGCCACCGCGGCCCGGCGCAAGGGCGATGATGGCGGAGATCGCCTTCGGATCGGCATTCGCGAGCGCCAGCGCGCCCCAACCGCCGGCGGAATGGCCGATCACGATCGCAGCGTCCTTGCGGATAAAATCCTGCTTTCGCACATCGTCCAGCGCGAGCGCGATTTCGTCGGCCGTTAGACGGCCCGAGCGCACATAGTCCGCCTCGTCGTCGCAGCCACCCTGGTCCTCGATATAGCGCCCGCCCGTTGTGCCATGGCCGAGCCGTTCCGGCACCAGCACGGCGAAGCCGCGCGCGATGAGGAATGCAGCGAGTGCGCGGTATTCCGGCTGGGGCATTTGCGCACGCCGCAAGGCGTTTTGCGTCGATGCGTGCGCGATCACCGCAAGCCGGAACGGGCCGGCACCCGGCGGGCGAAACAGCAGGGCATGGGCGGCGATGTCGGTATCCGGCGATGGCACGCGCCATTGCTGCCGGCGGAACGGATCGCCCTCCGCTGCGGACGAACCAAAAGTGACCTGAGCGCACACAGGCGGCGCAGTCAGCAAGGCCAACAGAGCCAGGAGCACGAGAATGTTGAGAAGCCGCATGAATTGCCGGAGGCGAGAAACTGCGACGGTCACACTAGTAGGAACGAATCAATATCGGCAGACTTTCTGCGTTGCGATTGCCGTTCATTCGTTGCCGCAAAGCAGTTTTGCACCGGCGCAGAGCACCCCGGTGCCATTCGAATCGGCGTCTTGTCTTTTTTCGGTACAACATGGTTCAAATACTGATGCAGAAAGTCCACACGTTAACCGATAATTAACGATAGGTCTTGCCGCCGGCGCGGCGACTTGGTTTGATCACGTCCATGAGCACAACCCTGATCGAGGTCCGGCCGGCCAAAGCCGCAGATGCAACTGCGGTGGCGTCCACCCATGACGAAGCCTGGCGCTCCGCCTATCAGGGCATCATTCCCGGCGCCGAACTGGAGAAGCTGATCAACCGCCGCGGTCCGCAATGGTGGGACAGTGCGATCCGCAAGGGCAGCCGCGTCAGCGTGCTGGTGTTCGGCGACAAGATCGCAGGCTACGCCAATTACGGCCGCAACCGCGCCCGCAGCCTGCATTTCGACGGCGAGGTCTACGAGCTCTATCTGCGTCCCGAATTCCAGGGCCTGGGCTTTGGCCGCCGGCTGTTCACCGCGGCCCGCCGCGACCTGATGCAGAGCGGCCTGAAGAGCATGGTGGTGTGGGCGCTCTCGGACAACGATCCGGCCACCGAGTTCTACCGTGCCCTGGGCGGCCGCATGGTGGCGCGCTCCTCGGAGCGTTTCGGGCCGAAGTCGCTCGACAAGGTTGCCTTCGCTTGGACCAATTGAGCTGCTGAAGTCCGCTCGGCAGCGTTTCCCTTCCGTCGATACCGTTGCCGTTTGAGCCGGTGATCGCTGGATTCATTATTTCACAAAAACGCGATGGATCGGCGGGCCAAGCCCGCGTATGACAGCGCCAAAATCGCTGCCGGGTGCGATTTAACCTTGGCAACAACGGAGCCTTGAATGCGTATCGATGCGGTCTCGATCGGGAAAAACGTACCCCACGACGTCAACGTCATCATCGAAGTCCCCGTGGGCGGCGAACCGATCAAATACGAGATGGACAAGGAAGCCGGCACGCTGGTGGTCGATCGTTTCCTCTACACCCCGATGCGTTACCCCGGTAACTACGGCTTCATCCCGCACACGCTGTCCGATGACGGCGATCCCTGCGACGTCCTCATCATCAACACCCGCGCCATCATTCCCGGCGCGGTCATGAGCGTGCGCCCGGTCGGCGTGCTGTTCATGGAAGACGAAGCCGGCGGCGACGAAAAGATTTTGGCCGTGCCATCGTCCAAGCTCACCCAGCGCTACGACAAGGTGAAGTCGTATTCCGACCTGCCTGACATCACGCTGCAGCAGATCCAGCACTTCTTCGAACACTACAAGGATCTCGAACCCGGCAAGTGGGTGAAGATCCTGCGCTGGGGCGGCCCCGAGGATGCACACAAGCTGATCCTCGAAGGCATCGATCGCGAGAAGAAGAAGAACGGGTAAAGCTACCGCGTCGAGCGATGGTGTGCTCCCTCGCCCCGTTCTTACGGGGAGAGGGTTGGAGTGAGGGGCTGCTGCCGCATAAACGGCAACAGTCGGACTCGCGGAGAGCCCCCTCATCCGATCGCTTCGTAATCGACCTCTCCCCGCAAGCGGGGCGAGGTGAAGAAAACCTACACCGCCGGCTTCGGCAGCCCTGCGATCGCGCAGGCCGCGCGCAAGGTGTTCACGAGCAGGCACGCGACCGTCATCTGACCGACGCCGCCCGGCACCGGCGTGATGGCGCCAGCCACGGCGAGCGCTTCCTGATAGGCAACATCGCCAACGAGACGCGTTTTGCCGTCGTCCTTCGGGATCCGGTTGATGCCGACGTCGATCACGGTCGCCCCCGGCTTCAGCCAGTCGCCGCGCACCATCTCTGACTTTCCGACCGCGGCGTAGACGAGGTCTGCGCGCCTCACGAGCCCGGGCAGGTCACGCGAGCGCGAATGCGCGATGGTCACCGTGGCGTTCTCGTTCAGCAACAGCTGCACCAGCGGGCGGCCGACGAGGTTGGAGCGGCCGATGACGATGGCGTTCATGCCTTCGAGCGAGGCATGCACGCTCTTGGTCAAAATGATGCAGCCGAGCGGCGTGCAGGGCGACAGCGCCTCGAAGCCGCCGGCGAGGCGGCCGGCATTGTTCGGATGCAGCCCATCGACATCCTTAGCGGGATCAATGGCATTGACGACGGCCTCGGTGTTGAGGCCCTTGGGCAGCGGCAATTGCACCAGAATACCGTGCACGGCGGGATCGCGGTTAAGTTTTGCGACGAGCGCCAGGAGATCTGCTTGCGAGACGTCGGCCGGCAGCTTGTGCTCGAACGAGGCCATACCGGCGGCTTGGGTCTGGGTGTGTTTCGAGCGCACATAGACCTCGCTGGCCGGGTCGCTTCCGACCAGAACGACCGCAAGGCCCGGTACCAGATTGTGCTCGCGCTTGACGCGTGCGACCTCGTCGGCGACGCGGGCGCGAAGTTCCGCGGCGATGACTTTTCCGTCGATGATCTTGGCGGTCATGTCAGTTCCCTCAGTCCGTCGATTTGGCTGATGCGAGCAGGCGCAGCGCTTCGCCGAGCCGCGCCGGATCGCCGTCGACCGCGATCTGCTTCAGCCGCGAGGTCGCTCCCGACAGGAGTTTGACGCTGGCCTTCGGCACGCCCAGCGATTTCGCCAGCAGCACCAGAACGGCCTTATTGGCCTCGCCGCCATCCGCGATAGCGCGCACACGCACCTTGAGCACGCTGCGGCCATCGGAGAGCTGCTCGATCCCGTCGATATCGTCGCGGCCGCCGCGCGGCGTCACCCGCAGCGCAATGCTGATACCTGCGGCCCCGTAACGCCAAGGTTCCTTGATGACAAGGTTCTTTGGCAACCCAGGGCGCTCCAGCCTGCTTAGATCACGTTCGGGTAGATGTAATACAGGATCACCCGCTCGATGAACATGATGAGCAGGATCAGGATGATCGGCGAGATGTCGAGGCCGCCGAGGCTGGGCAGGAAATTGCGAATCGGCGCCAGGACCGGCTCCGTGATCCGGTACAGGAACTCCGCCACTGCCGACACGAACTGGTTGCGGGTGTTCACGACGTTGAAGGCGATCAGCCAGGACAGGATCGCGGACGCGATCAGCAGCCAGACGTAGAGGTCGAGCACGATGATGACGATGTCGAGAACGGCACGCATGGCTTTTAAAAACTCTGGCTTCGGTCGGGATTGACGTCTTTTGCTAGATATCGGTTCCCCCCGGTCCAAACAAGGGAAGTCGGTGCCGGGATGGCTAAAACCGGGTTACAGCCGTCCTTGACTTGACCTTGGCGGGGACTTAAATGGCGCCCGGTTGTCGGCCGCATTGACCAGAGCGGCCTACAAAAGGGGCCATAGCTCAGCTGGGAGAGCGCGTCGTTCGCAATGACGAGGTCGGCGGTTCGATCCCGCCTGGCTCCACCAGCCTTCGCTTGCTTCGCGAGCTACGGCTCGGCAAGCCCGGACAGTCCCTCGTAGCAAAACGAGCGAAGGCTGCCGCGGCGTAGCCCGCAGGGCGAAGACGGACTGCCGACGAATCCCTCCTACTTCCCCGTAAACCTCGGCGGCCGCTTCTCCATGAAGCTTGCGACCCCCTCCCTGAAATCGCTGCCGTTCAGCGCCACCATCATGTCCCGGTTGGCCGCGATCGTCGCCTCCGCCAGCGTCTGGAACGGCACCTCGTAGAGCTGCCGCTTGATCACGGCCATCGCGCTCGGCGAGACGAAATCGGCGAGGTCGCGCGCATAGGCGTAAGTCTCCTCACGCAGCTTCTCGGGCGAGCAGAGCCGGTTCACCAGCCCGATCCGCAGCGCCTCGTCACTCGAAACACGGCGTGCCGAGAGCAACAGATCCATCGCATTGGCGTGGCCGACGATTCGCGGCAGCATCCAGCTGATGCCGTGCTCGGCGATCAGGCCGCGCCGCGCGAAGGCGGTGGTGAACACGGTGTTGTCGGCGGCAAAGCGCAGGTCGCAATAGAGCGCGTGGACGAGGCCGAGGCCGGCGGTTGCGCCGTTGAGCATGGCGATGACAGGCTTTCCGATCGACGGGTAGAAGCCATAGCGCGTCTGCCAGTCGGGCCGCCGGTTCATGTCGAAGGGCGGCAGGTTCGACGCGCGCCTGACATCATCGGGGTCGAGCCCCTTCAGCGCGTCCATGTCGGCACCGGCGCAGAAAGCGCGGCCCGCGCCGGTGATGACGATGACGCGGACGTTGTCATCGGCGCTCGATGCTTCCATCGCATGGCGCACGTCGCGCTCCATGATGGGCGTCCACGCATTCATGCGGTCGGGACGGTTGAGCGTGATGGTCGCGACCTTGTCGCTGACCTCATAGAGAATGTGTTCGTAGCCCATGGCGCTCTCCCTTTGTTTGCCGGCGCAGTTTCGCGCGCGCACGTTGACAACGAGCCTACCATACAAGGAGATGAGAAGAGCTTGTGCTAAGGCGCGATCACTCGGCCGCTTGCGCCAGCAACGGCCGGCGCGTCAGCCAGCCGTCGACGAAATGATCGAGCCAGGCGCGTTCCGCGGCATCGTAGATCGCACGGTCCGCGAAATGATGATGCCGCTGTCGCGCGCCGGGCGCGCTGAGACCGTCATAGCCCCGGGTGGTCCAGCGATGCATCATCGCGTAGGTCACGTCGGGATGGAACTGCACGCCGAAAGCGTTGCCGGTGCGGAATGCCTGCACCGGAAAATCATCGCCTTCGGCAAGCAGTTCAGCGCCAACCGGCAACTCGAAGCCTTCGCGATGCCAATGATAGACCCGCGCCGGCCAATTCGGGCAGAGCCCGTGTCCCGCTGCTGTCGGGCGAATCGGATAGTAGCCGATCTGGGTCAGCGCGTCGGCATGCGGCGCGACGCGGGCCCCCAACTGCTTCGCCAGCATCTGCGCGCCGAGGCAGATGCCGAGGAACGGCCGCTGTTCGCGGAGCGGAATTTCGATCCAGTCGATCTCGCGGCGGATGTAGTCGTCGGGATCGTTCGCGCTCATGGGACCGCCGAAGACCACAGCGCCGGCATGCTGGTCGAGGGTCTCGGGCAGCGGATCGCCGAAGCGGGGACGGCGGATGTCGAGGCGATGGCCGAGCGCGCGCAGCGCATTACCGACGCGGCCGGGCGTTGAGGATTCCTGATGCAGGATGATCAGAACCGGCAACCGGGTTTCGGAGGCGGCGACGTCCGGCGTCCTTCTGGGGAAGGGCACCACTTCTGCGCCACCAAACCTGTTCGTCCGGAACGACATGGTCTCTGCGAGTGCTATCGGTTCAGACCGCCAGCATAACTAAGCGATCGTTAATTTCGTGTGAGTTTGCGCACACACCCACCCGATAGAAAGCAAGCTCCGGGCCACGACCGACCGAGAGCTCGCTTTAGTGTCTTTGCCTCTGAAATCGGCTGGTGGCGGACAGAATGAAGCCGCGCGGGAAGAAGCGCAGCGCGAATGGCACGATCTTGATGCCCAGACCGGGGAGCACTGCCCGCTTGTTGGCCATCAGGCCGCGATAGGCCTGCCGTGCGACCTCGGCGGCAGGAACATTGAGAAGGGCCGTATCATGTCCAGAGCCAACGCGGGCGCGGGCCTGGAATTCGGTGGGCACCGGGCCCGGGCAAAGGACGGTGACGCGAACGCCGCGCGGTGCAAGCTCCGCCCGCAAGGCCTCGGTGAAGGAAATGACATAAGCCTTGGACGCGTAGTAGACCGCCATGCCGGGGCCGGGCAGATAGCCGGCGACCGATCCGACGTTGAGAAGGCCACCCTTGTTCCTGATCAGCTGATCGGCAAAGCGCAGCGACAGATCCGTCAGAGCCCGGACATTGACGTCCACGATGCCGACCTGCTCGACGCGGTCGCGCTCAACTGCGTCACCGAATACGCCAAAGCCGGCATTGTTGACGAGATTGTCGAGCTCGACGCCTTCGGCAGCGAGTGCGGCGGCGATCTTCTCGCCGGCATCTACGTCCTGGAGATCGCAGGCGATCACGATCGGCTTCTTGCCGCCGTTGGCGGCGAGCTCGTTCGCGAGCGCCTCGAGCCGGTCCGCGCGTCGCGCCGTCAGCGCAAGACGGTGTCCGTTCGCGGCGAACACACGCGCCAGCTCCGTGCCGATGCCCGCCGAGGCACCGGTGATCAACGTTACCCGCTCAGTCACGATCGAGATCTCTTGAATTGAAGTTTTTGGCCCCGGAATGCTGGAACGAGAGCATAGGCCGAGCGCGACAGGCAAGCGGCGCCGCCGCATAGCCACTTGAGCGGGAAACGGGGGAAGCAGGCAAACCACGGATTTACAGGGGAAATCCGGAACCCGGACAGCCCGAGGCTACATTAAAGTTTCGTCATGTGACCTGCACAACCGTCAATTGGCGGTGTTGGCACGGATCACCCACCGACCGCGTCGTCCTTGACCTGGCCGCCGGCACGATCTGCGACCGCGTGCTTCAGGTCGATCCGGTCGCGTTGCGAAATCCCGAGCAGGTCGGAAGCGCGCCAGACCACATTGTCCTCGAACTCGGTAACCTGGCCGTCGGCGTAGACCAGCTCCCACATCATCTGGACGACCCGCTTGCGGCCCTCTTCGTCGAGCGAGCGCATCATGATGCTGGTGAAGTGATAGAGGTCGACCGCCTCGCCCTCGACCTCCGTCGCATCCGCGATCAGGCGATCCGCGGTGCCGCGATCGAGCCCAAAGTGGCTTTCGATCAGACTGTGCAACTTGCGCTGCTCGGCAGCCGTCGGCTGGCCGTCCAGCGAGATCACGTGAACGAGCAGCGCGGTCGCCGCCAGCCGGTAATCGCTGTCACCGAATGCGCGGTCCTGGGCATGGGGAGCAACAATGTCGGCGATGAATTGGCGCAGGCCGTCGAGCATAAGGTCCTACCGAAATCGATGAAGCCGCGGAGCGCGACTGCTACCAGCATTATATGAGCAGGAAACTCAACCGGCGCAACGTGCGTCAGTTCCGCGCGCCGCATTACGTTTCGGCAATCTGGGAGCGTTGGTTTCTGGAGGGCGGCTAAATCGTCTCTCCGACGTCGTCCTGGCGAAGGCCAGGACCCATTACCCCAGGGTGTAGTTTGGCGAAGACTGGTTGTGGTCCGGTACGCCGACCATCCGCAATCGATAGATTCCGCGGTATGGGTCCTGGCCTTCGCCAGGACGATGTGGGGGGCAACACCTCACGGTATCTCGTACACCACCATCTTGTCGGCGATGCCGCGCAGGGCGGCCTGCTTCTGGATCGGCCTGATTTCGCGCTGCTTGAGGACTTCGGCGACTGCCGGTGCATCGAGCACCGGGCCGGTGATGTGGATCTCCTGCGCGGTCGAGAGGCTCTGCACGCGGGCGGCGATGTTGACGGTCTGGCCGAAATAATCCTGGCGCTCGTTCAGCATCACCGCGAGGCACGGACCCTCGTGGATGCCGATCTTGACGATGAGATCGGCGGTGCCGCGCTTTTTGTTGAGCTCGTCCATCGCCGCGCGCATCCGCAAACCCGCCGCGATCGCATGCTCGGGACGGACGAAGGTCGCCATCACGGCGTCGCCAATGGTCTTCACCACCGCGCCTTTCTCCGACGAGATGATCTCGAGCAGTGCATGGAAATGCGCGCGCACGAGGTCGAAGGCGGCGAGATCGCCGACGCGCTCATAGAGTGCGGTCGATCCCTTCAGATCGGTGAACAGGAAGGTCAGCGAGGTGATCTGGAGCCGCTGGTCGAGGCTGAGATTGTCCGCCTTGAACACGTCGCGAAACGTCTGGTTCGACAGCATCCGCTTGGCGGTCAGGAACGGCTTGCGCTTGCCGATGAGGTGATGGAGCGCCTCGGCCGCGATGAAGACCGACGGCAGCACGCGTACGCCGGCCTGGTTCTCCAGCGACAGCCGCAGCGGGCCCGGCCGCATGGTCGTGGTTCCCGTCGGCGCCTGCACCCTGTTGTACATGATGGCGAGCTGCTGACGGTCCTTGGTCGGCTCGCCCTGCACGTCGATGAAATGGGCCGCGTGAGTCACCGGTTCGAAGATGATGATGAAATCGTTCGGCAGTTGCAGCGACATGGTCGCCTTCTCGCCGGCCGGCAGCTCCATCGTATCCAGCGTCACCTCGTTGGCGAGCGTCGCGAACGATTCCTTGTTGAAGTCGACGCCGGAACTCCAGAACACCTGCTTGAAGTACTCCCACACCGGAAGCGTATCAGGATCATGCGCCGCAATGCGCCGGACACGTGAATTGACGGTGAAGGAGACTTCGACCTGATCATCGACGGAGGCCTTGTAGCCGCAGGCGCACAGCGCACAATGATAATCATCGGGCTTGAGCGCCTTCAGGGTCGAGTGCGCACCCAACACGCCGCCGCAGCCCGGGCACAGCACATTCCAACCCAGATCGAACAGGCCGAGCCGCGCCGAATGCAGGAATGCCGAGATCGCGTGCTCTTCATCGAGACCGTGCTGCTTCGCGAAATCGAGGACATTGACGCGGTTGAGCTCGTGATCTTCGCCGTCCTCGATGAGGCGCGCGATCGCGTCGACCACTTTCGCATCGGCGGTCTGCTTCAGAACGGAAAACTGGGCCTGGATATCGCTCATGGCGCAACTCTATCTGGTGTGGATCACGCCGTCCGCCAGGCGAACGCCTGTCACCGACGCGTGATGCGGAACAGCGGCGAACGGTCCGGCTGGGTCGTGACGACGCCGAGCGGAATGACAGGGCTGGTATCGGCAAGCTCGACACGGAACGCACCGATCAGCCGGGCCAGCGCCAGCACGGATTCGGCTTGCGCGAATGGTGCGCCGATGCAGACGCGCGGACCCGCGCCAAAGGGCAGATAGGCAAACCGATCGGGTGCTTCCGTCGACATGAAGCGTTTTGGAATGAACGCGTTCGGCTGATCCCACAGCTTCTCGTGCCGGTGCAGCAGCCACGGCGCGATCATGATGATGTCGCCCTTGCCGATGGCGACGCCGGCCGCGTTGTCCTTCTCGCGCGCGGCCCGGGCGATCAGGAAGGCCGGCGGATAAAGCCGCATGGTCTCCTCGATCGCGGCGCGGGTAAACTTCTGGCGATCGATATCGACCATGCTGTCGAGGTGCTCGCCGCGGGTCTCGGAGGCGACCTCCTCCTGCGTATCGGGATCGAGGGCGAGCAGATAGAGCGCCCAGAACAGCGCGGTCGCCGTGGTCTCGTGACCCGCGAGGATCATGGTTGCGACTTCGTCGACGAGTTGCTCGTCCGAAAAGCCTTTGCCGGTTTCGGGGTCCCGCGCCTCGTCCATGAGATCGAAAAGATCGCGCGGCGGCGCGCCCGCTTTCTTGCCCATCTCCCGCCGCTCGGCGATCAGCATCGCGACGAATTCGGTCCAGCGCTTACGGAAACGGGCACGGGCAAAATCCATCGGGCTCGGCCAGGACAGGGGCAGCAACATGTCGAGCAAGTACGGCCGTCCGAGTCGGGCTCCATACTCCATGACGAAGTTGCGCAAGGTCGGACCATGCCGGTCCATGCCGAACGAGAACATGGTGCGTCCGGCGATCTCCAGCGTCATGCGCTGCATGATCTCGCGCAGATCGACCGGCTCGCTCGTTCGAGCGTCGAGCTTCGCAATGGTCTCGTCAAGCACCGCCGTCATGTGTGGAACCAGATTTGCCGTCGCGCGCGGCGTGAACGCCGGGGCGAGGGTGCGGCGCTGAAATGTCCACGAATGGCCCTCCGCAATCAGAAGACCGTCGCCGAGCACGGGACGAAGCATGCGGATGCCCGCCGGGGTACGCGAATAATTCTCGTAGTTGCTGAGCAGGACATGCCGGATCGCATCCGGCTGGTTCAGGATGAAACTGTTGCGGAAGAAGAAGCGGCCCTCGATGACGTCTTCCTCGTAGGCGCGCTGGCCCCAGGTCGCGATCATGTTCCGCTTGATCACGGCCAGCCGGCCGAGGAACGACATGTCGTCGGGCGCACGCGGCGGGGTCGGAGGGACGATGGGCCGACGCACGCTGGCGATGTTCATGGCTCGCTCCCGCAGAGGTGACGCAGGCAATTAGCTAGTAAGTCAGCTCGGCAATCGCAATCCTGTTCTCGGAGGCAGGCCAGGCGCGTGCCACAATTCGTTCTTTGCCAAATTGGGCCACGATGTTACGCCCGACATCGCCGGGCGGAAGGCGCAGTGTTGCTGTCGAATCCGTGGGCACACCCGATTTGACGTCCGCCGGCTCCTTGCCATCGAGCAGCACCACGTCCCGCGGCAGGCCGAAATAGCCGCGCGGACGCGACATGATCACCACAGCCCCGGCGTCCTTGTCCGCGGGCCCGAGCGGACGCGCGGCGCGCAGATGCACGACGTCCGACGAGCGCGGGAAGGGTGAGCGGTAGATATGCGTCGTCGGCGCATCCGGCGATGCGACGACGAATTCGAGCGACCAGGAAGGCTCGACCTGCGCCGGTCCCCAGCGGCCGTCGGCACCGGTCTTCGCACCGTGGACGGCGCTGCCCTTGCGCTCACCGGTTTCAGGATCGACGCGAAAGACGTCGACGGTTGCGCCGGCCACCGGCCGATTGGTCGGTGCGCCGCCCGGTGTGCCCGTCACGAGGCCGCTCAGCCGGACGCTCTGCTCCGGCACAATCGTGATCCGCGCGGGCTCGCGGCCGGCGATGAATTTGTAGATCTCGCGGAAGGCCCGGGGGTGGAACGCCACCTCGCGATGATCGAGCGCGCCGAGCACGAGGTTGGCCGCCCCCTTCAACTCCGGACCTTCGACGTTGACGCCGGTCGGCGTACCGGGCTTGCCGATGAAACGGCCATCGGCTTGCGCGTATTTGTCCATACCGTCGCTGCGCAAGGTGAGGAAGGCGACATCCGGCGTCACCTCGCTCTCGCCCTCGTTCAGGCCGCGCAAGAACGCGCCGCGGCCGTTGAACTCGCTGTTGGGCTGGTCGTCGGTCGCGAACACGCCGTGATTGGGCGTGCCGCACAGCACGGCATGGCTGACATCGCTGGCGCCGCCGTTCTTGATGACGTTGCGGATGGCATAGCCGCCGCGCGAGCTGCCAACCAGCGCCACGCGGGCCGCGCCGGTGCTGCGCTTCAATTCGGCTATGGCGGCGGCGAGCTCGCGGCGCTGGTCCTCGGTCGAGGAGCGGCCCGCCTGCTCGACCTTGTCGTCACTTCGTGCATTGGGATCGGTGAAATTGATCGCCATCATGCGGTCGCGCGCGATGCCGTTGGATTCCATCCGCCACAAGGTCGTCATCCAGAGCGCGTCGTATTCGCCATTGCCGTGGACGAACAGGATCGGCGGCACCTCGCTCGGCGCAGCGGGCGCGGGTTGAGCCAACGCGCCCGTCCGCGAGCTCGCAATTGCGAAAGGCAGGCTGCCTGCCCCGAGCATGATCATTCGTCGTGACAGCTTCATCTGTTCCTCCCCCGCAAAACCATCTCTGTGCACCGCTTATACCGGCCTAACCACTGGACAGCGAAGGACTTTCGCAGGCATCACTGAACTTGCCGGAATCGCCCAAAGACCACTCCAAGACGACTTCAAGACTACTTCTGCCAGCCCATTTGGAAGGGGATATGACCGAGCAGACGAACCGCCAGAAAATTGCGACCGACGGCATCATGGCGCCGCTGCGGTACACCGTGTTCCGGCGCATCTGGCTCGCCAGCCTGCTCTCCAATCTTGGCCTGCTGATCCAGGGCGTGGGCGCCGCCTGGGCGATGACGCAGATGGCCGCTTCGGCGGACAAGGTGGCGCTGGTGCAGACCGCCCTGATGCTGCCGATCATGCTGATCTCGATGCCGGCCGGCGCCATCGCCGACATGTATGACCGCCGTGTCGTCACCTTGATCGCGCTCATGATCGCGCTGACTGGCGCGACCGCGCTCACGGTCCTGGCCTGGTTCAACTACATTTCTCCGGAAACGCTGCTCGCGTTCTGCTTCGTGGTCGGCAGCGGCAACGCGCTGTTCGGCCCGGCCTGGCAATCCTCGGTCAGCGAGCAGGTGCCGCCCGATGCCCTGCCGTCGGCCGTCGCGCTGAACGGCATCAGCTACAACATCGCGCGCAGCTTCGGTCCGGCGGTCGGCGGTGTCATCGTCGCCGCGCTCGGTGCGGTGGCGGCGTTTGCGTGTAACGCGATCCTCTATTTGCCGTTGCTGGTGGTGCTGCTGCTCTGGCGGCGCAACACCGAGCCCTCGCGGCTGCCGCGGGAGAAGCTCAACCGCGCCATGGTGTCGGGCTTCCGCTACATCACCAATTCGCCGCCGATCAAGATCGTGCTGTTGCGCACGCTGGTGATGGGCCTGATCGGCGGTGCCATCATGGCACTGATGCCGCTGGTCGCGCGCGATCTGCTGCATGGCGGCGCGCAGACCTACGGCGTCATGCTCGGCGCCTTCGGGATGGGCGCCGTAGTCGGTGCGCTCAACATCCACGAATTGCGCAAGCGCATGAGCGGCGAAGCCGCGATCCGCGCCTGCACCATCTCGATGGCGTTTGCGATGGCTGCGCTCGCCGTGAGCACCGAGCCGGTGCTGACCGCGGCTGCACTGGTGCTCGCCGGCGCGGTCTGGATGGCCGCCGTCGCACTGTTTAATATCGGCGTGCAGCTCTCGGCGCCGCGCTGGGTCGCCGGCCGCTCGCTCGCGGCGTTCCAGGCCTCGATTTCGGGCGGCATCGCGGTCGGCGCCTGGGGCTGGGGCCATCTCACCGACTATGCCGGCGTCGAGGTCGCGCTGCTGACGGCTGCCGGCCTGATGCTGATCTCGCCGGTGCTGGGGATCTGGCTCACGATGCCGCGCGTCGGCGCCCGTAACGAAGACGCCGATTTGCTAGCGGATCCGGAAGTCAAACTGTCGCTCACGGCACGCAGCGGGCCGCTGGTGGTCGAGATCGAATACCGCGTCGCCCAAGACAACGCCCGCGCCTTTCACAACGTGATGCAGGACGTGCAGCTCTCTCGTCAGCGCAACGGTGCTTACGGCTGGTCGATCGCGCGCGACATCGCCGATCCCGAATTGTGGACCGAGCGTTACCACTGTCCGACCTGGCTCGACTATCTACGCCAGCGCAACCGCTCGACCCAGTCCGAACGCGCTCTGCATCAGGAGGCGATCGATTTCCACATCGGCCCCGATCCGGTGCGGATCCGCCGCATGCTCGAGCGTCCGTTCGGCTCGGTGCGCTGGAAAGAGGAGACGCCGGACCAGGCAGCAAGTGAGGTGCTGCCCGTGGTCGCCACTGCGGCGGGAAGCAGCACGTAGGGTTTCGCGAGTCCGTAGCGACGTCTTACTGCCCGTGATCCGTCAGCACCTTCTCGCAGCCTTTGGTGAGCCGCGTACGGTTTTGCTTGAGGCAGGCGAGCACAGCCTGATCGCCATTGTTCATCACCGGGCGGCAGAAGCGCGTCACATCGCGCGCACAGGCGTCGTGACCGGGCTGCTGCGCGGACGCAGCCGATGCAAACAGGATCAATGGAATGATGAAAAGAAATCTGGTCATCGCGTAATGCCTCTTACCCGGAAGATGTGCGGGCGAAGCTAGAGCGACGATCCCGAAGCCGCAACGGCTTTATTGGCAGGCGGGCTTGCGCTGCCGCGTGGCCCCGGCTTGACGCCGGGGCACATCGCGAGGGGAGCTAACCGACGCAACGACGCTATCGTTGCTGTTACTGAGCGTCCTGGGCGTCAGCGACCTTGCGTGACGCGCCGCCCTTGGCGAGGTCCTTGTCCATCACCGCACGGCAACCGGCGCTCAGATCCGAACGATGCTTCATCATGCACGCCGTGATCTTCGGGATGTTCGGGATTTCCGACGAGCACAGGCGGAAAGCGTCGCCGGTGCACTGCTGCTGGGCTTCGGACGAGAAGGCGAAGCTGGAGCCGGTCGAGGCGATCGAGAGGATGGCGGCAAAGCCCAGAGCCAGGCTGGTGTCGCGGATCTTGCTACTCAAGGACTTGGTGTTCAGAGACTTGGTGTTCAGCGAGTTGGTCATTTGAAGCTCCCATTGGCACCGCTGGAAGCGGGCCCGTTGTTGATGGGATCGACCATGCTCCAGCAAAACAGTTTCCACTGTGATGACGGTCACGGGAGGCCCACCCTCTGTGACTATGGTCACGTTGGCGCACCTCGCTGAAATTCCTTCATATCCGCTGTCGTGTTGGTGTCACGTTAACTGTTCCTTCGCATTAATGGCTCGTCGAGCGGGAAATTCCGCCGGTTTGGTTGCGTAATTGGAAAGAATGGCGATGCGTAATGCGTTGGGCCTGATGCTGGCCAGTGTAGTTGCGGCGGTCGTGATCGCCGCCGGCGGTTGGTTTTATTATTCCTCGCGCGCCGACCAGGCCGCTCCCAAGACGATTGCCGCCCGTGCCGCCGATCAATTGCCGGCACAGGCGAAGGTCGCCGCCAAGGACGACGTCACGACCACGGCGGCGATTGCGGCCAAACCGGCGGCAGCCGCCCCGGCCGCCGCACCCGCGCCGATGCCGGTTCAGCAGAAATCGACCTGCGCCAATCCCAACGCGCTCGGCGTCTCCCGCGTGGTCGAGATCGACACCACCGGCGGTCCGGGCTTCGGCTTCGATCATTTCAAGCAGTTCGACTTCCTCACCGACAAGGAGGTCGTGCTGACGTTCGACGACGGTCCCTGGCCGGTCAACACGCCCGCCGTGCTGAAGGCGCTCGCGGATGAATGCACCAAGGGCCTGTTCTTCTCGGTCGGCAAGCATGCGACCTACCATCCGGAAATCCTTCGCCAGGTGCTGGCGCAGGGCCACACGGTCGGCACTCACACCTGGTCGCACGTCAACCTGAACGGCAAGAAGATGACCGAGCAGATGGCCAAGGACGAGGTCGAAAAGGGCATTAGCGCGGTGAAATACGCGCTCGGCACCAACCCGGCACCGTTCTTCCGCTTCCCGCAGCTGCAGCACAATCCGGCGATCGTGAGCTATTTCGGCACCCGAAACGTCGCGATGTTCTCGACCGACATCGACTCCTTCGACTTCAGGAAGGGCGCCACGCCGGAGAAGATCATCGAGACCGTGATGACCAGGCTCGACAAGCTCGGCAAGGGCATCATCCTGATGCACGACTTCCAGAAGCATACCGGCGAAGCCATGCCTGCACTGCTCGCGCGGCTCAAGGCCGGCGGCTACAAGGTCGTGCAGATGAAGGCCAAGACGACGCTCGAGTCGCTGCCAGAATATGACGAGGCATTGCTGAAGGACCTGAAGGTGCCGACCTCGAGCGCACGTCCGATCGGGAGCGTGGTGCAGACGGTTTCGCAGTAGCGCGTCCAGTCCGATCCAAATCTCTTGCGTCATGGCCGGGCTTGTCCCGGCCATATGCTTTTTGAGAGCAGGCACCTTACCAGTAGATGCCGTGGCGATGCAGCTCGCTGATGATGCGGCCTTCGGTCCAGCTGCGCTTGTGCTTCGGCTTGTCTGCCTTGGCCGTCGTCTTCGCGGCGGGTTGGATCGTCGTCGCGGGCGCTGAGGTCGTCGTGGTGGTCGGTGTGGGAGTCGCCGCAGGCGCAGTGAGCGAAACCGCCGGCGGGCGATCGAGATATTTCGGAGCTTCGGCGGCTGGCGCTGCTTCGCTCACCTGCGTCGGCGCGGCAGCGAGCGTCGGCGCCGTTTGCTGAACCGAAGCCGGCTCGCTCACCGCGGACAGCGACAGGCTGCGCGGGCCTCCGGCCTGGGCAGAGGCAGAGACCAGCACCATAGCGGCCACCAGAATGATCTTGCGCATATGAAATCTCCCCGTGTTTGGCGTGAGCTGGACACTAGGGGAGCCAATCGCGAGTTTATGTGATCACGATCACTCAGACTGCCGTGCGATACTGAATCCTCCGACGGTGAGGCAATGGCCGCGCTCTACCGGATTCATCTGCACCAGCGCGCTCATGGTGACCAAATGCGCCGGTCACAACGCCTGGCTTGGGGAGATCAAATGAGCTGGTGAGCGACCCGAGACATAGGTGACAGTTCGTACCGGACACATGGGTTACACTTTCCGCTTTTGTTCTGCGGGAGGTGTAGATGCCGTGGAAA
>NZ_JBEPQF010000053.1:0-43662 GCF_040547695.1 Bradyrhizobium sp. JR4.3 | reverse complement strand
ATCATGGATCGACCTCGCCGAGATTCGCGTCAACACAACGGAATCACGCTTCGTGACTTGTCTCAACCGACTTTTGCAACAAAATCGGCCAGAAGAGGTCCTTCATGACGCCTGTGTTAAACCTGCGCTTTCGCTTCTTCATCCGGGCGGTTTTGACCCAGACGCGGCTCCACTCCTGCAAAAGCCTCTGGATGTTCGCACGATGGCGGATGATCGGGTGCACTCCGGGGGGGTGTAGGCCGAGATTTGATTCGAGCAGGTACTGGTGCCGGTTATTGGGTCATTTCCCTGCAGATATCGAGGCGAAATGCCCAGCGGGGCTTCCCCGGGGGCGGAATGTTGGGATCGGAATGGTCAGAGGTAACACCCGCTTATGATTGCTGGTAGCTGCCGAAGTCACCCTGACCTTGATCTTCGCCAATTCAGCGGCTTGGTGCGTTCAGGTCGGCGGCATTGACGGCTGGCCGGCAATGCTTTTTCGTGAGGCTGGCGGCTGTCACACCACGCCTTGGTTCACGTACCAACCGGCCTTGTCGTGATGGCGTTGCGAAACGCGAGCGGCGCCGTGATGGTGGTAATGGTTCGCGTGCCTTCGCCGACACCCTGAATGGTGAGGTCGCCGTAGTCCATGAAGCGGCCAAGAATGCTCTGTTTGACATCGACACTCTCAACTTTGTCGAGGCTCATCTCAAAGGTGTCCCGCTTGATGAAACCTGTCTTGTGGACAACCCGCATGTTGGTCACGTCGGTCTCGGTGGTCCAGCGGTGAAACCAAGCCGTCGCCGTCCAGTACAAAGCCGCAAGCCCAGCTACCGCCGCGAAGGCCAAGCAAACCGAAGCCAGCACGTCGGAAGTAAAGAAGCGCCACAGCACCAAAAATGCGACCACCACGATCCACGCAGCGATTGCGGGCAGAAAGTACATCCAGTGTTCGTTGGTCGAATACAGCAACCGTTCGCCGGGCTGTATAATCTTGTCGATATACCGCGCCATAACGGACCCTGAGTTAACCCACCACCGCAGCATCTTGCGCCCTTTGAGCCGATCGGGACCTTGATTTATCTCAAGCCTTCGATCGACCGCGCCCGGAAGCTGCGGTTCATACGAGAGCCGCAACGATCCCCCTCTAAAAGGGCCGGAGCGAGCTGAGGGTTGATTGCTATTCATTTGGATTGCCGATGGCGGTAGCGGCTATCAGGGTTTGTTCCCGATTCCTTCGCCTGGCTGGGAGTCAAGGCACTTGTTTGATTGGTGGCAACCCAGAAAGCGGCTCAGGAAACATTCCGACTACAAAGCGGGCGGTCACCGCTTCTTCGGACCGCACGTTATCCTCGATGAATTGCGCCGCCACGTTCCTCGATATCTCGATGAGGTCGATCAGGGCGAACTGATCTATCCAGCGTGCAAGCGGGCATTATCGGATTTGAACGGTGATGTTCGCTCGGTTTGGGATCACACCCGGCTGGAAGCGATGCGCTATGTAATGATGGTGCCAAGGGCCGACTTTGACTTACTAAGCGATGCAGACCGGCAAATCGAAATGATAGACGCTTACCTCCTCCAGCGTCCTCACGACGAGACCGTGGTCGATTTCACGGGAACGGCGGCGACTGATTTTTCGATTGCTATCTTGGCTGGTCTCAATTGGCTAACACATTGCGCTAAATTGGCCGGCGTTCAGCCAAGTAAGCAGTTGGGCACTATTCGTCACTTCAGAAGTCTCGTCACGCTAGCTCACAGGTGGTGGTTAACTGAGGGCGCTGGCGAACGCTCCAGTCAACTGTTGGCGAATGGAGAGCAGCCACCACTCATGTTCTACTTGATATGGTCCGACTACACGAGGCTCGCAAAGCACATCGCTGCCGCCACAGTTTTCGGATCGTCGATCAACCGTGCAGCAAAACTGGTAGCGTTGCCTGCCGATCTTATTCCCCGCTTTGAGGCTGCGCGGGATCCCCTCGAATTGGATGCCGACATAGCGCAACCCCGCTAGCGTTTTGCGCTACGATCCTGTTCAGAGCGATGGCAGCCCACCAAGAGTTCGCTCGGACTGAACTGTTGCAGGCACCGGGTAAACGGTTGTTTGCTTGTCGCAGATCGAACATCTAAAGCGCCGGAACGAATTAAACTATCGGATTTTCGCTGCAACGCCAGCGTGTGCGGTTCGTGCGTTTCGGACGAAGGGCGGGACCTCTCCGGGGCGGTTGGCCGGGATTGATTTCGGTCAGGTACTGGTACCAGTTATTGCCTCACATGATCCAAATCAACGATGCCCGCGCGACGGCCGCCAAAGAAAGGCGCATGCGAAACATCGTGGACGAAGCTGGCGAGATCGTTGCGATGGCATCGGATGAGCATACGCTGATCGGCGGTCACCACCGCCTCGCGGTGGCGGCGAGCGCCGGTAAACAACTGTACTGGAAAGATACCGGGGAACCCGTGAAACTTGATCCGTTTTTCAAGGGAAGTTCTCGTCGACATACAGCCTGATGCGCAGGGAGCGTGACGCGTATAGAAGGCAATCATCACGTCGGCGCTGCCTTTCGTGCGTCTGATAAGCGTGAGCCGGTCTAGCGCACTTTTCCTCGCGCTCTCGGCGCACCGCTCCGCTCGCGGTTTTTTTGGATTTGAGCCATGTCTTCGATCCTCCGCCGCGGTTCGCGGCGGGTCATTAGCCGGTGCAGGGGACAGAGCTAACCGAGGGCTCGATTGCGGGTGGCGGGTCTGAGGACTTTTAGATTGTACCCTCCAACAAAAAAGGCCGGCATTTCTGCCGACCTTCGTTTGCTGGAGAACTCTAAATAACGCGAGATCAGTACTTCGCGACGACCGGGCTGCCGTAATTGCCGAAGCGGTAGTTCACGCGCACCGTGAGCATGTCCACGTCCTGCGTGATCCGGTCGTTCACAAATCCAGCAAGAGCGGGAGGGGCCGTGAACGAATTATTGCGGTGCCCCATGAACAGATGGTCGTACTCAATACCGGCTGACCAATTCGGCGCGAAGCCATACTCCCAACCAACACCCACGGTGCCACCCCAGCGGGTCGCGCTTTGCGCCACGAGTTCAGTGCCGAAAGCGTTTTCGAGGACGCTGAAGCGGTTGTCCGTCACCGCCGCGCCGCCCTTCACGTAAAACAGTGACGCATTCCAAGCGTAGCCGATCTGACCGGTGAAGAGGCCGATGGCACTGGTTTTGGTACGAGTTGAGAGCGCAGGATTGATGAGGCTGACGCGCTGGTTGCTGAGATCCGCCCAATCGCCCTGCGCTTCCAGACCAAACACCCACTGGCTGGATTGCCAGCGATAACCGAGCTGGCCACCAATGACGCCACCGGACCGATCGCGGCAGCCAGAAGCGAAGGCCACGCCAGCCGCGTCAAGGAAATCCACGCAATTGTGGTTCTGCGCCCAGCCGCCATTGCCGCCGATATAGAAGCCGGTCCAGTTGTAGATCGGGGCAACGTAGGGAGCCGGCGCAGCCTTCATCGGCATGTCGGCAGCCGAGGCTGGCACAGCCATTCCGAGAGCAAGCACGCCTACCGTGCCTAGTAAAAACTTCTTCATCATTAAATCCCCACTTGTTATGCGCTTCAGGCGAAGCGGTCATTGGCACGACTGCCGATCGATCTATGGTGGCACGATAGGCGGAAATCTCCCAAAGACCTGTATCCGATGGACAACACTCAAGACCAAAGTGAGCATTCGTCTAAGCTGATGATTTGTTTGTATTTTTTTGAGTAAAGTCACTCATTCGGCGGAGATCGCGGCGAATAGGCGCTATCCGACCGTTCAGCTACTTCCCGGCTTTATCGTATGACGTCTGCCGAAACGGCTGGTCGGAATGTGTTTCGAAAAAATACTGACCACTGTTTTCTCATTGGATGATTGGTCGAACAGTGCGGACGCTATGGCTTCGATCAGCACGCGACGAGCCTTAAATTCAGCAAGCAAGTCCCCCTTCGAGCCTCTCCGGCGATCAGCCAAGTCGCTAAGCGCGGCAGTGCTAATTTGGCATTGCACAATTTGCTGTCCATTCCTCATCGTAAACTTGAACGCCATCAGGTCGGCATCATACCCAATGGCCTTTCCTCTCCTCAGCGGCATGAACCCGGTCCCCTTTTCCCAACGACCCGTGAAGCGGACCGCGCGGTGGGCTGCCAGGTGAGCATCTATAAGGCGCGGCAACTGACCTTCTTGAGGCAACGGAGCAAAGCATGTCCTCAGCGGTTTGCAAATTCGAGACCTGCTGGGATCGCGGGTGACGTCACCGAGATCGACCCGGTCTTGGTATTGCAGCGCAGCACGCCTTCCGTTCGCGTCCTTCACGCGGAAACATTGCTCCTCCTCCAACTGGCAAGAAGTCGGGAGAATACTTGGTTCACTGGCCGGCGGCGGAGTGGGCATATGACGACGCGCCAGTACGCCCGACTCCTATCTCACTGGATCGTTGATATCGGACTGGATCCGCACCTGTTCGGGACGCATTCGCTTCGCCGGACCAAGGCAACCTTGATCTATCGCCGAACCGGCAACCTGCGAGCCGTACAACTCCTGCTGGGGCATACCAAGATCGAGAGCACCGTTTGATACCTAGGCATCGAGGTCGACGACGCCCTCGCGATAGCAGAACAAGTTGACGTCTGATTTCGGGGGCAGAGCAGACGTGCTCTACGCTGCCCTCACAGACGGCTCCGGGCCAACAACGGACTCACTCACAAACGGCACGGCGCCGACGGACGGTGATGAAAAGGAGGTGTTGGCGTCACCCAATCTCCTGGCTCGCTGGCGGGACCACGTACAGCGTCAACGCAAAGACCGCGTAGATGAAGATAAGCAGGGCGCCGACGAACCAGGCCGAGCGCCCGCTGCTCGTAATGAAGCTCGCGGTCACGGTCGCAATCATCACCATGGTGACGGCGCCCGGCCAGAACTGCAGGCTCATTGGCGACGGTCCGACGACATAGCTGAGCAGCACCAGTGCGGGTGCGCCTTGTGGGTCTTCAGTGAGAACAGCAGGCCGAGCGCGTAAGCGATGATGAGCAGTATGGCGAGACCGACGCTGAGCTTCCGCATGACAGCCTCGCCTTGTACGAGATCGAGGTCGGCGACCGCCGACGGGGCGAGCAGGGCGACGGTGGCCATCAGCAAGAGACCGGAGTAGAGCCGCGCGCCGGCACGATTATATTCCTGGACGTGATAGCGCAGGCCGCCGAGCAATAGACAGGCACCGAGCATGAACAGGGCGTTGGTGACAATCGCACCGGCAATCGACGCTTTCACGAGCATATACTGGCCGGCCTGAAGCGCGGTGATCGCAATGATCAGCTCCGTTAGGTTTCCCAGCGTCTAGCGCGACATTCTCGCCGGGCATTCGCTCCACGACAATCTGCGCGATCTCTCCTGCAAGATGATCTATGCCGGGATGGAGCCTGGTGCCGTCGTTAATTTCCTGCGCGGGTTAATGGAGCAGTCCAACACTCCGCGTGATGACCGCCGGCAGGAGCGCCTCGCCGACATCCCGCGCCTCGTTCGAGGGCGCCGTGAAGCTGAAAGCCGAGGCCGGCAGGCTTGTGCGCCGCAACGCCGGGGCACCTGCTGAAGCCGGCGCCGCGCTCCTCGAGGACGTGCGTGGCTTCCTGTGCCGGTTCGTCAGTTATCCCTCCGTGCACGCGGCCATCGCGCATACCCTCTGGGTCGTACACACGCACCTGATGAGCGCATGGGAGAGCACCGCGCGGCTTGCATTCCTTTCGCCGGAACCTGGGTCGGGCAAGACTCGCGCCCTGGAGGTGACTGAGATGCTGGTGCCAAGGCCCGTGCATGCCACGAACGTTTCACCCGCCTACCTGTATCGGAAGTGCGGGGGCGAAGGTGGACCGCCGACCATCCTGTTCGACGAGATCGACGCAATCTTCGGACCGAAGGCGCGGGAGCATGAGGACGTTCGGTCGTTCCTCAACAGCGGTCACCGCCGCGGCGCCACCTTCGGTCGTTGCGTCATCTACGGAAAGCGCGTCGAGACCGAGGACGTGCAAAGCTTTGCCGCCGTCGCGCTGGCAGGGCTGGGCTGGCTGCCGGACTCGATCATGACGCGCAGCGTGGTCATCCGGATGCGGCGGCGCGCGCCCAACGAGCACGTCGAGGCTTTCCGGCACCGCACCCACGCCCCCGTTGGTAGGAATCTCTTCCTCCGGCTCGAAGACTGGGCGGCAGCCAGCGCAGGCCACGCCGAGGCAGCGCGGCCGGAAATGCCCTCAGGCATCGAGGACCGGACCGCAGACCTGTGGGAGCCGCTGCTGGCGGTTGCAGACCTTGCGGGTGGCGAGTGGCCTGAACTGGCGCGCAAAGCAGCCGTCGCGCTGGTTGCCGCCGCGACTACCGATACACCACCGAGCCTGAACATCCGCCTACTGTCTGATTTGCGGACGATTTTCGCCGCAGCCGACGCGGCGATCCAGATGACCGTCCCGAAAGGGCTTCCAACTAAGGCAATTCTGGAGGCGCTGCACGCGCTCGAGGCAGCCCCGTGGAGCCACCTCAAGGAGCCCTTCAACGACCATTCCCTGGCGAGCCGGCTGCATGGCTACGGCATCAAGTCCGACAAGCTCCGGCCGCATGGGGCGAACCAGTGCAAGGGCTACCTCCTCGCCGATCTGGAAGATGCGTGGCGGCGCTATTTGCCCCCTCCCGTCTCTCTCAGTCCCCGAGAAGGCGTCACAACCGTCACAAGCGTCACAAGCGAGGCTGTTCAGGGGGGAGCGTGTGACGCTTGTGACGGTTGCAGCGTCACCGGCAAGGATCATCCGTCACATCACAATGCTCAGGCTACAGACGCTGTGACGGATGTGACGGATGTGACGCCTTTTCCGGGCGGCACAGAGAGGCCGACGAGGCTTGCAGCGGAAGGTTCCGAGAAGGGCCTGAGCGTTCACTTCATCCGCGAGCTCGCCGAGTGGTATCTGGGCAAAGTCGAGGAAGAGCGGCTGGCGACAGGCACGCTCCGGCAGGCGGCACTGGATGCCGAACTGCGCGCGATTCTCTCGGACCACGGTGTTTTCCCCGAGTTCATCGAGATCGAGTCCGAGCGCGTGATGCAGGTCGTTTGCGCCCCCCTGGAGTGCACGGCCAAGTAATGAAGACGCGGACCAGGTCTACCGGCCCGTCGAGATGATGGAAGTACATGATGACCGCAAAAAAGGTAGCACTCGCCGAAGCCGACACCGAAGTGGTGCACATCACCGCTGCGCGCCGCATGCTCACCGAAGCTCAGGTGTTGGACATCATCCCGGTGAGCCGCACCACGCTGTATCGCATGGAGAAGGCAGGTCGCTTTCCGAAATGCACCTACATCAGCCCGAACCGGCGCGTCTGGTATGAAGACGAGATCGTGGCTTGGCAGAATGCGGTTGATGAGTTCGATCCGCGTCGGGCACGGGGCAAGGGCCGGCGCGCCGGCGCTGTTCGGTAGCCCGCGAAGACGCGCTGAAATTTGTTCTTTGACCTATACGATGCGCCTGGGCTTTCCGGAGCATGGTCTGCAAGGTGCCCGCATCCACACGCCCCTTTCCTCCTCCATCAGCAGGAGAACCGGGTCGCCTTTGGATGGATCGGCTCGACCACTGCGCTTGGCGCACGGCTGCCGTTTGGGTCAACCGACAATGGGAAGCCTGATCCGGAACGTTGCGCCGCCGTGATCGCGATTTTTTGCCGAAATGAACCCGTTGTGCGCCTCGATAATGGTGCGGGCGATGGACAGCCCCATGCCCATGCCTTCCGCCTTGCTGGTGAAAAAAGGTTCGAAAACCTGGTTTAGCTTGTCTTCGGAAATACCGGGCCCGCGATCCGAAACGGATAACTGGGCGAACTCCTCAACGCGCGAAGTCCGGATGCTGATGCTGCGATGTCCAGGCGGCGTATCCTTCATCGCCTCGATGCCGTTCATTACAAGGTTCAGAACAACCTGTTGAAGTTGAATGCGGTCACCGACGATCGGAAGCGCATTCGACATGGTCAGACTGGTCAATTCGATCTGTCGTGCGATGGCCAGTGCTGAAAGAAAATCTACGGTTTCCCGCACAACATCATTGAGGTCCAATTGTACCGGGTCGAAGGGGGCCTTTTTCATCAGGCTTCGTATCCTTCGGATGACTTCGCTGGCGCGCTGATCATCCCGTAGAATATCGCCCAGGATTTCGCTTAGTTCGGCAAGGTCCGGATTGGGAGATTTAAGTATCGCCTGTGCCGTTTCGGTATTCGTCAGAATGGACCCTAGCGGCTGATTTATTTCATGGGCAATCGACGCGGTAAGTTCGCCAGCGGTTGAGAAGCGGTTGACGTGGGCGAGTTCTTTCATTCGCTGCCGCGCTTGTACTTCCGCCAACCGACGCTGACGATGTGCATTGAGCAGGGCCAAGATTAACCCAGCTTGGGCGAGAAGAACGGCAGCTATCAGCACGATTTGTGAGGAATAACGCTGCCATGCAGTTTGCTCCCGAAACAGGATTTCGCTCCCAGCCGGCAGGCGGCTCTCGCTGATGTTCCAGCGCTGAAGTAGTCGCCAATCGTATTTCGGTGCTGAGAAGCCGACGGGATTGATGCCGCTGATCTTCTCGCCTCCCAACATGCGCACGGCAACAGCAGCCATTGATTGGGCGCCCTCAGCCGGTGAAAACATCGGACCGCCTACGACCTGACCGACAAAATAAGACTGATCGAACGAAAAAATGGGAGCGTTGGCGACTTCATAGATGCGCCTCAATGGCTCCTTGTCTCCATAGACGGCACCTGCACCGTCCACCGCTAGCTGCTGATAAAAAAGTGCAGTGTGCGGTGGCAAAGTCGCAACTGCTTTCAGTATATCCGCTAACGGCTGCTCGCCGAAAAAGATTAACTCAACTTTGTTTTTCTTCAGCAGTGGACCGACTATCCGTTGGCTCTCGGCAGCCCAAAAGCGCTCACTGGGGGAGCTTCCGAGGATGATCGCGATGGCTTTTGTCTCCGGCAACAGCCGCAAAATGTTTTCAAAAGCCGCGACTTGATCGTATCGCACCCCGGCCAAAGCGTCCCGCTCGGACAACATGGATGGCTCAACCCGCCGCACCTCGACTGCCGCAAGCAGCATCGGCGTCGTCGGATAGAGGTCTGGCCTGTGCTGCTGGACGAAGAGGGCAGCGGGGGCACCAAGAGCGACGATCAAATCTGGCGGCCGTTGAGTATAGAGCGCCTTAAGATACTCAACAAATTTCGCATCGGCGGCGTCGTCCCCGTCCAGCGCCGTGACGAGCGAGTGTTCCTGAATGTTCAGCGGCCAAGGCGATTGTTTGTTGAGTTCTCTCTGTATTTCTCTGCTCCATGCGGCTCCCTGCTCAAAATTCGGACCGAATGTATGAAGCAGCAAAATCTTTTTCGGTTGGCCGGCAATCTGGCCAGACAGGGTTTGGGCGGTTGTGCCCCCCATCGAGACGACAAGCACGACAACGGCAGCGACCCACACACAAACGTGCCGCTTTAGCGAGGTCATCGCGATGGTCGCCTCACCAGTACATCGTCGCATTGGCTAACACGTTAAGGGCACTCCCGGTCTGCGGCGTATAGACCACCGGCGTGGGGTTATTGGTGTACCCGAGCCCGATGCCCACACGGATGCCGGGCGCAACGGGTGCATAATAGGCTGCAGTTATCGAAAAATTGTCAGTATGCGCGAGCTGGCCGCCTCGCACGGCGGCATCGACCAGATATTGGGTGAAGACATTGCGGGAGACAACCAAGGATACCATATCGCCTGGCCGGGACGGCAGCAGACCTATGCCATAGAGGCGTGCCTCATAGTACTCGCTGACGCGATTAAATTCCGGCGGAGCGTACATCGCGGTTAGCCCAGCGTACCACCCCCTTGCCGCCTGACCTTCGACTGGAACAAGTTGGACAAATTGTCGATCCGCCAGAAGATAGGCTGCGTAATTCCCGGCATTCCGACCGCCGAATTCGAAATCGACATACTTGCTGGTGTTGATGATAGCTGCGGCACGCACCCAGGTCGCAAGCTGGCCGGGAGCGGCCTCCTTGCGATAGCCAACCTCGTTGATCGCGAGGAATCCACTGTTCGGCGTCGACCAGTCCAGGCCGGTCGGGTTAGCGGTCTTCTCGGCGAAGGGACCATCCGGGCTGCTCGCCACCTGCACACCGAATTTGTCATATAGCCCCTCCGGGCCGTTGACCTTGATGTTGATCGCCGGTTTCGCCCAGGCCCAGGCGCTTAGACCCGCCGCGACCGGAATCTGTCCGCTCGGTCCAAAGATGCTGGACGACAAATTGCCTGCCAGAAATGGTCCCCAATACTCAACGACATTGGCCAAATATCCAACCTTCAATTCCACCTGCCGGTTCAGGAAGGTCTGATAATAGCTGAGTGTCGCAAGGCTAAATGCGTTCGGCCCGGCCGGTGCCCAGCTGTCGTAATTGTAGATGCCGCCGACCGCGATCTGACCGTCGGAAATCCCGTATCTGCTGAGGTCGTAAGTCATCTGCATCACGTTATTCGTGAAGAAGGTTGGCTTCTGGCCATTATAGACCTGCTGGCCAAACGTGTTCCGTTCGGCGGGCAGCATGTTGTCGTAAAAGTTGTTGTTCGTGTAGCCGACGTAGCCGATCCCGAGTGCCGCGAGACTTGATCGGATGCCGGCGAAATCGGGATCGACGGTGTCCTGCGGGCCAGGCAGCGCCACGATGAGCCCCTTGATCCGAAGCGACTGAAAGTCAACCTTTGGCGCGACTGGCGCGGGGCCGAATGCGGTGTCTTCTGTCAGCTCCGCAGCATGACAGGTCGCCCGCAGAAGGAAGCCAGCACAAATCGATAATGCGAACGCCTTCAACATGCAGTCCCAATCGCAATGCGAGGTGCACCATCGCTGGCACGGCTGGTGCAAGG
Source organism: Bradyrhizobium sp. JR4.3 (assembly GCF_040547695.1). Classification (NCBI taxonomy): domain Bacteria; kingdom Pseudomonadati; phylum Pseudomonadota; class Alphaproteobacteria; order Hyphomicrobiales; family Nitrobacteraceae; genus Bradyrhizobium; species Bradyrhizobium sp. JR4.3. Next base: position 32,734 of record NZ_JBEPQF010000053.1, on the reverse strand, counting down.
CCGCAGGTCCGCCAAATCTCGCATCGTCATACGCCGTATGACTTACCTGACCATCGATCATAATTTGGTAGCGATCCGCAACGCAACCTGGAAAACGTCCGGTTGAATCTCTGATAGAGTGCCATCGCCCGGTTTTCGCGCCTTGGCAGGGCACGGTAGTAGCTGTCGACCGTCCATGCGGAGTGTCGCCATCGTCAGGGCTGCGCGGCACGACGGCGTGGCACAAACCGCATTGAGACTTTGGTAGTAGATCGCAGCGACAGATCAGCTATGCCTGAACAAGGGCCAAACGACACTTACTCTCCCCGAGTTGCGCGGTACATTTTTGCAGCGAAAGAGGACCGATGTTTGGGCTCGTGCATATTGTCGACGATGATCCGTCATTCCGGGGGGCCATGGAGCGGCATTTGAAGCACGCCGGTTACCAGGTCGCAGTCTATGCGTCAGCGCAGGAGTTGCTCGACCGACTGCCGAGCGACGGCAGTCCGGGTTGTATTCTTCTCGACGTGCAAATGCCCGATCTGGACGGCCCGGCCTTGCAAAAAACATTGGGCGAATTCGGCTCGGCATTGCCGATCATATTTCTCTCCGGTCATACCGACATTCCTATCACCGTGCGGGCCATAAAGGCGGGCGCTCGGGATTTCTTGAGCAAGCCGGTAAGCTCCGAAGACCTTCTTCGCGCAATCGCAGGAGCGTTGGCACATCATCAATCGACATTAGATCTGCAAAACAAAGTAAGTGCGACCCGTGCTCGTCTCGCTACATTGACGCCGCGCGAGCGACAGGTCTTCAACTTCATCGTTCGGGGCAAAATCAACAAGCAGATCGCTCACGCGCTTGGAACAACGGAGCGCACGATCAAAGCTCACCGTCACGGTGTGATGGAGAAAATGCAGGTCCGGTCGTTAGCTGAGCTGGTATCTCTTGCCGAGAGGATCGGCGCTCTTTCCCCAAACACGGAACACACGCCCTGAGCTGAAAGAAGTATCTTAGGTAAACGCCACGGCTCCGCAGAGCCGCTAGCGATTATGCCCCGGAAGCGATCAGAGGTCCCGGAGTGCACAGCAGGCAAGTCATAGTCGTTGACGACGATCCCGGAATGCTGAGGGCTGTACGGCGGCTGCTCCGCCAACATGACTATAAACCGCTCCTCTTCTCGTCTGCCGAAGATCTGGAGCAGCACGCCGACATCGCCAACGCACTCTGCATCATCTTGGACATCAACCTCAACCTGCGATCCGGGATCGACCTCCGACATCAACTCAAAGCGCGAGGCGTTTTGGTCCCCGTCATTTTCATCACCGGCAATGAGACCCATTCCGTTCGCGACGCCGCACTGCTGTCCGGATGCGTCGCATTTCTAACGAAGCCGTTCTCAGCGCACGAGCTGATCGAACCGCTCAAACAGGCTGCGGCAGGCCACTAACCCATTCACTGAGCGCGCCCGGGTTTGCTCCCGTTCCCTTGATCTAGGTCAACGAGACTGAACTTTCGTCCTGAATTGTACAAAGGTGCAGCGCTGCGGTCAGCGCCAGGCCTTAGGAACATCGATGAAGACGCCCGTAAGCGAGCTGCGCCGTTTGCGCGGAGAACGCATTGACTGGCTGCTCTCGGTGCTCACGGGAGTGCTGGCATTACTGATTTTTGTCTTCGCCCCGCTACAAGCAATGGGCATTACCGCCTTTCATCTGTTTGCGGATGGCCTGTTGCTAGCGATCATCGTCAGCATGGTGATCATCTCCAACAATCCGACTGCTCTCGTTCTGATGTCGCTCGCGCTCGTTTTCAACGTCGCCGTATTCTTCCTGCGCATTTACTACCCAGTACCGTACCACCTTCACATTTTGGCCGGCGCATGGCTGGTCATCGCCTGCACGTTAGGCGCTGTCGTGCTTCAGGCCGTATTCAGGCGAGGTCTCGTTACATATCACCGAATTATCGGAGCGATCCTTCTGTACCTTTTGATTGCGGTGGCCTTTGCAACGCTGTTCCTGTTTGTAGGGCTGGCGGCTCCCGACGCAATCAAGGGAATAGCTTTCGAGGACGATCATTCGGTCGCCGCATCGCTTTTTTACATGAGCTTTGTCACGCTTACGTCGACTGGGTATGGAGACATCGTTCCGGTGCATCCGTTGGCACGAAGTCTCTGCAACATCGAGAGCGTGATCGGTCAGCTTTATCCGGCAACGCTTCTCGCGAGGCTCGTCACCCTCGAGCTCGGCAGTACGGGCTCAGCGAGTAAGCTCACGCCTACCACCTGAGCCGCAGGAGCTGCACCGACACGTGTGCGCTGCACTCACCTCTTGTGTGGGGTTCCCGCGTCGCTAGGCGAACGCTTGGTTGATCTGTGTCAACGCCGGCGATCCTTTAGCGGACACGCTGCGTTGCAGCCGCACCAGAGACGGCGTCCGTGTATCTCTTGTGCAGGCACAAAAGGGAGACCCGCATGCATCCCAAGAAGCGTCTTTCGATCCAGTCAGCGACAATTAGCGGGATTGCTGCTAGCGCCCTCTTGGGCCTTGCAGGTCTCACGCTGAATCCAAGCCCAGCCAATGCAGTCGTGTATTGCCAATACACTGCCTACCCGGCGGGTTGCGTTGCTCGGGCCGGTGTGGTGCTGGGTGCGCGTCCAGTGGCCCGCGCTGCGGTACGCCATAATGCCGGTGGCAATGCCAATGGTGGCGTCAACCGCGTCGGCGTGCGGCGATAAGCCAGTTTGCAGGTGACTGGGCAGAAAGGAGCTGTCGCGGTCATCTCGGCCCGGAGGACCGGGACCGATGACGAGCAGCGGCCTCGCGGTATGAAGTACACGTGGTAACGTTTGAAGTGCCCATGGATGGCACGCTGCAAAGACGGCGACATCCGCGCCTGACCAAGACGTTCGTCACTGAAGCAGAAGCGCGGGATTTTGCGCGAGCGAAATTCGCCGAAGGATTGATTGTCACTGCAGGCACCATCATCCCGCACCTGCCGAGAGTGTCGATTCCGTCGCAGGAGATTCCAGCGTGGTTTGAAGCTGACCAAGTAAATGACTGATCAGCGTGCCAGCAAGCCGGGAGCTTGAGGATGTCGGAGCCGAAACAGGTCCGTCGTCGCAACGCACTCGCTTTCCTTGGAAACGGAAGGGTGTTTGAACCACCATGTGAAACTAGGGCCTAATAGGGCCCGGCGGTTTCAGGCCGGACCAAGCGCCCGGTGGCGATCCTTACAACCCCTCAATGATCGAGGGTTTTCAGGTTCCAACCCACCAGAAATCACTGGACGACAGGGCCACACGGTTTTGCCGTACGCACGGCCCGCCATTTCACCACCGGTTTCGACGACGTTGTGCACGTTGCCGCCGACCTGATGACGAGACGAAGCCTAGCAGCGCCGCTCGTCGGAACGAAGCCTCGGGCTCACGGAGAGCAATCCGCCCTGCCCAAACCTCTCGCACCCGAACGCTGCCGCGTCCACCGCAAGCCCGGCTCGCGAACGTGACGACCACAAGATCGCCCCTCAAGGATGAGCCGGGATGAGCGACACATACGCCAAAACCGAATTTCGGTAAAGTGGAATATTTTTTCAAGAGAGGATTGACGCACCCGCGACACAGGTCGCGCAATGAGACGCCTCGCGCAGAAGCAACAAGGGGCGGTGCAAAACACCGCCCCTTGGCGCGAAACGAGACTGCGGCGAGGACAGGGGCCTAATACGGCTGATAATAGCCACGCGGACCATAGTAGGGACCGCCGCCGTAATATCCCTGGCCGCCGTAGTAAGGACCGGGGCCGTAATTATAGCGCTCCTCGTAGTACTCTTGGCGCCTGCTCTCTGCGATCGCGCCGCCGATCAGACCTGCCGCCACGCCCATGAAGGCGAGGCCTGCAGCGTTCGGACCTCGTCGATAGTAGCGGTGGCGGCGAGCGGCGCTGAAATCGGTGGCAGCCGGAGCGGCCGGGCCCGCGGCAGCGGCCTTGCTGGGTGCGGGCGAGTTGGCAGCCGAAGGCGTGACAGAGGCCGCAATCAGAACAAGACTTGCGAAAGCTGCCAACGCAACGTTGCGGCCGGCTGCAGAAATCATCGGTCCCTTATTCATCTTGACCTTCCCTGTTCTCGCTCAAAGCGACATCATCAAACAAGATTTAATGCGCAAGCTACTGAAATGGTTTCGTGATCGCGGCAATCTGCCACGCTTTGAACGATTGTAAACCGAACGACCAGATCCAGCTTGAACCATCCAACATGAGCGGATAATGAACAGCCGCACCGTTTTTCGGTCGCCGTAAGCGTTTTACGTGAACCAACGCATCAACCGACGCCGTCGGGATCGATGCCATTCTTGGGTTCACCGTGACTGACGCGTCCTATTCCAAAGAGAAACCAGATGATTGCGGTTCGCAAACTGCCGGCGCGCTATGCGCCGATCGTGATGCCATTTGTGCTGTCCGTCCTCATGACGGCCGTGGTGTCGATCATTTCCACCCTTCGAAGCCCCGGCGCAACGCCGGCGTTCCTCGCGACCTGGCCGGGCGCCTGGGCGCTGTCATGGCTCGTCGCCTTTCCGACGCTGCTGATGGTGCTGCCGCTGGTCCGCCGGATCGTGGCGGGCGTCGTTGCGGCTCCCGCCCAACCGAGCCGATAGCAGGCGCGGACGGCGGCGCGTGACGCACGCCGTCCCGCTTCCGCGTGACTTTACGACAGCGCCCCCAGCACGCCGCGCGTTGCCTTGTCGATCTCCTCGACATAGCGGCGGCGGGCGAAGGTCTCGGTGAGGAAGCCGACCACTTTGCGGCTGTCGGTGGAATCGACGACTGCCAGCATCTCGGCTTCCGCCTCGTCGAACACCGCCATGGCCGACTTCACGTTCATTTCGGGGATCAGCACGATCTCGGTCAGGCGCGCGAGCTCGATCACCTGGATTTCGTCGGCGATGGTGTCGAGATCGCCGGAGAACAGGTCGGGCAGCAGGACGAGACCGACATATTCGTCCGCATTGTTGACGATGACGATCCCGGGCCGCGAGCCCAGCGCGAATTCGCGGCGGACCGCGGCGATCGTCGTGGTCGACGGCACCTTGCCGACATCGGAGCGCATCAGCCGCTCGACGGTGAGGTTGCGCAGCCAGCCGACGTCGTTGGCGCTACGAATGGTCTCGCCGCGCAGATGCAGGCGCCAGGTCGAGAAGGAGTGTCCGAACATGAAGCGGACGCAGATCGAGGTGACGATGCAGCCGGCGAGCACCACGGCGGTGACGTCGACGTTGCGGGTCATCTCGAGCACGAGGAACGACATGGTCAAGGGACCGCCGACGATGGCGACGCCGAGCGTCGCCATGCCCGTGAGCATCGCGACCAGCGGATCGATCACGAAGTTCGGGCTGATCAAGAGCAGCACCGCCGAAAAGAACTTTCCGATCAGGCTGCCGACGAACAGCGAGGCAAAGAACAGCCCGCCGCGGAAGCCGGAGGCGAGCGAGATCAGGCAGGCCGTCACCTTCAAGGCGATGATCAGCGCGATCAGGCCGATCGTCATGTCGTGAAAGAGATCGAGCACCATCGCGCCGTGGCCGGCCGCCAGCACCTGCGGCGTGACAATCGCAAAGCCTCCGACGATGAGGCCGCCGATCACCGGGCGCAGCCAGACCGGCAGCCATTTGAACAGGCGCTCGAACATCGAGGACGAGCGCATCACGGCGATGCCGACGCCGCTGGTGACGAGCGCGAGCCCGATCAGCGCCAGATATTGCTCGACGCCGACGGCGCTGACCTTGGGTATTTCGAGCGAGTATGGCGCGCCGCCGAGCCATTGCGCGGTCAGTGCACCCGCGAGCGAGGCGGCGAGGATTGGCGCAGCGCTGCCGACCGAATAGACGCCGACGATCAGCTCGCAGGCGTAGAAGGCGCCGGTGATCGGCGCACCGAAGGCGGCCGCGATCGCCGCAGCGGCACCGCAGCCGACGATCAGGCGCAGATCGTTGCGGCGCAGATTGAAGAACTTGCCGAGCAGCGAGGCGATGCCCGAGCCGATCTGGGTATAGCCGGCTTCGAGGCCGACGGAGGCGCCGCAGCCGTTCGAGATCAAGGTCTGGCTCGACACCACCACGCTGTCGCGCATCGACAGATTGCCGCCACGCAGCGCGTTCGCCTCGATCGGATCGACCGCGCTGGAGAGCTTGAGCCTTCGCCGCCACCACTCCATGATCCCGAGCGCCAATCCGCCCAGCGCGGGCGCGATCAACGCGGCCCAGGGACTGACGCTGGTATTGGCGGACAGGCGAACGTCGATGGGAATGCCGTAGATCACCATATGGGCAATCTGCGCAATCTCGGCCATCAGCGTCACGATGGCGCCGGCGAGCGTGCCGATCACCAGCGCCAGCGGGATCAGATAGAATTCGTTGCTGCGCAGCAGCGCCCGCAGCCGAACCATGACGCGGTTCGTCCCCTTGCGGTCGGCGAGATGTCTGATCCGCAGGAACACTTTTGGCCCGCCCTACCCTTCCGACATGCCGTAACCGGACATGCGCTGGCGGACCCGCTCGATCTCGGCACTCGACAGCAGCGGCGGCTCTCCGATCTGGAGACAGCCGTGATATTGCCGCGCCAGCGTCTCGACCTCGACGGCGAGCCACATCGCCTTGTCCAACGACTTGCCGATCGCGATCATGCCGTGATGGTCGAGCAGGCAGGCAAGCCGGCCCTCCAGCGCCCGCACTGCATGTTCGGACAGCTCCGCCGTTCCGAAGGTGGCATAGGGCGCGCAGCGGATGCTGTCGCCGCCGGCGGCTGCGATCATGTAGTGCACGGGCGGGATCTCCAGGCCCATGATCGCCAGGATGGTGCAATAGGTCGGATGGGCGTGGACGACGGCGTTGACGTCTGGCCGGGCCTTCAGGATGTCGAGGTGGAAGCGCCACTCGCTTGACGGCTTCTGATCGGGCGCGTGCGAGCCGTCCATCGCCATGAACACGATCTGGTCCGGCGTCATGGCGTCGTAGGGCACGCTGGTCGGGGTGACCAGAAGCCCGTCCACATGCCGGACGCTGATATTGCCCGAGGTGCCCTGGTTGATGCCGAGCGCGTTCATGCGGCGGCAGGCGCCGATGATGGCCTGTCTCTTGTCGAGCTCGTCCGCTGTCATCGACATCTCGATTTCCTGACGATGGGCGCCTGTCAGACGGGGAGTACGTCAAGCATTATGGCAGCGCAAGAGAAAGCGGACCGGATCGCGCGCGATCGCGCCAGCCGCCTCATGGCATCATGAAATAAACATGAAAATCAACGCATTAACAGATTGTCGCAGCTCTACGGCAAGCTCGCCCGGACGGCCGCGATGCCGTTGATCACGAACTGCACCGAATAGGCCGCGAGCAGCATGCCGAGCACGCGCGAGAGGACGGCGTTGCCGGTGCGCCCAAGGCTCCGCGCGATCATGTTCGCGGAGACAAAGCAGAGCATGCAAAGCAGGCACACGGAGAGCACGACCGCGATGATGATCGCGAGCCTCGGCCCGTAGCCGGCATCGCCCGTCAGGAGCAGCGTGGTCGCGATCGCGCCAGGACCGGCCATCATCGGGATCGCCAGCGGGAATACCGCGACGTCGGAGGCATGCTCGGAGCTTGCCTTGTCGGCCTCGCGGGCCTCCCGATGCGGACGGTCGCCGAAGATCATCTGGTAGGACACGCCGAACAGCAGCAGTCCGCCGGCGATCTGGAAGGCGGGGATGCCGATCCCGAGCTGGCGCAGCAGCCAGTTTCCAATCAGGGCGATCACCACCAGGATCGACGCCGCAATCAGTGGCGCGCGCAGCGCGATGGTGCGTTTGGTCTTGTCGGGCATGCCTCCGGTCGCGGCGAGGAAGGCCGGCGCAAGGCCCACGGGATCGACCACGAGCAGCAGCGTCACGAACGCAGACAAGGTGAAGTCGATCATGTCTCGGTGGGCCCCCTGGACGCAGGAACGATGGCTGGCGGACTGACTTAGCCCGGCAGAACCGCTTTGAAAATCACCGGAGATGCACAATGAGCGACAGTGGAATTGGAATGTTGCTGGGTCACCTTTCGGGCAACCTGCTCTGGCTCTGGTTCACCGGAGCCTTCGTGCTCGGTGCGGTCCTCGTCTACGGCGTGGCGAAGGCGGGGCGCCTGCGGCGCCGCGAGCGCGCACAGCTCGACCGCAACACCGAGGCGCGGCAGCGGCAGGAAGATCCCTACAAGCGTCCGACCTGAGCGCAGGTTGCCGTTTGGAACTTTCGTTCTCCGAAAGCTTTTGATCGCCTGAGGATTGCGGAAGGCGATGCCTTCGCGTGTCACCTCAAGAGGAGGATGTATGGCCAAGAAAGCAAAGAAGCGCACAACCAAGAAATCGTCGACGGGCCGCGCCCGTCAGGCGCCGAAGATGTTGAGCGACCTGTTTTTCGAGACGCTCAAGGACATCTATTTCGCCGAGAACAAGATCATCAAGACCTTGCCCAAGATGGCCAAGGCCGCCAACTCGAAGGAGCTCGCGGCGGCTTTCAACAAGCATCTGCGCGAGACCCAGGGCCAGGTCAAACGTCTGGACCAGATCTTCAAGATGTTGGGCAAGCCGGCCCGCGGCAAGCCCTGCGAAGCGATCAACGGCATCACCGACGAAGGCGCCGAGATCATGAAGGAGTTCAAGAACGCTCCTGCGCTCGACGCCGGCCTGCTCGCAGCTGCGCAGGCGGTCGAGCATTACGAAATCTCCCGCTACGGTACGCTGCGCACCTGGGCCGAGGAGCTCGGCATGCAGGACGCGGCAAAGCTGCTGCAGGCGACGCTGGACGAGGAAGAGGCGACCGATCACACCCTGACCGAGCTCGCCACCTCCGTGATCAACCTCGAGGCGGAAGAGGAATACCGCCAGGCGGCCTGAGCCCCACGTGGCGTGACGACGAAACGCCGCGGCCGGAAGGCCGCGGCGCTTGTGTTTTCGGATCGCACGATCCGCATGGCACCTGCGCGCCGCCGGGCTGGAATTCTCGGGAACCGGCCCCATATTCAGCGTTCCCCACCGCCGAGCCCGCATCATGCAACCCAAGAATCCCCTCGATTGGATGCTGTCCGAAGCCCTGGACTCGCTGACCCGCGCCGAACGGCTGCGCCAGCAATTCGGCCGCCAGGAGGCCTGTTGGGAGCCTCCCATCGACGTGCTCGAAACCGAGCACGAGCTTCTGATCTTGGTCGCGCTTCCCGGCGTCAATCCCGACAATGTCGAGACTGTCATCCATGACGGCGTGCTCGTGATCTCCGGCCAACGCACCCTTCCGCCGGAGCTTCGCAACGCCCGCATCCACCGGCTCGAACTGCCGCAGGGGCGTTTTGAGCGCCGCATTGCATTGCCCGTTGGCCGCTACGCCATCAGCCGCTTCGTGATGGACGGCTGCGTCGCGCTGCGCCTCGCCAAATCCTGAGGTCGATCATGGCCACCGAACCAATGAATACCGCACCGACCAATCCCCAGAGCAATTCCGACGTGAAGATTCCCGAAGACGCGCTGATCATCATTCCCGTGCGCGAGATGGTGCTGTTCCCCGGCGCCATCGCGCCGATCGCGATCGCGCGGCCGAAGTCGGTCGCCGCCGCGCAACAGGCGCTGCGCGAGCAGCGGCCGGTCGGCATCGTCCTGCAACGCAGCCCCGAGACTGAGGAGCCCGGACCGGACGACCTCTATCGGGTCGCGACCATCGCCAACATCGTGCGCTACATCACCGCGCCGGACGGCACCCATCACATCGTCTGCCAAGGCGTGCAGCGCGCGCGCATCCTCGACTTCCTGCCCGGGACGCCGTTCCCGGCCGCGCGGATCCAGCAGATTCCGGAGCCGACCACGAGTTCGCCCGAAATCGAGGCGCGCGCGCTGAACCTGCAGCGCCAGGCCATCGAGGCGATCGAGCTGCTGCCACAGGCGCCGCCCGAGCTGGTCGCGATGTTCCAGGGCACCACCGCGCCCGGCGCGCTGGCGGACCTGGCGACCTCGTTCATGGACATCAAGCCGCAGGACAAGCAGGAGGTGCTGGAGACCATCGACCTCGCTCTGCGTGTCGAGAAGGTGTCGAAGCATCTGGCCGAACGGCTGGAGGTGCTGCGCATCAGCAACGAGATCGGCCAGCAGACCCGCGCCAGCTTCGACGAACGGCAGCGCGAGGCGATCCTGCGCGAGCAGATGGCGACCATTCAGCGCCAGCTCGGCGAAGGCGACGGCAAGGCGGCCGAGGTCGCCGAGCTGACCGCTGCCATCGCCAAGGCCAACATGCCGCCCGAGGCCGACGCGCATGCGAAGAAGGAGCTGCGCCGCTACGAGCGCATGCCGGAGGCCGCCGGCGAGGCCGGCATGGTCCGCACTTACCTGGACTGGCTGATCGAGCTGCCGTGGGCGCTGCCCGCGGAGAAGCCGATCGACATCAAGGAAGCGCGCCGCATCCTCGATGCCGATCACTTTGGCCTGGAGAAGATCAAGAGCCGGATCATCGAATATCTGGCGGTGCGCAAGCTGGCGCCGCAGGGCAAGGCGCCGATCCTGTGCTTCGTCGGACCGCCCGGCGTCGGCAAGACCTCGCTCGGTCAATCCATCGCACGCGCGATGGACCGTCCCTTCGTGCGCGTCAGCCTCGGCGGCGTGCATGACGAGGCCGAGATCCGCGGCCATCGGCGCACCTATATCGGCGCGCTGCCCGGCAACATCATCCAGGGCATCAAGAAGGCGGGCACCCGGAACTGCGTCATGATGCTGGACGAGATCGACAAGATGGGTCGCGGCGTGCAGGGCGATCCTTCCGCCGCGATGCTGGAGGTGCTCGACCCCGAGCAGAACGGGACGTTCCGGGACAATTATTTGGGCGTGCCCTTCGACCTGTCACGCGTGGTGTTCATCGCGACCGCCAACATGCTGGACCAGATCCCGGGTCCGCTGCTGGATCGCATGGAGCTGATCAGCCTCACCGGCTACACCCAGGAAGAGAAACTGGAGATCGCGAAGCGCTATCTGGTGCGGCGGCAGCTCGAGGCCAACGGCTTGACGGCCGAGCAGGCCGAGATCGAGCCGGAGGCGCTGGAGCTGGTCGTCAACGGCTACACCCGCGAAGCCGGCGTGCGTAACCTCGAGCGCGAGATCGGCAAGCTGTTCCGCCATGCCGCCGTGCAGGTCGCCGAAGGCACAGCTGCCAAGGTCGTCGTGACGCCGAAGGATATCGGCACCGTACTCGGCCAGCCGCGCTTCGAGGGCGAGATCGCGCAGCGCACCAGCATTCCAGGCGTGGCCACCGGCCTTGCCTGGACGCCGGTCGGCGGCGACATCCTGTTCATCGAAGCCTCGCGGGTATCCGGCCGCGGCGGGATGATCCTGACCGGCCAGCTCGGCGAGGTCATGCGCGAGAGCGTGCAGGCTGCGATGACGCTGGTGAAGAGCAAGGCCACGCAGCTCGGCATCGATCCGCAGCTGTTCGAAAAGAGCGACATCCACGTTCACGTGCCCGCAGGCGCGACGCCGAAGGACGGGCCGAGCGCGGGCGTTGCGATGTTCACGGCGCTGACGTCCCTGCTCACCAATCGCACGGTGCGCAGCGACACCGCCATGACCGGCGAGATCTCGCTGCGCGGCCTGGTACTGCCGGTCGGCGGCATCAAGGAGAAGGTGGTGGCGGCCGCGGCCGCGGGCCTGAAGCGGGTGATGCTGCCGGCGCGCAACAAGCGGGACTACGACGACATCCCGAAGAGCGCGCGGGACAACCTCGAATTCATCTGGCTGGAGCGCGTCGACGAAGCCATCGCCGCGGCGCTCGAGCCGGCCGAGGCCCAAGCCGATGCCAAGGTCGAAGCGGCGGAGTGAATGTGATGAAGAAACTGCTGGAAAGAGCGAAGCGATCGCGGCAGGCGCAGCGGCTGCGGCAGTTGCTCGATCGCGCCATCGACGGGGTTCGCGATGCGCTGGCGGCATCAGGACCGCGGCTTCAGCCGGTCCCGGTCCGCGCGAAGCGCCGCAAGGGTTGAGCCCTCCGTCTCAAGTCCTCGCGACAGCCCCGAACAAAAGGCCCCCTCCTACGGGAGGGGGCCTTTGCGTTGCTAGCCCACGGCGTCCTTGGCGGCCTTGACCGGGCGGGCGCGGACGATCTTGCGGGCCGGCTTGGCCTTGAACATCATCTCTTCGCCCGTGAACGGGTTGGTGCCCTTGCGTGCCTTGGTCGCGGGCTTCTTGATGACCACGAACTTGGCGAAGCCCGGTACCAGGAACAGCCCGTTCTTCTTGAGCTCCTTGTGGCCGACGTCGGTCAGCGTCTCCATGACGCTCTTGACGTCACGCTTGGAAAGCTCGGTGGTGGTCGCGATCTTTTCGATCAGCTGCGATTTCGACATTTGGGTGGCCATCGTGTCTCCTCTGATTCGTTGACGGCTGCATATTAGACCAACCGGTGAAGGCCTATAGCCTTCTGCACAGTTTTGTCGGGGTTTTACGGGCTTTTTTGGCCCTCTGTGGCAAAAAACCCTGCTTTTTAGCCACTTCCGGAGCGGGAGAAGCCTCAGGCAGCGGATTTTACCTTGTTTCAAAGGCCCGCACGCAGCCTTGCTAAAGCTGATTCGATGCTTTCGACAAGCGACGACCGGCCTCTTTGTCGGAGTCCGGTCGCGATTCACCCTGGAAAATAAGCCTAGATCGTCGTGATGCGGCGATCGCGGGTACTTTCTCTCCTATATTTTTACGGGGCGACGAGCTTCGCTCGCGCTAGATACGTTCGATGATGACGGCCGGGGCCATGCCACCGGCCGCGCACATGGTGACGAGACCGCGCTTCAAGTCGCGCCGTTCGAGCTCGTCGAGCACGGTGCCGATCAGGATCGAGCCGGTGGCGCCGATGGGATGGCCGAGTGCGATCGAGCCGCCATTGACGTTGACCTTGGCGCGATCGAGCTTGAGGTCGCGGATGTATTTTTCCGCAACCACGGCAAAGGCCTCGTTGATCTCGAACAGGTCGATGTCGTCGATGGTCAGCCCCGCTTTCGCCAGCACCTTGCGCGTCGCCGGCACCGGCGCGTTCAGCATCAGCGTCGGCGAGTCCCCCATGTTGGCCATCGCAACCACGCGGGCGCGCGGCTTGAGCCCATGCGCCTTCGCGTAAGCAGGCGACGCCAGAAGGATCGCGGCCGCGCCGTCGACGACGCCGGACGAATTGCCGGCGTGGTGCATGAAGTCGATCTCGAGGTCGGGGTACTCCTGCAGGATCAGGCCGCGATAGGTCGTGCCCTTGTCGTCGAGCGCATGGTCGGCGACCGCAGGGAATGCCGGCTTCAACGCGCTCAGCCCTTCCATCGTGGTCTGCGGCCGCGGATATTCTTCATGGTCGAGCGCGAGGCTGCCATCCTCGCGATGCACCGGCACGAGGCTGTTCTTGAAGTGGCCGTTCGCCATCGCAAAGGCTGCGCGCTTCTGGCTTTCGAGGCCGAGCGCGTCGACGTCCCTTCGCGTGATGCCTTCCATGGTCGCGATCGCGTCGGCGCAGACGCCCTGATGCGACTGCGGATGCCGCGCACGCAGGCGCAGATTGCCGTTGTCCATCATCATCGGACCGCCGCCGCGCCGGCCTTCCATCGACATCATCTCGCAGCCGCCGGCAACGACGAGGTCCTCCGCGCCCGCCATGATCGAGCTTGCGGCCATGTTGACGCTGGTGATGCCGGAGCCGCAGAAGCGGTCGAGCGTCACGGCACTCGCACGCACGTCGTAGCCGGCGTCCAACGCCGACATGCGGCCGAGATCGCCGCCTTGGGTTGCGACCTGCGCGCTGCAGCCCCAGATGATGTCGTCGACATCGGCGGTGTCGATGCCGGTGCGCGTCGCGAGCGCGCGCAGCACGGTTGCTCCCAGCTGCTGCGGATGAATGCCCGAGAGTGCCCCCTTGCCAGCCTTGCCGACGCCCCGCGGAGTTCGGCAGGCATCAATGATAAGTGCGTCGGTCATTGGCGTTTCCTCTTTTTGAATGGTTAGAGGCGTTTTGAATCAGGAGGCGAAGGGAGTCAATGCACGCTGGCGGGACCCCTCACCCTGTCTCCTCAGCGCGAGCCAAGCTCGTCGCGCCCCAGCAAGAACGGGGCGCGGGAGAGCAATCACACCCCCGCCGCGTTCTTCGCGATCACGTTGCGATAGAAGCTGGCGCTGAGTTTCGGCGTGCGCACCTGCGTGTCGAAATTGACGTGGTAGAGCCCAAAGCGCTTGTTGAGCCCGAACACCCATTCAAAATTGTCCATCAAGCTCCAGAGGAAGTAGCCGCGCACCGGCACGCCTTCGGCGGTGGCGCGCTGGAGCTGGGCGAGGTAGTTGCGCAAATACATGATGCGGTCGGTGTCGTAGATCTTGCCGTCAGGCGTCACGACGTCGTCGCCGGAGGTGCCGTTCTCGCTGATATAGATCGCGTCCGTCTTCCAGATCTTCGCCGCCAGCTTCGGCACCCAGTAGATCGTCTCGGGACCGATGCGCAGCCAGTCCGAATTCATGTGCGGGAACGATTTCGGGATCGGCAGCGGCATGAAGCCCGCGCCCTGGTCGGAGGCCACCACGTAGTTCTGCGGCGCGTAGATGTTGAGGCCGAGGAAATCGACCGGCGAGGAGATGATCTTCAGCTCCGCATCGGTGTATTTCGGCGCGTCGCGCCCGGCGAACTTCAGGAAGGCGTCGGTGTACTGGCCCGTCATGATGACGTTGAGATAGCCGGCGTTCATTTCGCGCAGCGCGATCTCGGCGGCACGGACGTTCTCCGGTGTGTCGATCGCGGGGGCGCAGGCATCGATGTTCTCGGCCGGCCCCACCCTGATGCCGCGGCGGCCATGGGCGCGTACCGCCTGCACCGCGAGCCCGTGTGCGAGCGCGCTGTTGTGCCTGATCTGGTTGACCTCGGCTTGCGGCAGCGTCACGCCGGGCGCGTCGATGCCGATGCCGTAGCCGAAATGGACGAACCGACCGCTCTCGTTCAGTGTAAAGACGTTCTTGACGCGATCGGTCAGGTGCTCGGCGACATAGGCCGCGTAATCGCCGAATATCTTGCAGGTCTCCGTCGAGCGCCAGCCGCCAAACCGGTCCTGGAGCGATTGCGGCAGGTCCCAATGATAAAGCGTCAGCCACGGCTCGATGCCGTTCTTGAGGAGTTCGTCGACCAGGCGGTTGTAGAAGTCGAGTCCCTTCGGGTTGGGCTTGCCGTCGCCGTCCGGAAAC
Organism: Bradyrhizobium sp. JR4.3; assembly: GCF_040547695.1. Classification (NCBI taxonomy): domain Bacteria; kingdom Pseudomonadati; phylum Pseudomonadota; class Alphaproteobacteria; order Hyphomicrobiales; family Nitrobacteraceae; genus Bradyrhizobium; species Bradyrhizobium sp. JR4.3. The sequence goes on along the minus strand of NZ_JBEPQF010000053.1, from coordinate 17,531 downwards.
AGCCGCGGCCAGGCCACCGAGAAGCGATAAGCCTTGCAGCCGAGCTCCTTGATGAGCGCGATGTCCTCCTTGTAGCGGTGATAGTGCTCGTTGGCGCGGTCGCCGGTCGAGCCGTCTTCGATCTTGCCGGGGATGCGGACGAACTTGTCCCAGATCGAGGCCCCTCGCCCGTCCTCGTTGACCGCGCCCTCGACCTGATAGGACGAGGTCGCCGTGCCCCAGACGAAGCCCGCCGGAAAGCCGTCCCCGCTCCGTGGCGGGGATGCGGGCTTGGCGTCCGCCCCTCCGAGAGGATTGGCGATGCCGGCTGCGGACAATCCCGCCAGCGTGGCGAACTGGCGACGCGAGACCTTGTCCGACATTGATAGTGCTCCGGGGCGATGCTGTTGCGGCGGCACCATGGCGAATCGCGGGTCGTTTGAGAAGCGGGCGAGCCGAAGGCTGAGGATGCAGAATTGCCGAATGCGACAAAGTTGTCCGAAAGGGGCCACGCCGATCGTCGGCCGAGCTACCCCAAAAGTCGAAATATCAGCCCCACCGTCATTCGAATTCCAGCCCAATCCGGCGAGGAAGTTATCAGTTCCCCTCGACAGGGGCCCGTAGGCTCACAGAATGCCATAAACCCCACGGAAATTACGACCAAAGTTCGCAAATATGGGATATGGTGCAACCATCGCCGCTCCGCTCTGGGCGATTGTCTGTCTGCACCGGTCAACCAAGAGAACGACTGACTTATGACGCGGTTCGACCGCATCATACTGTGGTAACCTCTTCCGCTGGACCAAGTGCCTGTCCTGCCAGGGATACAACGACTGACCCCGCGTCAGAGTCACTGTGAATTCGAGGTAGATCTATGTCGTATGCCTACAAGCTGAATGAAGACGTTCGCCACCAGCCCCAAGGCCCACAAGGACGTGCCGCAACCGAGCCACCGATGATTTATACCATCGTCCAGCATATGCCCATCGAGGCCGATGGACGTCTCCGATACCGCATCAAGTGCAAGTCGGAGAAAATCGAGCGAGTCGTCACGGAAGATCAGCTTTCGTATTCGCAGTGAACTGCTCGATGACGGCGGCTCCCTCGCTCAGCGCGAGCGCTTCGGCAACTTTGGCAGCTTGTCGGGATTGAACGGCGGTATCTGCCGGGTTCGTTCTGGCGCGGGCGTCTGCTGTTCCGTCAGGATCAGCGTACCCTGGAGGATCATTCCCGGCACTTGCGCTGCCGTCGCCGTGTAGGTCGCGACCTTGCCCGGGCAGTTTCCCTCGATATCCAGCGTGAGCTCATCGTCGACGCCGAACACCGTTGCGCGTCCGTCGGTATGGCGCTTCGTCGACACGGTGGCGGTGAAGCGATCTCCGTCGACCTTGCAAGAGCCGTGATAGGTCATCAGGCTGTCGCAGCCCCAGATCTGTCCGTCTGCGACATGGACGATCCCGGTCCCCTGATCGAGCGGCGTCTTGTACCACGCCGCATAGGTGCCGTCCTTCAACATGGGAGCAGTCTCCCGGTATTCCCTCGCGCATCATCGACACGATCAGCGCTAACAAAGCGTTAATCGCGCGGCCCGTGCCAATCCGGACTATTCCTGCGCAGCTCGGCTTCGAGGTCTTCAATGATGCTGTGAAGCAGACAGGCGGCAAGCGGATCGGTCACTTCGCGCTCCAAATGCCGGTAACGCGCGATCTGGAATTCCTGCTCTCTCAACTGGTGCTCTGTCATCGGACGGGCCCTCCAACGAACCGACGCAGAGACAGCCGAACAGTTTCGTTACAATTTTAGGATCATTCGCTATGGTTTCCGATCGGTAAAAACAACGCTCCGCCAAGCTTCGCCGGCGCGAGGGATCATCGGAGACTTCGAAAGGTCGATACGCCGACATGCGCCGCTGTTACGGCACGTCACCGCTTCTCCGATTCTCGCCGATGCTGTGCGGCTTGTTGAGGAAGAACTCCCGGTTACCGAGAGCCGCTTCCGCGTACTGGTCGATCGCAACCTGGATGGCCTCGATGTGCATGCGGCACCAGCCCTCGAGGCAGGACAGGCGCCGCGCATGATGGAGAGCCTTCAGAAATTCCGGGGGCTCCTGCATGTCGGAAAAGTAGGTCGGCCTCTCCCCCTTCATGCCCGTGCCATCTCTCGCGGCGGCACCAGCCGGCGCTTCTCAACACCGACGCGCGATGGCATCGGCCGACGGCGGGGAACGAAGAGGCTGGCGACGACGATCGGGTCGGTGTCTCCGAGCGCGGCCCGCTCCTGAACGAGCCCGCTCATCACCGTGCGCATCTTCATGACTTCGCCTGCGACGAAGCTACAGTCCTCGTCTCTGTTGATCTGCTCATGCATGATGGCCTCGGCCTCACGCATGCTGACGCGCAACGCCCTGATGATCCTGCGGATTTCGTTGATGCGGTTGTCCATGGCTCGCTCCCTTGGCTGGACGAACAGCATAAGAACAAAACATGAACAATGAGTCAATCGGCTTGAGGTAGAACAGAGCCGGCGTGACACGCCGTTCCGGGCGGCGCCACCCCGGGCTTACCGAGCCAGATCAGAACGTCACCCGCATCCCCGCATAGAATGCGCGCGGCCTTGCCGGGCTGAGTGAGCGCGGGTCGCTGAACTCGGCACCGCCATTGGTGAAGTTGGGCACGGCTTTGGTGTCGAAGAACTGTCCGTAGGTCGCATAGCGCTTGTCGAAGATATTGTCGATCTTGCCGTAGAGCTGGACGTTCTTGGTCACTTGGTAGGACGTGTGCAGGTTGAACACGGTATAGGACGGCAGCTTCGCATATTGGTTGGACTCGTCCCCAACCAGATATTGGCTGGAGACGAACAGCGCGTTGCCGCCGACTTTCCACACGTCGGTGACGGCATAGTCGACGCCGACCTTGACGCGATGGCGCGGGATCGCGGGGAGCTGGTTGCCGGGCAGCACCTGAATGGTTTCGCTGACAGTATCCCTGAACGGGCTTTCGGAGCCGAGTGCGAAAGCGTCGAGATAGCGTGCGTCGACGAACGCGTAGCTCGCCTGAAACTGAAGCGTGGGCGACTTGATGTTGACCTCGGCTTCGAGCCCCTGACGCCTGGTCCGGCCGACGTTGGAGAAATAGCCGAAGCCGGTGCGGCCGACTGCGGGAACGGCGACGATGTCGTCGACATTGGTGGCGCGGAAGCCGCCGATTTTCCAACCAAGCGTGCCGATGTTCAGCTCCCTGCTGCCGCGCAGGCCCGCTTCCACGGTCTTGGACACGACCTGCTTCAATGGCGGATCGGAGACGAGAAACGCGGCAATGAGACAGGGACGGGCTGGATCGGAGCAGCCGAGCTCGAGCGGCGTCGGAACGCGATTGGCCTCGGAATAGCCGGCATAGGCCGTCAGCTCCGGCGTGATCTTGTAGGTGCCGCCGATCACCGGATTGAAGCGGGTGAAGGTGTGATCGCCGTTGAGATCGGTCCCGAGCTGATCCTCCAGCGTGATGCGCGCCACGTTGAAGCGGCCGCCGCCGGTGACGGCGAAGGCGTCCGTGACATTGAACGTGTCCATTGCGTAGAGGCCGTTATATTGATTGACGGTCCGCAGCGAGACAGGGCCGGCAACGGTATCAGGTACGCCGGTCGGCCCCAGGAAGAGGCCGCCGCCGCTGACGACGTAGTTTTCTCCGATCGTACCGATTTCGGCGGTGGCGTTGTAGCGCGTGACACTGGCGTCATAGGTCGCGCCCATCACGAAGCGGTTGTCGTGGTCGAACAGCTGGTCGGTGTTGGTGGCCTGCCCCGACACGCCGAAGGTGGTCGAACGTATCGAGCTGCGGTCGATCTCGCCGAGGACGGTCCCGGACGCGAAAGGATTGGCAAGCGGCAGGCCGTTAACGCCGTTTGCCGGTGTGGCGCCGTCGCCGAAGCAAAGAAGGCCGGTGAGCCCCGGATCGGTGCATTCCTGCGCGTCGGTCGGATTGCCGTCGACGAGCTTCTGCTCGTACCTGCGCACATGCGCGGTGCCTTCGAGCGTCCAGGTCGGCGTCGCATCGACCTTGCCTGTCAAGTTGAGATAGCCGACGCGATTGGAAGTGGTCTGCGGGGTCGTGTAGGTCGCGCCCCAATATTTGTCGAGCAGCTCGGCGGGAACGGTGGCGTTGGCGCCGAAATCGTTCTTGGCGACGCCCATATTGGCGTGGAATTCGCTGTCGCCGGCCCTGTAGCCGACGTCGCCGTAGAAGCGCCGCACGTCGGATTGGGAGAAATTGCGGAAGCCGTTGTCGTGCAGGCCTTCGAGCGCGGCATAGACGCCGTAGTTCTTGTCAACCGTCTTGCCCCATTGCGCCGAGCCCTGGATGCGGCCGAACGAGCCGCCCATGAGATCAAGCTCCACGCCCTGATAGGTGAAACCGTCCTTCATTTGCAAATTGATCGCGCCGCCCAGCGCGTTGAGGCCGAAGGCGGGATTGTTGGTCACGAGCGTCACCGACCGGATCGCCGCGGTCGGGATCAGGTCCCAGTTGACGGCATCGGAGAAGGCTTCGTTGATGCGAACGCCGTTCTGATACACCGCGAGGCCTTGCGGCGTGCCCGTCACGGGCGAAGCGACGAAGCCGCGGAATTCGACATTCGGCTGGAACGGATTGCCAGTGACCTCGGTGATGTTAACGCCGGCGATGTTGTCGCGAAGCGCGTCGGTGATGTTCAAGGAGCCGGTGCGCTTGATCTGGCTGGCGTCGACGGCGTTGATCGCCGACGGAACCTTGTCGACGTCAAGACCTCTGCCGGTACCCGGCGCGGTCGGGTAGACGTAAAGGCGCGTCTTGGGGCTGGCGGATGACGGTGCCCCGATATGTGCGACCGGACGCGATGACGCGGTGCGCCGTGCCGTTGACGGCGGCGGCGCCGTCACCTCGACCGGCGGCAGGTTCTGGACATTGGTTTCCTCGTCCGGCGCAGCCCACGCGGGGATCGCGAAGACGGAGACCACCCCGGCCGAAACCGAGGCCATCAACAAACGACGCTTGAACCAAATAGCCTTGAACCAAAGAGCCTTGCCCATCCCAGCCTTCCCATCGTGACCACCGGCTGTTTTGATTTTCGCCGGTTGGTCGAGACGAGTGTAATCGGCAGGGATGCGTGCGCCAGCCACAAAAGGTCGGGCCGTATCCGCACCAATTTTCCCGACAAAATCGGGAATTTTTCCCGACGCGATCAGGCCGCCGCCGTCGGAACCAGTGCCTCGACGGTCAGACCGCCGTCACCCGAGACGACGTTGAGCGTGCCGCCCAGCGCCAGAATCCGCTCGCGCATGCCGACGAGCCCGAAGCCGAGCTTCTGGCCCGGCTCCATGCCGCGGCCGTTGTCGCTGATCCGCACCCGGGCACCGCTGCGGCCATCGCTTGCCGCCTGCACCACCGGCTCGATGACGACATTGACCGAGGTCGCCCCGGCGTGGCGGAACACGTTGGTGAGCGCCTCCTGCACGATGCGGTAGATGGTGAGGTCGGCAGTCTCCCCGGTGACGCCAAGCGCCGGCGAGATCACGGTCTCGATGGCGATATCGGGATGCGACTCCCGCCACAGCCGCGACAGCGATTCCAAGGCCCGGCGCAGGCCGAGCTCGGCCAGGCCGACGGGCCGGAGGCGCTCCAGCACGCGGCGATTGAACTGTTGAAGCGCGTTGATCTGCTCCAGCATGGCGCTGCCGTGTTTTCGCACGGCCTCCGCATTCGGGGCGCGTCCGTCCGCCTGCTTCGCCAGCGCGCTGGCATGCGCGCGCAGCGAGAACAGATAGGGCCCGAACTCGTCATGGAGCTCGCGCGCGATCTCCTTGCGCTCGACGTCCTGGAGCGACACCGTGCGCTCGGCGAGGCGCCGCTTGTCCTCGATGGCATCACTGAGCGTCGCCGCAAGATGGTTGAGCTTGGTGCAGATCGCGGCGAGCTCCGGCGCGCCGCCCGGCGCGACGCGCGCCTGATAGCGCCCGTCTTCGAGCTCGGCCATCACGTCCGCCAGGGACTGGAGCGGCGCCAGTGCCCGGCCGACCACATTCATCATCACCAGGAACAGCGCGAGCGCGATCACCGAGCCGACCTCGAGCTGGGTCACGATGGCGTCCCAGATCTCGGCGATCTCGTCATCGGGATGGGAGGTGATCAGCAGCGAACCCGGCTTGCCATGGATCGAGACGGGTACGCTCACCGCGGTCTGCTCGGGATGAACCAAGCTGACGAACCAGGCCGGCGGCGCGCGGGTGTCGTCATCGACGTCGGTCCGCGGCTGCGTCAGCGGACTGCCGGCTTCGTCCCGAAGCGCGATGCTGACATGGCGCAGGCGGCTGAGGTCGCGCGCAATCTGGTTGAGCCTGGCATCAGGATCGGGCGCCTCGTTGAGATCCGCAACGATCATTTCGATGAATTCGCGCGCGAGCCGGATCACGCTCTGGTCCTCGGCCTGCACGCGCGGTCCGGCTTCCGCGACCTGGCGGCCGATATTGACGGCGAGTCCCAGCGCCAGCAGCAGCGCCAGGAGCAGGTTGATGCGCCCGCGCAAGGATAGATTTTGCCACATTGGTATCGCCCGTACCCCCTGCGAAGGATTGGCCTGCGCCTGTCCGATAACGTTGACAGAGGCGAAGCGCCCGATATCTAATCGAAAGCGTACAGCAATCCCGGCCGCGCGCGAAACAGGCCAAGACGCTGTCGCGAGGAACGCCTATGCGCATTTTGATCGTCGACGATCATCCCATCGTCGCCTCCGGCTGCCGTGCCGTGCTGGCCGACGAGGGCGAGATCGAGATTTTGGAGGCCGCCGACGCCGAAGACGGCGAGTGCGTCTTCATCGTCGAGCGCCCCGACCTCTCGATCATCGACATCAACCTGCCGACCGTGTCCGGCTTTGAGCTCGCGCGCCGCATCCTCGAGCGCGCGCCCGAGGCCCGAATCATCATGTTCAGCATGAACGACGACCCTGCTTTTGCCGCGCGTGCGATCGAGTGCGGCGCCAAGGGCTATGTCTCCAAGACCGGTGACCCCGACGATCTCGTCGAGGCGATTCGCACCGTTGGCGGCGGCGGCACCTATCTGCCGAGCGCGATCGCGCGCAGCATCGCCTTTGCGGGACCCGCGCTGGCGCAAAGTCCGCTGTCGAAACTGAATGCGCGCGAGATGGAGATATTGCGGCTGCTCAGCGCCGGAAAGAGCCTTTCCGAGATCGCCTGGCTGGTGCAGTCGTCCTACAAGACTGTCGCCAACACCTCGTCCATCATGCGCCAGAAGCTCGGGGTGAAAACCTCTGTCGAGCTGGTGCGGCTGGCGATCGACAGTGGCGTAGCCTGACGGCCGCCACGAATTCGATCACACAAGCGTTGCAATCCTGATGTGGCTTGATGCCACGGAGCATAACGGCATGACGATCCAGACTGTCTCGACCAATACATCCTATGGCGGCGTGCAGGGCGTGTATCGCCATGCCAGCCAGGCAACCGGAACCGACATGGTGTTCTCGGTCTATGTTCCTCCGCACGCGCAGGGCGCCAAGCTGCCCGTGGTCTGGTATCTCTCCGGCCTCACCTGCACGCATGCCAACGTCACCGAGAAAGGCGAATTCCGCAAAGCCTGCGCCGAGCTCGGCCTGATCTTCGTCGCGCCCGACACCTCCCCGCGGGGCCCCGACGTGCCGGGCGATGCCAATAATGCCTATGATTTCGGTCTTGGCGCCGGCTTCTATGTCGACGCGACGGAAGCGCCGTTTTCGCGCAATTATCGCATGTGGAGCTACGTCACCGACGAACTGCCGAAACTCGTGGCGGAGAATTTTCCGGTCGATGCCAAGCGGCAATCGGTGATGGGCCATTCGATGGGCGGCCATGGCGCATTGACGGTCGCGCTGCGCAACCCGCACCGTTTTCGCGCGGCCAGCGCCTTTGCGCCGATCGTGGCGCCATCGCTCGTGCCCTGGGGCATCAAGGCGCTGACGGGCTATCTCGGGCCGAACAAGGATATGTGGCGCAGCCACGACACGGTGGCGCTGATCGAGGACGGCGCGAAGTTTTCAGGCTTTCTGGTCGATGTCGGCGAGGCTGATAACTTCTTGAAGGAGCAGCTTCGTCCTGAATTGCTGCAGGCGGCCTGTGCCAAGGCCAACATCCCGCTGACGCTGCGGCGGCAGGCGGGCTATGACCACAGCTATTATTTCATCTCGACCTTCATGGGCGATCACCTGCACTGGCATGCGGAGCGATTGAAGGAGTAAATATCCCCCTCACGGCTTGCCATAATTCGGTGCCAGCAACCGGTTGCGGATCAGATAGCTCATCGTGCGCGTCCAGGATTCATCCGTGTTGCCGCGCATGTCGGCGCTGGCGGCCGTGATCATGTTGCCGGTCTTCACGTCGCGCAGATAGATGTTCAGATTGATGATCAAGTTCGAGACCTTCTGCACCATGCCGGTGATTTCCAAATCGGCACCCAACTGCCCGGCAAGCTTGAGGTCGCAGCCGCCGCAGGCCTGCAGATTGGCGTGACGGGCCGCGTCCCGGACCGGCGCGATATCGATCAGCTGGAACCTGCCTGACTCAACCAGTGCCTTGCGCAACTGCTCGCTGATGAGGTCGAGCCGCGCCTCCTCCGGCTTCGAGCCGTAGAACTCGCCGGGCAGGCTGGTGTCGATCAGTTCAAAGTCGAACACCGCGAGTTTCGGCGGATCGGCGAGCGCGGCCGAACCCGTCAACAACAAAGCTGCGAAACATATCAGCGCTCGCATGATCGTGATTCCCGGCGTGGCAGCGTGAGGACGAAATGCGGGGTTGCATGGCCTGACAAATCGGTCATGCTTTAGCAGAGACAATTCTCCATCGGCGGTCAAGCCGGGGAGAACATCTGGAGGAAACATGATCCGATGGTTGGTCGGCCTGATCGGCCTGGGTGTTGCTGCAACGAGTGCGCTCGCGGCCGACCCTGTCATGATCGGCGTCGGCTATCTCGGAATCGCCGGCAGCAGATCGACGCTGTCGCTGGTCGAGCAGCCCGCGGAGAATGACGGCGTCGCCGGCGCGCGCCTCGCCATCGAGGACAACAACACCACCGGCAAATTCCTCAACCAGCGTTTTGCGCTGGAGGAGCGGCGGATCAAGGAGGGCGAGGATGCCGTGCAGGCCGCGACCGACCTCGCCGCACGCAACGGCTTCATCATCGCCGATCTGCCGGCCGACGCGCTGCTGAAAGTCGCCGACGCCTTGCGCGAGCGCGGCACGCTGCTGTTCAACGCCGGCGCGATCGACGAGCGGCTGCGCGAGGCCGATTGCCGCGCCAATGTCATCCATACCGCGCCGACCCGCGCAATGCTGGCCGATGCGCTCGGCCAATATCTGGTGTGGAAGCAGTGGAAGCGCTGGCTGCTCGTGGTCGGCTCGCATGACGAGGACAAGTTGTTCGCCGATGCGCTCCGGCGCACCGCGACGCGGTTCGGCGCCAAGATCGTGCAGGAGCGCAGCTTCGAAGACAAAGGCGGCGCGCGCCGCACGGACTCGGGCGTGACGCTGATCCAGCGCCAGATGCCGGTGTTCACGCAACAGGCTCCGGCCTATGACGTGCTGGTCGCCGCCGACGAGAGCGAAGTATTCGGCGCCTATTTGCCCTATCGCACCTGGGATCCTCGCCCCGTCGCCGGCTCGGCCGGCCTCGTGCCGCGCAGCTGGGACGCATCGCAGGACCAGTGGGGCGCGATCCAGATGCAGAACCGCTTCGTCAAGCTCAACGCGCGGCGGATGACCGCGCTCGACATGCAGGCGTGGACGGCCGTGCGCATGATCGGAGAGGCCACCTCGCGCACCAATTCCGGCGATATCAAGAAGGTCACCGATTTCATCAAGGGCCCGGAGTTCTCGGTCGCCGCCTTCAAGGGCACCAAGCTGACCTTGCGCGATTGGAACCTGCAGCTGCGCCAGCCGATCCTGCTGGTCGATGGCCGCATGGTGGTGTCGGTGTCGCCGCAAGAAGGTTTCCTGCATCAAGTCTCCGAGCTCGACACGCTCGGCTATGACCGCCCGGAGAGCAAATGCAAGCTGAAATGAGAAAGCAGATGTTGCGCACGTGGCGTGTTGGGTTGCTGTTCGGACTGGCGCTGGCGGCAGCGCCGGCGCATGCGTTCATCGCTTATGTCTCGAACGAGAAGAGCAACACGGTGTCGGTGATCGACACCGACAGCTGGACGGTGACCAAGACCATCAAGGTCGGCCAGCGCCCGCGCGGCATCGACTTCACGCGCGACGGCAAGTTCGTGATGGTCGCGGTCGGCGACGACGACACCATCCAGATGATCGACGCCAAGACGCAAACCGTGGTGGACAGCCTGCCCTCCGGGCCCGACCCGGAATTGTTCGCCCAGGATGCCGCTGGCAAGGTCCTCTATGTCGCGAACGAGAACGACAACACGGTGACTGTGATCGACCTCGAGAAGCGCGCCCGCCTTGGCGACATCCAGGTCGGCGTCGAGCCCGAGGGCATGACGATCAGCCCGGACGGCAAGACGCTGATCAACACGTCCGAGACCACCAACATGGCGCATTTCATCGACACGTCGTCGCGCCAGATCGTCGCCAACGTGCTGGTCGACGCGCGGCCGCGCTTTGCCGAATTCAAGCACGACGCTTCCGAATTGTGGGTGTCCTCGGAGATCGGCGGCACCGTCTCGATCATCGACCCCGCAAAGCACGAGGTGACCGGGAAGATCAATTTCGAGATTCCGGGGTTGAGGAAAGAGGCGATCCAGCCCGTCGGCATCGGCATGACCCGGGACGACAAGACCGCCTTCATCGCGCTCGGGCCAGCCAACCGCATCGCCGTGGTCGATACCGCCTCGCGCAAGGTGACCAAATATCTGCTGGTGGGACAACGGGTCTGGCACATGGCCTTCACGCCGGACGAAAAATTTCTGCTCACCACCAATGGCGTCTCGAACGACGTCTCCGTCATCGACGTCGCCGCGCAAAAGGTGATCAAGACCATTCAGGTGGGCGAACTGCCCTGGGGTATCACGATCGCGCCATGACCAGCCCTGCTCCCATCGCCGAACAACGCGAAACACCAAGGCCCGATCCGGCGGGTGTGCCCGCGCTATCGATCGACAGCGTCAGCCACGCCTATGGCCCGCGCCGCGCGCTGATGGACGTGTCCTTCGACGTGCAGCTCGCGAGCTTCACGGCCCTGCTTGGCCTCAACGGGGCGGGCAAGAGCACGCTGTTCTCGCTGATCACGCGCCTGTTCGGCATCCAGTCCGGCCGCGTCGGCATTTTCGGCCATGATGTCAGCAAGAGTCCCGGAGAAGCGCTGCGGTTGCTCGGCGTCGTGTTCCAGCCGCGCACGCTCGATCTCGATCTGTCGCTGACGCAGAACCTGCTCTATCACGCCGCACTCCACGGCATCAGCCGCCGCGAGGCCCGCGCGCGAGCCGCCGAGCTGCTCGGTCGCATCGGGCTTACCGAGCGCGCCGGCAGCAAGGTGCGCGATCTCTCGGGCGGGCAGATGCGGCGGCTGGAGATCGCCCGTGCGCTGCTGCATCGGCCACGCCTGCTCTTGCTGGACGAGCCCACCGTCGGCCTCGACGTCAAAGCGCGCGCCGACATCATCAGCCATGTGCGCCAGCTCGTGAGCGAGCAAGGCATCGGCGTGCTCTGGGCCACGCATCTGTTCGACGAGATCATGGCCGGTGACGATCTCGTGGTGCTGCACCAGGGCAAGGTGCTGGCGCGGGGACCGATGAGCCGCGTCGTCGCGGAAGCCGACGCGCAGGATGTCAACACCGCCTTCATGCGCCTGACCGGCGCGCAGAGCCTGCCGGGCGACGGCGCATGAGCAGCATCAGCATGCGCGAGGCGCCACGCGGCTTCTCGGCCGCCGAATACATGATCTGCCTCACGGGCATCGTCTGGCGCGAAGGACTGCGCTTCCTGCACCAGCGCGAGCGGTTCGTCTCGGCGCTGGTGCGGCCGCTGGTGTGGCTGTTCATCTTCGCCGCCGGTTTCCGCCAGGTGCTCGGCATCTCCATCATCCCGCCCTACGAGACCTACATCCTCTACGAGGTCTTCATCGCGCCCGGGCTGATGGCCATGATCCAGCTGTTCAACGGCATGCAATCCTCGCTCTCGATGGTCTATGACCGCGAGATGGGCAACATGCGCACGCTGCTGGTAAGCCCACTGCCGCGCGGCTACCTGTTGTTCTGCAAGCTGCTCGCGGGCACCGCGGTGTCGCTGCTCCAGGTCTATGCGTTCCTGCTGATCGCCTGGTTCTGGGACATCACCCCTCCTCTGTCAGGCTATCTCACGGTACTGCCGGCACTGATCCTGTCCGGACTGATGCTGGGTTCGCTCGGCATGCTGATCTCCTCCGGCATCAAGCAGCTGGAGAACTTTGCCGGCGTGATGAATTTTGTCATTTTCCCGATGTTCTTCGCTTCATCGGCGCTCTACCCGCTCTGGCGGGTGCAGGAGGGCAGCCCCTATCTCTACTATGTCTGCGAGGCCAATCCGTTCACCCATGCGGTCGAGCTGATCCGCTTCGCGCTGTACGGACAGATCAACTGGATCTCGCTGGCGGTGGTCGCGACCTGCACAATCGTCTTCATGATCGGCGCGATTCTGGCCTATGATCCCTCGCGCGGGCTGGCGCGACGGGGCCCTGCGGGAGGCGAAGGATGACGGTTCGGGTTCTGGCCATGGCCGCTCTGATGCTCGCAGCCGCGGGCACTGCGGCACGCGCGGCCGATCCGCGCTATCCGGATTGGCCCTGCACGCAGGCAAAAGTGCCGGAAATTTCGCTCGCGGCCGTTTGGGCTGGCCCCTCGCTCGACGACGTGCAGAACAAGTGGAAGGACGACGCCAAGGTCAGCGCGCTGGTCGCCAAACTGTCGGCACGCAAGACACCGCTGGAAGAGGCCGAGAAGTTGGTGAAGGAGTTTTTGGCGGGCTCCGCGGCCGACAAGACCGCGAATGCGAAACTGCTGTTCGCAGGCCTGTTCGACACGCTCAACGCTCAGCGCTCGCAGGTCATGAGCGGGTTGGAACGCGTCAGCCGCAAGCAGCGCGAAGCCGCCGACAAGATCCGCGAGGAGAGTGTCCAGCTCCAGGCGCTCCAGGGCGCCACGCCGCGCGATGAGGCTAAGGTCGAGGCGCTCAGCAACGAGCTGATCTGGAAGACCCGCATTTTCGAGGACCGCCACAAGGTGGTGCGGTTCGTCTGCGAGGTTCCCACCACCATCGACCAGCGGCTGTTTGCGCTCGGACGCGTGATCCAGCAGGAAATGGAATAGCGTCAGCCTCATTGACCGCCTGCGGCAGGTTCCCGCGCCTCTGCGATCATTAACCTGTGCTATATGCCGGAACCAAATCGGTCTAGGATGTCTTGTCGACGGGTAATCCAAGGCATCGGGAGGCCTCGATGGGAACCACAAAATTCATCCTCGCAGGCGCTGCGGCCATCAGCATGCTCGCAAGCAGCGCATTCGCTGACGATCTGACCGGAATGGTCACGCGGATAGATCGGCTCAACAGCACGATTTCGATCCAGCAGACGCAGAAGGGCACAGTCGGCGGCAGCGCAGGCGGCGCAGGCGCGCTCCAGGAGTACAAGGCCAAGGATGCCGCGATGCTCGACGCCGTCCACGCCGGCGACCGAGTGAGCTACTCTGCGACCGACAATAACGGCACGGGTACGCTGACGAAGTTGCAGAAGCAGTAGGCCGGGATCTTTGCGGCATCCTTCGAGACGCCCGCCTACGGCGGGCTCCTCAGGATGAGGTCTGGTTTCGTGGCGAGATGTCAGACCCTCATGGTGAGGAGACCGCGAAGCGGTCGTCTCGAACCACGAGGCCGTCGAGGACACAGCTCGGCTCAATTCTTCACTGCTCCGGCCGCGGCTCGGGCTGCGCCTCCTCAGTCGGAAGCTTTGCACGCTCCCAGCCGTCGGTGCCATCGGGATACCAGGCGACGCTGGAGTAGCCATACGCGAGCGCGCGCTTGGCGGCGTTCCAGGACATCCAGCAATCGGCCAGGCAATAGATCACGAGCAGCGCGGTCTTGTCGCCGTGTGATGCACGCGCGAGGCCGCGCTGGAAATAGTCGTCCATGGCGGGCGGCAGCGTGCCGTACCCGGTATCCGGCAACCAGATGCTGCCCGGAATATTTTTTCGCGGCGCCTCGCGCCAGACGGTACCCGCTGGAAGGTTCTTCGGCTTCGGCGCGCGCGGCAGCACGTCGATGAAGGCGCCGCTCTTGGCGTGCCAGATCGCCTCGGCTTCCGACGTCGACAGCACGCGCGCGCCGCCGAGCGTCGCGGGCACAGGCGCGCGGTAGTTGTCGGTGCGATAACCCTCGGGCTCGAACGGCTCCTGCTGCTGCGCAACGACCGGCGCCATCAGCACGGCGGCGACCAGCGCAGCGACAACGCGCCGCCTCATGTCATGGTGCCTTCTTGGCCGTCTCCGCGCCGAGCGGCCGATCGCTCTCGTCCAGCAGCGGCACGCCGAAATCGAGCAGGATCTTGTTGATCTCGCCCTGGTTCTCCTGGATCAGCTTGTTGAGCTGCCGCTTCCAGTTCTGGTCGGCGCCACGCACGCCCATGCCGATGCGATAGACCAGTTTTGGCCCGGTGGTTTCCTTCACCAGCGGCGTGACATGAAGCGACCCCGCCTTCTTCGCGTAGAACCCTGCCATCGGTCCCCACAGCACGCCGGCGTCAATCTTGCCCGCCGTGAGATCATCGATCATGGCCTGCGCCGAATTGTCGTAGCGCGTGTCGATCATCAGCGGATAGGGCTTTGCATCGCCCATCAGTCCCGCGATGGCCATGTTGGTGGCAGGCGGCGTACCGGCGACGATGCCGACATGCTTGCCCTTCAGCCTGGCATCCTCGAGCGTGTCGACCTCCTCCAGCCCGCTGCCCGCTTTCGCGACCAGCGCATAGCTCGTGCGGTAATAAGGATTGGTGCCTTGCACAAGGTCGTCGCCTTGGGGGAAGCCCATGATGACGTCGCAGCGATGCGAGCCGAGCGTCATGCGCACGAAGCCGGTGGCTTGCGGAAAAAAGACATAGTCGAGCTTCTTCTGGAGCTTGTCCGCAAACAGCTCGGCAAGCTTGTTCTCGAACCCCTCGCCCTTCTCGTTCGAGAACGGCAGATTGCGCGGGTCGGAACAGACGCGCAGCACCTTGGGGTCGACCAGCTCGAACGAGAGGTCACCCGTCTCGTTGGTCTGCGCGATGGCGACGTCGCCGAACGCGCAAGACGCAACCAGGATACTCAGTGAAAACAACCAGCGACGATGTCGTCCGGCCTCCGTCATCGCGCTTCCTCCTAGGCTTGTTTGAATGCTAGCCATGCAACGCATGACGCGCCATGTCTTGCCAGAGTTTGTGCTGGCTTTCTTTGTTGCAGTGCAATGCGCGCAACCCTTTGAACTGAGGCGGAAAAGTGTCTCGCATCGCTCTCGTGATCGCAGCCTTGTCCCTGCTGGTGACAGCGACGCTAGCATGCGCCGCAGCGGCCGAATTGCCTGTGAGCGAAGTCGCGCCGGGAATATTCGTACACTCCGGGACCATCGCGCTGATGACCCGCGAGAACGAGGGCGACATCGCCAACGTCGGCTTCATCGTGGGCAAGGATGCGGTGGCCGTGATCGATACCGGCGGTAGCTTTCGCGAGGGCGAGGCGCTATTGGCGGCGGTGCGAGCCCGCACCAGCAAGCCGATCCGCTACGTCATCAATACCCACGGCCATCCCGACCATGTTTTCGGCAATGCGGCCTTCGCCGTCGGAGACACCATTTTCGTCGGTCACAGCAGGCTGCCGCGGGCGCTGGCTGCGCGCGGCCCGTACTATCTCGACAATTTTAGGCGCATCATGGGCGACGAATTGATATCTCCCGTGAAGATCGTGCCGCCCACAATGCTTGTCACGGATACAATGACGCTCGATCTCGGCGCGCGCCGCCTGAGCTTGCGGGCCTGGCCGGCCGGGCACAGCGACAATGATTTGACCGTATTCGATGAGACGACGAAGACGCTGTTCGCTGGCGACCTCGTCTTCCTCCGCCATATTCCCGTGATGGACGGCAGCATTCGCGGCTGGCTCGGCACCCTCGGGGAACTCGAGAGCATTCCGGCGCAGCGCGTCGTTCCCGGTCACGGGCCCGTGAGCGAATGGCCTGCGGCGCTGATCGATGAGCGGCGCTATCTGATGGCACTGCTGACGGACGTCCGGGCAGCGAACAAGAAGGGCGAACCGATCCGAACCGCCGCTGACAAGGCCGCCGCCTCGGAACGGCCGCACTGGGAGCTGTTCGACGACTACAACGCTCGCAACGCAACCGCAGCATTTTCGGAAATTGAATGGGAGTAGCGGACGCGCTACGATGTCCGTTACGTTGCTTCGTCCGCAGGACCATGACCATGACGGGATGCACGCGCCGACTGCCTCTGATCGCCCTGCTCCTCGGCATTGCATTCGCCGTGCCGGTGCAGGCTGAAGAAGCTTACGATCCCTGGCCGGGACTGGTGCAGGACATCTTCAGCAACCGTCCGATGAATGACGGCGGCAATGTCATTGGCATCGAGATGCCGTACCGCGCCGAGGACGCGGCCATCGTGCCCGTGACCCTGCGCAGCAAGCTCTCGCCCGGCGATGCCCGCCGCATCCGTTCGATCACGCTGGTGATCGATCGTAACCCCGCGCCGATGGCGGCGAAATTCGAGCTCGGACCGGATGCCAACGTCACTGAAATCTCGACGCGCGTGCGCGTCAACAACTACACCGACGTCCATGCGGTGGCCGAGCTCAGCGACGGACAGCTCTACGTCTCGAAAGTCTATGTGAAGGCCTCCGGCGGCTGCTCGGCACCAGCGGGAAAGAATGCCGAGGAAGCCCAGAACCGGCTCGGCCAGATGCGCTACCGGCAATTCGCGCGCGAAGAGGCGCCCGCGAGCCGCATGCGGGAGGCGCAGATCATGATCGGCCATCCCAACAATTCCGGGCTGCAGATGGACCAGGTCACGCAGCTCTACATTCCCGCCTTCTTCGTCAACCAGCTCAAGCTGACACAGGACGACAGCCCCGTGCTTTCGATGGAAGGCGGCATCTCGATCTCGGAAGATCCCAATCTGCGCTTCACCTATGTGTCCAACGGCGCCAAGCGTTTTCGCGCGGAAGCCAAGGACACGGATGGTCACGTGTTCCGCAACGAGTGGGATGTGGAGAAGCCGGGGACGTAGCGCGCCACCTTCCCTTTCAAAGTCAAACGCATTGCGGATGGCTGTGCCCTCGCCCCTTGTGGGAGAGGGCAGCACCGCTGGTAGACAAAACTTCGCTTGGGTGAGGGGTTTGCCTCCGCGAGCTACTCTCTTGCGATAGTATTCGCGGAGACATACCCCTCATCCGGCGCTTCGCGCCACCTTCTCCCACAAGGGGCTTGTTGCGTAATCCGTCAATTGTGATTCTCTAAGGCAAAGCCTTGGAGGAATGACGATGGCGGTGAAGCAGACGGGGCAGCCGAGTTTTAT
>NZ_JBEPQF010000052.1:0-44418 GCF_040547695.1 Bradyrhizobium sp. JR4.3 | reverse complement strand
TGTTTTTTGTGGGGGCCCGTTCAAACATATGGGTTTGGGGGGGGTCCCCCCACAAAAACAACCCCTGCCCTTATACCCCCGGGGGGGGCCGGAACCGCCCCCCGCGGCACACTTTCCGGACAAGACCCATGAATGCGTCGGTGACACGGCGGGATGCCGTCCTCGGCATCACCGCCGCGGCCACATCAATCGCCGTCCCTTCGATCCTGCGCGCGCAATCGGCAGGCCGCGTCGTCGTGGTCGGCGGCGGCTTTGGCGGTGCGGCGTGCGCCCGCGCGCTGAAGCGCGCGCAGGCGAACTTGCAAGTCATCCTGATCGAACCCAGTCCCGTCTTCACCTCCTGCCCGTTCAGCAACGAGGTGATCGCGGGTCTGCGCGAAATCGACGCGCAGCAGTTTGGCTATGACAGACTCGCCGCCGAGGGCGTCACGGTGATCAGCCAGGCCGTAACCACAATCGAGCCGCAACTGCGCAGCGTCATGACTGCCGATGGCGTTGCGCTGCCCTATGATCGTCTCGTACTCTCCCCCGGCATCGACTTCCATTTCGAAGCCCTGCCCGGCTACGACGACGCGGCATCAGAAAAAATGCCGCACGCCTGGACGGCCGGCGCACAGACGCTGCTGCTGCGTCGCCAATTGGAGGCAATGCCGGACGGCGGCACCGTCGCCATTGCGATCCCCGCCAATCCCTCGCGCTGTCCGCCGGCGCCTTACGAGCGCGCCAGCCTGATCGCGCATTACCTGAAAACGAAGAAGCCACGCTCAAAGGTCTTGATCCTCGACGCCAAGGACAGCTTCTCCCAGCAGCGACTGTTCGAGAGGGCGTGGAAAGAGCTGTACGGCGATATGATCGAACGCATCTCTCTGTCGCAAGGCGGCCGCGTGACCTCGATCGATCCCGCGACAAGGACCATCGTCACCGAATTCGGCAACTACACGCCTGACGTCGCCAACGTCATTCCGCCGCAGCGAGCGGGACGCATCGCCGAGATCGCGGGCGCTGCGGATGCCACCGGCTGGTGCCCGATCGATCCCGTGACCTTCGAATCGAAACTTGTCCAGAATATCCACGTCGTCGGCGATGCCTGCCTCGGCGGGGGCATTCCCAAATCGGCGTCCGCGGCAAGCGCACAGGGCAAGGCCTGCGCTGCCGCGATCGTGAACCTCCTTGCCGGCCGCGCACCAGACACGCCGCGACTGATAGGCGTCTGCTACAACATCGTCGCACCCGGCTACGGCTTTTCACTCGCGGGCAATTACCAGCCCAGGGGCGACATCTTCGCCGAGGTCGAGGGCGGAGCGACCAGCCCGGTCGATGCGCCGCGCGAATTGCGTGCCCGCGAGGCGACCGATGCCGAGCGCTGGTTTCAAACCATCACGGCGGACACCTTTGGCTAAAGCATCGGTCCATATCGCAGCTCTGATCGCCGCAAGTGTTGCCGGCGCTGCTAACGCGGACGAGCTTGTGCCCTACAACGTCGTCGGCGACGGCATCGCGGAATCGCTCACCGGCGCGCCCGGCGATGCCGCGCGCGGGCGCGCGCTCGTGCTCGCGCGCACGACGACCTGCATCCTCTGCCATTCCGGTCCCTTCTCCGAAACCCGGTTCCAGGGCGACCTCGCGCCTGACCTCTCGGGTGCGGGGAACCGCTGGACGGTGAGCCAGTTGCGGCTTCGACTGGTCGATGCGGCGCGCTTCAACCCTGAGACCATCATGCCGTCCTATTATCGCACCGACCACCTCGTGCGGGTCGGGCGAAATTTCGCCGGCAAACCGATCTTGTCCGCCGCCGAGATCGAGGACATCGTGGCTTTTCTTGCAACGCTTCGGGACTAGGACTGTTCATGCCGACCACGCGACGACAATTCCTGACTCTTGCCGGAAGCGTGACGGTCGCCGGAACGATCCCGATCGTCACGCTGCGGCCGCTCGAGGCGACACCGGCGATGCTCAATGCCGCGATCCGCAACGTGGTCGGCGAAGCACCGGTCCGCACCGGCAAGGTGAAGCTCGACATTCCGCCGCTGGTCGAGAACGGCAACACGGTGCCGATGACCGTGAGCGTCGCGAGCCCGATGACGGCGGACGACTACGTCAAGAGCATCCACGTCTTCAACGAGAAGAACCCGCAGCCGAACATCGGCAACTTCCATCTCGGCCCCTCCTCCGGCCGCGCCCAAATCTCGACCCGGATTCGGCTCGCCGACACCCAGAAGGTGGTGGCGATCGCGCGTCTTTCCGACGATACGTTCTGGCAGGTCACGACCGAAATCGTCGTGACGCTGGCCGCCTGCACCGAGGAGATGAATTGATGGCTGCGCTCATCAACGTTCCCACGAAAGCCAGACGCGGCGAAATCATCGAGATCCGCACGTTGACCTCGCACATCATGGAGACCGGCTTCCGCCACACCGCGGATGGGGCGCTGGTACCGCGCGACATCATCACGAGCTTTACGTGCCGCTATAACGGCACCGAGATTTTTCGCGCCGATCTCTTTCCGGCGATTGCGGCCAATCCCTATCTGTCGTTCTTCACGGTCGCGAAGGAGAGCGGCAAGTTCGAGTTCGAGTGGATCGGCGATAACGGTTATTCGTCCAGCGCATCGGCGTCGATCACGGTCGAATGAGTTTTTGGCGCACGATATCGGCCGCGGCGCTCCTCGCCACCGGCCCTGCCCTGCTCGCCGGCGAGATTCCGCCGGATGCGCGCCGCTCCGGCTATTCGTTCATGGGGCTCGACACCCGCGCGATGCAGGATGACGACACCTCAAATCCCGGGATGCTGTTCGTGCTCGATGGTGAGGCGTTGTGGACGAAGAGGACCGGCAGCGCCGACAAGGCCTGTGCGGATTGCCATGGCGATGCACGCGGCAGCATGAAAGGCGTCGCCGCGCGCTATCCGGCCTTCGACAAGGCGCTGGCGCGCCCCGTCACGCTCGACCAGCGCATCAATCTCTGCCGCAGCAATCATCAGCAGGCACCGGCGCTCCCCTACGAGAGCCGCGACCTGCTGGCCCTGTCCGCCTACGTCGCGCACCAATCGCGCGGCGCTGCGATCACGGCTGGCGACGACCCGCAACTGAAGCCATTCGTCGAACAGGGCCGCGACCTCTTCATGCAGCGCGAGGGCCAGCTCAACCTTGCCTGCACCAATTGCCACGATGACAATTTCAACAAGCGACTTGCCGGCGCGCCGATCACGCAGGGACAGCCGACCGGCTATCCGCTTTATCGCCTGGAATGGCAGACGCTGGGATCGCTGGAGCGCCGGCTACGCAGTTGCATGACGGGCGTCCGCGCCCAGGCCTATGATTTCGGCGCGCCCGAGCTGGTCGCGCTCGAACTCTATCTGATGTCGCGAGCGCATGGCTTGCCGATGGAAACGCCGGCCGTGCGGCCCTGAATTCCACAGATTAGGGCTAGGCAGACGCAGAACGGCCGCTAGTATCCGCCCAAATTGAGTCACAGGGAGGGACCTAAAGTGGTCAACCACAAAATCTCGCGTCGTACGCTCTTGACCGGCACGGCCGCAGCTGGAGCGCTCGGCCTGACGGGAATGCCGGCGCGCGCCGAGGTGAACTGGAAGAAATACGCAGGGACCAAGCTCGAGGTGATCCTCGCCAAGGGGCCCCGCGGCGACAACCTGCAAAAATACGTCAAGGAGTTCACCGAGCTCACCGGCATCCAGGTCGAAGCGGAGCAGATTCCCGAGCAGCAGCAGCGCCAGAAGGTGGTGATCGAGTTCACCTCGGGCCGTCCGAGCTTCGACGTCGTCCATCTCAGCTATCACGTGCAGAAGCGGCAGTTCGAGAAGGCCGGCTGGCTCGCCGACTTGACGCCCTTCATGAAGGACCCGGCGCTGACCGCGCCCGATCTCGTCGAAAGTGACTTCTCGGCCGCGGGCCTGCAATACGCCAGGAACGACAAGGGCCAGATGCTGTCGCTGCCGTGGTCGGTCGATTATTTCATCCTCTATTACAACAAGGAGCTGTTCGAGAAGAAGGGCGTCGCCGTTCCCAAGACCCTCGACGAGATGGCTGCGGCGGCCGAGAAGCTCACCGATACCAAGGAAGGCATCTACGGCTTTGTCGGGCGCGGCTTGCGCAACGCCAACATGGCGATGTGGAGCAACTTCTTCCTCAACTATGGCGGAGAATTCCTCGACGCCAAGGGCAACATCCTGACCGACGGTCCGGAAGCCATTGCCGCGACCAAGCTGTATCAGACGCTCCTGACCAAATCGGCACCTCCAGGCGTCGCCGGCTTTAACTGGATGGAGTCGATGGCCTCGTTCACGCAAGGCCGATCCGCGATGTGGATCGACGGCGTCGGCTGGGCGCCGCCGCTGGAAGATCCGGCTGCCTCGCGCGTTGTCGGCAAGGTCGGCTACACCGTCGTGCCCGCCGGCCCCAGGGGCCAATATTCCTCGACCTATGGCGACGGCATCGGCGTTGCCGCTGCGAGCAAGAACAAGGAAGCCGCCTATCTGCTCTGCCAATGGGTGGTCTCGAAAACGCAAGGAGCGCGGCTGCTGCAGGCCGGCGGCGGCGTACCGTTCCGCAACTCGATCCTTGGCGATCCCGAGGTCCAGAAGGGCGTCAAGACCAAGGAGTGGCTGCAATCGGTGATCGATTCCGGCAAGATCAGCAAGCTGGGCCTGCCCGTCGTGATCCCGGTCGCCGAATTCCGCGACATCGTCGGCGCCGCCGTCACGGCGACCTTGTCCGGCGCCGATCCTGCCGCCGAGTTGAAGAAGGCCAACGATCAGTACCGGCCGATCCTGGAGCGTAGCGAGAAGGCGTGAGTGCGTTGACACAATCGACTCCGGGCGCGGCACAGTCTGATGTCGCGCCGGAGAAGGAGTTGCGGCCGCCGTCGTACTGGCCGTTCGTGGTGCCGGCGCTGGTCGTCGTGATCGCGATCATCATCTTCCCGTGGGTCTTCACGATCTGGATGAGCCTGAACGAGTGGAAGGTCGGCTCCTCGACCACGTTCGTCGGATTATCCAATTATCTGCGGCTGACGAGCGACCCCCGCTTCATCGAGGCCGTCGGGCATACACTGGTCTACACCATGCTGTCCGTGCTGCTGCCGCTCGTCCTCGGCACGTTCGCGGCCGTGGTGTTTCACCAGAAATTTCCCGGCCGCGGCTTTCTGCGCGGCGTCTTCATCATGCCGATGATGGCGACGCCGGTGGCGATCGCGCTGGTCTGGACCATGATGTTCCACCCGCAGCTCGGCGTGCTGAACTATCTGCTGTCACTGGTCGGAATCCCTGCGCAGCTCTGGGTATTCCATCCCGCCACCGTCATTCCTTCGCTGGTGCTGGTCGAGACCTGGCAATGGACGCCGCTGGTCATGCTGATCGTGCTCGGCGGCCTCGCCGCGATCCCGACCGAGCCTTATGAAAGCGCACAGATCGACGGCGCCAGCATCTGGCAGGTGTTCCGCTTCATCACCCTGCCGCTGATCATGCCGTTCCTGTTCATCGCCGGCATGATCCGCATGATCGACGCCGTGAAGAGCTTCGACATCATTTTCGCAATCACCCAGGGTGGACCGGGATCGGCGTCGGAGACGATCAACATCTATCTCTACAGCGTCGCCTTCTCCTACTACGACCTCGGCTACGGCTCGGCGATTGCTGTCGTGTTCTTCCTGCTGATCGTCCTGCTTGCGGCGGTGATGCTCTACGCGCGCCAGCGCATGCTGTGGACCGAGATCGCGAGCGGCACATGAGTCCAAGGCAAATCGTCGGCAAAATCGGCCTGTGGTTCTCGGTGTTCCTCATCGTGTCGCCGGCGATCCTGTTCTTTCTCTGGATGCTGTCGCTGTCGCTCAAATTCGAGATCGACAACGCCGCCTACCCGCCGGTGTTCTTCCCCGAGCATGTCGCCTGGAAGAACTATGCCGACGTGCTCGCCTCCAACCGCTTCCTGACCTATTTCATCAACAGCCTGATCGTGACCGGCAGCGCGACGTTGCTTGCGCTGCTCGTCGGCGTTCCCGCCGGCTACGGCATCGCGCGGATGGCCGCGCACAAATCTGCGATCGTGATCCTGATCGCCCGTATCACGCCGGGATTGTCCTATCTGATCCCGCTGTTTCTCATGTTTCAATGGCTGGGATTGCTGGGCACGCTGGTGCCGCAGATCATCATCCACCTCGTGGTCACGGTGCCGATCGTGATCTGGATTATGATCGGCTATTTCGAGACGACGCCGATGGAGCTGGAAGAAGCAGCCCTCATCGACGGCGCCACGCGCTGGCAGGTCTTTCGGCACGTTGCCCTGCCAATCGCCAAGCCCGGCATCGCCGTTGCCTTCATCCTGGCTGTGATCTTCTCCTGGAACAACTTTGTGTTCGGCATCGTGCTGGCCGGACGCGAGACCCGCACCCTGCCGGTCGCCGTCTACAACATGATTTCGTTCGACCAGTTGAGCTGGGGGCCGCTCGCGGCCGCCGCGCTGATCGTCACCCTCCCGGTGCTGCTGCTGACGGTGTTCGCCCAGCGACAGATCGTCGCCGGGCTCACCGCTGGTGCCGTCAAGGGCGGGTAGCTACTCCGCCGGTGCCGCGTGCATGTCCGCGTGCGGCATGTAAGGCTCGCTCGCGCCGAGCCTGCTGGCCGCGAACAGACCGGCGGCCATCACGGCATAGGCGAACGCGACCGCGGGCGTGACGCCAAATCCGCCGCCGATGCCGACGGCTTCGCCGTGCATGAAGCCGAAGTAAGTCAGGACCGCACCAACCAGCGCGAATGCCGAGGCTTTCTCGAAGTCGCGCTCGATGATGAAGACGCCGATCGCACCCAGGATCAGGCCGCCGAGGATGGAGCCGCCGCCCATCACTTCGAGTCCGTGATAGAACACGCCCTGCTGCGGCAGCGCTGCAATCGCGGCCGCCTTGACCGCGTCGGCCTTGTCGGCGGCCATTCCGCCGACGGTCGCAGCCGCGTTCATGGTCGAGCCCAGCATGGTGTCGATCTGGAGCTTGGCCCAGGCGGCCAAATGCGGCGTCAGCGCCAGCACGATCGCGGGCGCGTGCTTGATCGGCGTGGTCTGGAACGCCTGCGCGCCAATGAGCATGCCGATATAGAGCAGGATCGGCGAGATCGCGACGACCGGGACCAGCGCCAGCAGCACCGAGATGATGCCGAACCAGGCCAGCACCACCACCATGATGCCGGTCGCGGCCGAATAGCCGATGCGGCCGCCCATCGCCTTCCAGCCGGGATGGCCGATATAGACGGCGTTGATAAAGGGGTTGCCCATCAGGCAGCCGATCAGGCTGACGATCCCGTCGGCGGTGAGCACGCGCGTGGTCGGATATTCGTCGCCGGCCGCTTCCGCGCTCTCAACATTGTCCATGGCCTCGACAAGATCATAGATGCCGAACGGAATGGCGGTGACCAGGATGATTCCGAGGAATTCGAAACCAGAGAAGACGTAGCCCACCGCCGGGATCGGCACCGAGAAGCCGAAATTGGCAAAGGCATCACCGACGCCCTTGACGCTGAGCCCGCCGAGACCGAGGCCGAACAGGTTCGAGCCCCAGGCGATAACCATGCCCACCGCGATCGCAACGAGACCGGCGGGAATGCCGCGCCAATATTTCACGCCGCCGAACCAGCTCACCAGGATGATGGCGAAGCAGACCAGGCCGATCTGTGGCGTCATGTACATTTCGAGCGCCGGTCGCATCGAGATGAAGGTGACGGAGACGCCGGCGAGCGTACCGAGCAGCGCCGCGCGCGGCGTGATCTTTCGAATGAACGGCGCGATGAAGCCGCCGATCATCAGGATGAAGCTCTGGAAGAACACCCAGACCAGGCCGGCCGACCAGCCCTTGAGCGGATCGCCGGTCTTGATCGTGATCGGCAGCATGATCACGAAGGTGACGATGAACATATGCGGCACGCTGACGCCTGACGGCAACGCACAGACGTCGTTGCGACCGGTCTTCTGCGCGAGACGATAGGCGAGGTACGCGTAGTAGAAGGTGGAAAGGCACATCATCAACCCGAGTGCGGGAAGGATGCGGCCGAACACGAGTGAGTCGGGCATCTTCAACACGAAGCGCAACAGGCCCGTGAGCACCAGCATGTTGACGAGGATGTTGGTGCCGAAGCCGAAAAACGCGTTCCAGTCGCCCGGTGTCCATAGTGCCGGCTTGAACTCGGAGGTGCCGGCCGTCCCTGTCGTGCCTGTGCTCATCGTGATGCCCCTACGCTGATGTGGAAATCTTCATCGCCTCCAGAACCGCGGCTGAGCTTGCGACCCAGCCGAAGATGCCGCCCTGGGCCTTGATCATCTTCAGGCCCATCTCGTGAAATTCGGGGAAGTAGGACGCGCAGCCGTCCGAGATGACGACGCAGCGATAGCCGCGGTCGTTGGCCTCGCGCACGGTGGTGTTGACACACACTTCGGTGGTGACGCCGCACACCAGCAGATTTTCGATGCCGTATTTCTCCAGCACGTCGGTGAGCTCGGTGGCGTAGAATGCGCCCTTGCCGGGCTTGTCGATCACGATCTCGCTGTCGAGCGGATAGAGCTCCGGGATGATGTCGTGGCCGGCCTCGCCGCGAATGAGAATGCGTCCCATGGGACCGGGGTCGCCGATGCGAAGGGATGGCGCGCCGCGCTCGACTTTCGCCGGCGGCGCGTCGGAGAGATCGGGCAGATGGCCCTCGCGCGTGTGGATCACCAGCATGCCGGTATCCCGCGCGGCCTTCAGCACGGCACCGATCGGCTTCACCGCACGCGCGAGCTGGCTGACGTCGTTGCCCAGCGTCTCGCCGAAACCGCCGGGCTCCATGAAGTCGCGCTGCATGTCGATGATGAGAAGCGCGGTGGCCGGCCAGTCGAGCTTGACCGGCTCCGGTTCGGCGCTGATGACACCCAGTGTCGGCTTGGTTGAGTTCAACATGACTCAAGGCCCCCGCGAGAACTCTCTCTGCAGGAGTTCTGCAAGCGCCATGCCATTGTGTACAATTGCGATTAAGCCGACGGCGCAGGAAAATTTACTGCGCTGTCAGAATGTTATTAGGAAAGCCGGGGTCTGCTTATTCGCTGTGCGGCGGCTTTGCGGCGTGCATTTGCCCAAAGGATGAGCGCTCTCCGTCGTTATTCCGGGGCGATGCGTAAGCGTCGAACCCGGAATCCATCGGGCGGCTAAACACGCGCTGAAATCGATCCGGGCTCGCGCGACGCGCGCCCCGGAACGACGAAGGTGGCGCTAGCGACCCGCTCCATACAGCCCCCGATGCTCCTCCCCATGGTGCGCGCAAGAGGCCTTCAGCGTCGTCATGTAGAGCGACCTTCAGGTCTTGAGGATCATGGGGTCGCCAGAGGCATGAGTTCGCGAAGACGTCGAGGGCTGTCGGCGCAGCAACGATATCGGCCGTGCCGCGCAATACCTCTGCTTGGAGCATCTGGCGCGGGTGGCGCCATGGCCCGATCGGAGCCTCAGCTATCTCCGTAATCTCAGTGTCGAAACGCGCTTGCCGTCATGGTGCTCTCCACAGGAAGCCATGACCAGCAGGAGCGCCACGGATGCGGCCAGCGATATTGACTTCGTCTGTGCATGCTTTTGACTGTCACAATTCGCGTCGCGCAGCCGCTCCTCCCTCCCGCAGCGCAAACCCCAAGTCGAAGAAAAGCCAAACAAGAGACGAGGACTCCTGAAATGACGCTGATGCAGGTCGAGCTGGATGACAAATACCGGCTCGAATCGAAGCGGATCTTCCTGTCCGGTACTCAGGCGTTGGTCCGGCTGCCCATGCTGCAGCGCGAACGCGACCGGCTTCAGGGCCTCAACACCGGCGGCTTCATCTCGGGCTATCGCGGTTCCCCGCTCGGCATGTACGACCACGCATTGTGGCGCGCGAAGTCACACCTCCAGCAGCACGACATCGCCTTCGTTCCCGGCTTGAACGAGGACCTCGCGGCGACCGCCGTCTGGGGCAGCCAGCAGGTCGGCCTGTTTCCCGGCGCGAAGGTCGATGGCGTGTTCGGCATCTGGTACGGCAAGGGGCCGGGCGTTGATCGCTCGGTCGACGCGCTCAAGCATGCGAATGCCGCCGGCACCTCGCTCAACGGCGGCGTGCTCGCGCTCGCCGGCGACGACCACGGCTGCCAGTCCTCGACACTGGCGCACCAGAGCGAGCAGGTCTTCGCAGCGGCGCTGATCCCCGTCATCAACCCGGCCACGCTACAGGACTATCTCGACCTCGGCCTCTACGGTTTTGCGCTGTCGCGCTTCTCCGGCTGCTGGGTCGGCTTCAAGGCGATCAGCGAGACGGTGGAGAGTTCGGCCTCGATTGACAGCGATCCCGAACGCATCCAGATCAAGCTCCCCGAAGATTTCGAGATGCCGCCCGGCGGCCTCAACATCCGCTGGCCCGATCCGCCGCTCGACGCGGAAAGGCGCCTGTTCGGCCCGAAGATGGCGGCGGTGCAGGCCTTTGCGCGCGCCAACCAGCTCGACCGCATCGTGCTCGACTCCAGGCCGGCACGGCTCGGCATCGTCGCGACCGGCAAGGCTTATCTCGATCTGCGGCAGGCGCTGGCCGATCTGGGCATTACCGACAAGGACGCGCAGGATTTGGGCTTGCGCATCTACAAGGTCGCACTGACCTGGCCGCTCGAGGAAACCGGCGCCAAGCGCTTCGCCGAAGGACTTCAGGACGTGCTGGTGGTCGAGGAGAAGCGCGGCTTCATCGAAGACCAGCTGATGCGCATCCTCTACAACATCGATGCGTCCCGGCGCCCGACCGTGACGGGAAAACGCGACGAGCGAGGCGCGCCGCTATTGCCGAGCGAGGGCGAACTGACGCCGACCGTCGTTGCAGCCGCACTGGTGGCGCGGCTGCGCAAGCTCGGCCACCACAGCCCGGTGCTTGAGCAGCGCCTCGCCCGGCTCGAGGCCTTCGACACTCCTGTTCCGGCCTCCCAGCAAATCAAACTGGCGCGCACGCCATTCTTCTGCTCGGGCTGCCCGCACAACACCTCGACGCGCGTGCCCGAGGGAAGCCGCGCCATGGCCGGCATCGGCTGCCACGGCATGGCCCTGAGCATGCCGACCCGCCGCACCGATCTGATCTCGCATATGGGCGCCGAGGGCGTGAACTGGATCGGACAAGCGCCCTTCACCACCGAGCAGCACATCTTCCAGAACCTCGGCGACGGCACCTACACCCATTCCGGACTGCTTGCCCTTCGCGCGGCATCGGCCGCCGGCATCAGCATCACCTACAAGATCCTCTACAACGACGCCGTCGCGATGACCGGCGGCCAGCCGGCCGAGGGCGGCTTCAACGTTGCCCAGATCGCTCAACAGGTCTGGGCCGAGGGCGTCAAGCGCCTCGCGATCGTCTCCGACGATCCCACCAAGTACCCTGACGGCAATTACTTCCCGCAAGGCGCGACCATCCATCATCGCCGCGAGCTCGATGCCGTGCAGCGCGAGCTGCGCGACATCAAGGGCCTTACGGTCATCATCTACGACCAGACCTGCGCCGCGGAAAAGCGCCGCCGCCGCAAGCGCGGGCTGTATCCGGATCCCGCCAAACGCGCCTTCATCAACGAGCTGGTCTGCGAAGGCTGCGGCGACTGCTCGCAAGCCTCGAACTGCGTCTCGGTGCAGCCGCTGGAGACCGAGTTCGGCCGCAAGCGCCAGATCGACCAGTCGAACTGCAACAAGGACTTTTCCTGCGTCGAGGGCTTTTGTCCGAGTTTTGTCACCGTGCATGGCGGCACGCTCAAGCGGATCAAGACATCGACAGTCGACTCAGGCCAGCTGTTTGTCGACCTGCCGCTGCCCCCCGCGCGTGAGCTGGACGCCCCCTACAACATTCTCGTCACCGGAATCGGCGGCACCGGTGTCATCACCATCGGCGCGCTGCTCGGCATGGCCGCCCATGTCGACGGCCGCGGCTGCTCGGCACTGGATTTCACCGGCCTGTCGCAGAAGAACGGCGCGGTGATGAGCCATGTACGCATCGCCGCGAAGCCGGAAGACATCTCCGCGGTCCGCATCACCACGGGCGGCGCCGACGTCATCCTCGGCTGCGACATGATCGTCTCGGCCGGTCCCTCCGCGCTCAGCCGCGCCGAGCGCGGCGTAACCAAGGCCTATGTCAACGCCGACCTGCAGCCGACCGCGAGCTTCGTGCAAAATCCGGATCTCGATTTCGAGATGGACACGATGCAGACCGTGCTGCGCGACGCCGTCGGCGACAACAACCTCGACATCATCGACGCCACAGGTATTGCCTCCGCGCTGATGGGCGATTCGATCGCGACAAATCCCTTCATGCTCGGCTTCGCCTTCCAGAAAGGCGCGATCCCGCTGTCGCTGGAAGCGCTGCTCCGCGCCATCGAGATCAACGGCGCCGCGATCGAGATGAACAAGCTCGCCTTCACCTGGGGACGTCTCGCCGCCCACGACATGTCGCGGGTGCGCAGCGTTCTGCAGTTCAGGAGCCGGGCCTCCACGCCGGCGAAGTCGCTCGACGACATCATCGCGACGCGCGCCGAGTTTTTGACCGGCTATCAGGGCAAGGCCTACGCGGACCGCTACCGCACCGCCGTTGCCAAGGTGCGCAAGGCGGAAGCTGCTGCCTCCCCAGCGTCCACCGAGCTGACCGACGCTGTCGCGAAAAACCTGTTCAAGCTGATGTCCTACAAGGACGAGTACGAGGTCGCGCGGCTCTACACCGACGGCAGCTTCTCCAAGAAAGTCTCGGAGAAATTCGACGGGGACTTCAAGCTGAAGTTCTATCTGGCGCCGCCGATCTTCGCACAGCGCGACAAGACCACCGGACATCTCCAGAAGAAGGAATTCGGCGGCTGGATGATCCACGCCTTCCGCGTGCTGGCCAAACTGAAATTCCTCCGCGGCGGCGCGTTCGATCCATTCGGCCGCACCGAGGAGCGCCGGACCGAGCGGAAGCTGGTCGCGGATTATCTCGACATGATCGATCAGCGGATCGCCGGGCTGAAAGCGGAGCAGATCCCGCTATTGGCGAGGCTCGCGCGGCTGCCGGAGACGATCCGCGGCTTCGGGCATGTCAAGGAAGCCAACATCAAGCTGGCGGCGGCGGAGAAGTCGCGGCTGGAAGCGGAACTGGAGAACAGCCGCTTTGCGGCGGCTGCGGAGTAGTAGATGCGCGCTCCGCATTCTCTGCCGTCATCGCCCGCGAAGGCGGGCGATCCAGTACTCCGAGCCGGTTGTGATTAGTCGATGGGCTGCGGCGTACTGGATGCCGCCTTCGCGGGGCATGACAGCGGTGGTAAAGGCTAGACCAACGCTGTGGCCGCACTCGCCCCGGCCACACTCCCCTCCGCCAGATGCCTTCCCGCGATGTAGCCGAATGTCAGCGCCGGCCCGAGCGTGATGCCCGGCCCGGGGCAATTGCCGTTCATGATCGAGCCCATGTCGTTGCCGCAGGCGTAGAGGCCCGTAACCGGCGTGCCATCCTCGCGCAACACGCGCGCCTGGGCATCGACCTTCATGCCGATCGCCGTGCCGAGATCGGCTGGATAGATGCGCATCGCAAAGAACGGCGCGCAGAGGATGGGCGCGACGCAGGGGTTCGGCTTATGGCTGATATCGCCGAGGTATCGCTGATAGATGGTGCTGCCGCGACCGAATTCCGGATCTCGGCCGTCCTTCGCATCGGAATTGTAGTTTGCGATCGTCGCCGCGAGTGTCGACGGCTTGATGCCGATCCTCGCTGCGAGCTGCGCGATATCAACGGCCTCGATTAACTCGCCGCCCGCCGCATAGCGCCTGATATTGCGCGTGAACGGCCTGATACGGCCTAGGCCGTAGCTCCACAGGAACGGACGGTCGCAGATCAGATAGAACGGCCGGTCCGGGTCGCCATTGCCATCGCGCAGCATGGCGAGCACGAACTCGTGGTACGACAGCGCCTCGTTGACGAAGCGCCGGCCGGCTGCATTGACCGCGATCACGCCGGGCTTGGCGCGGTCGGTCACAATGTGCGGGAAAACGCCTCGGCTCCCATCGGCGCGCCGGAACAGCGAGGCCGGCACCCAATAGGCCGGGCTCGTCGCATCCGTATTGAGCGCGGCGCCGGTTGCAGTCGCAAGGCGGAGCCCGTCGCCAGTAGCGGACGTGTGGGTCGCCGAGATGAATCCGGCCGCGGGTGGGAAGAAGTGTTTTCGCAAGGTCGCGTCGTGCGAAAAGCCGCCGGTCGCGAGCACCACACCGCGCCGCGCGGCGATCAGGCGATCGCGCGAGCCATGACGGATAATTACACCGCCGACGCGCTCGCCCTGCATAGACAGGCCTTCGACGTCCGCGCTAAAGAGGATCTCAACCTGCCGCGCCAGCAGCGAGGCATACAGCCGTGCGGCGAGCGCATTGCCGAGATGCAGCGTCGTGCCGCGCGAGCTCCGCAGCCGCTGCCACGCATACTCCGAAACCAGCCGCATCGCGCGAACAGTCGAGCGCAGCGATCTTCCGGCCCGGCGCAGATGCGGGATGTCGAGGCGGTTGACCATCATCCCGCCGAATCGCGTGAACTCCGGCAGCGGTGCGCGCAGCCGCGCGAAATGCGCGCCCAGCCGCGTGCCGTCGAAGACGACCGGCTCGAGCACGCGCCCGCCCGCGGTCGCGCCCAACCGCTCCAGATAATAGTCCGGACAGGCTTTCACCGGCTGGAGGCGCACTTGCGTGTTGGCTTCGAGATAGGCGACCGCCTCCGGTCCGCGCGCGAGGAAGGCGGCGCGCAGGCCCGCATGGGCGAGCTCGGGCACTGTGCTCGACAAATATTGCACGGCGTCCGTGACGCTGTCGGCGAGCCCCGCCTCTTTCATCTTGGCATTGGCGGGAATCCAGATCATGCCGTCGGACCATGCGGTGGTGCCGCCGGCGAAAGCGGTCTTCTCGATCACCAGCACGCGCAGGCCCTCAGCGGCGGCGACGGCCGCGGCCGTTATGCCACCGGCGCCGGCGCCGACGACGATGACGTCGTAGGTCTCATGCGCCGGCATCATGCGGCGGGGTTCCCGAAGCGAGGCATGACACCGTCATACCCCGCTTGGGCGCCCGCACGCTAGCGCGCCGGCTTGCGCTCGACCGGGTCGATCTCGATCGCCCGCAGGCGGCCGAGCCGCAGCACGTCCATGGCCAGCCGCCGGCCGATCCGGTCGCGGTCGAGCACACGGATCAGATCGTCCACGCCGTTGATCTCGACGCCGTCGAGGCCGATCACGACATCGCCGGACAACAGGCCCGCCTTCGCCGCCGGCCCGTCCGGCTCGATCTGCGCCAGCAGCGCGCCCATCTTGTTCTCGACGCCTGCCAGCACCGCGTGCCGCCGCGGGATCGGCGCGGTCTGGCCGGCGACGCCGATATAGGCGCGGCGGACATAGCCGTGGCGG
The DNA here is from genome assembly GCF_040547695.1 of Bradyrhizobium sp. JR4.3. Classification (NCBI taxonomy): domain Bacteria; kingdom Pseudomonadati; phylum Pseudomonadota; class Alphaproteobacteria; order Hyphomicrobiales; family Nitrobacteraceae; genus Bradyrhizobium; species Bradyrhizobium sp. JR4.3. Next base: position 29,000 of record NZ_JBEPQF010000052.1, on the reverse strand, counting down.
ATGATCTCCGACAGCACGAATTGCGCGGTGTTGCTGGCGACCGCAAAGCAGATGCCTTGCGCGCCATTGATGATCGCGGTGTTGATGCCGATCACCTCTGCATTCGACGAAACCAGCGGCCCGCCCGAATTGCCGGGGTTAAGCGCAGCATCGGTCTGGATCACGTCCTCGATGGTGCGGCCACTGACCGAGCGGATCGAGCGCCCGAGCGCCGAGACCACGCCGGCGGTGACGGTCGATTCGAAGCCGAGCGGATTGCCGATCGCAATCACGAGCTGGCCGCGCCGCAAGGTCTTGGAGTTGCCGAGCGCCGCATAGGGCAAGTCACGCACGCCGTTGGCGCGAAGCAGCGCAAGGTCAGTGTCGGGATCGACGCCGAGCACCCGGGCGTCGCCGACATGGCCCTCGATGTCGCGCAGCCGGATCTCCTTCGACGAGCCGACCACGTGGCTATTGGTGAGAACGAGCCCGTCCGGCGAGATCACGATGCCCGAGCCGAGCCCGCCGCGCTCGCGGCCGTTCGGCACCTTCGGTCCGGTCTCGACGCGCACGACGGCCGGACCGACGCGGTCGGTCACGTCGATCACGGCATTGGAGTAGGCGTCCAGCAGGGCCCGGTCATCGACCGGAGCGGCCGTTTCCGTTCGCGATGACGCGGCGTCATCGACGGTATCTGAGGTGAAATCCAGCATGATAGGAGTCCTTGAGGCTCACACAGATGGTGGCCTGCTCCGTCAAGCGCAAGGGACCCGTCCGGGGCGCAAGTCTGGACTGCCCAGATGGCTAGGGCACTCGCCGCAGCGTGCCTGCCTTGGCCTTGACCGGATCGAGCAGCGACCAGTCGCCGTCCGGGAGCACGTAGCCCTTGGGAAAAGGTGCGCGCAGTTCGAGGCCGAGCGAGCGCAGCACCCGATCGTCGCGGTAATAGCATTGCAGCACCACGCGGACGAGCGTGGCCGCAGCCGCCCCGCCGGAACTGCGAAACTCCTGCGCCACCGCATCGCTCCTGGCAGCATCGAGCTCGGCGAACGGCTGCCCCGCGAGCCGCGCCAGATGGTCGAGTGCCGCCGCCACCAATTTTGCGTCACGCCCCAGCGTCGCCAGCATGTCGGCCTGGATCGCGGGGTCGTCGGCGCCGGGCACCTTGTACTCGTCGCTCGCGGGAACGATCATCGCGGCGATGGTGCGAAGGTCGTCGCGCTGGGCGCGCGTCAGTTGATTGTCTGCGGACATGACGGCCTCAATCGAACAGATTGGCGAGGCGCTGCTTCATCTGGTCGGCGATGTAGAGCGCGAGGGCCTGAATGGTGGACGTCGGGTTAACCCCGCCCGAGGTGACGAAGATGCTGCCGTCGACGATGAAAAGGTTTTTGACATCGTGCGAGCGGCCCCATTCGTTGACGACGGAGCGTTCGGGATCGGTGCCCATGCGTGCCGTGCCGAGCAGGTGCCAGCCGCCCCAGGGGATCGGCGAGTTGACGCAGATGTCGGTCGCTCCCGCCGTTTCGAGAATCTCGCGGCCGCGCGCCAGCGCATGCTCCATCATCTTCCGGCTGTTCTCGCTGGTCGTGTAATTGATCTTCGGCGCGGGAATGCCGTGGCCATCCTTCAAGACCGGATCGAGCGTGACTTGGTTGTGCTCCTCCGGCAGGTCCTCGCAAATCGCGGAAAAGCCGAGCCGGTGGCCGTTGAGCTTGCGGAAGATGCGGTGATGATCGGCGCCCCACGGCAAAATGCCCTTCTGCTCGCTGACGACAGCCTCGAACACCGGCCCGGCGCCGCGCACGAACTGGACGCCGTAGCCGCGCACGAAGCCGCGCGAGAGGTCCGTGTCATACCATTCCTTGCTCCACAGGCAGGTCGGCGGCGCGCGGTTGCTATCGGTCGGCTCCTTCACATAGCCGTAGATCTGCGCATAGGGATGGAACATCAGGTTCTTGCCGACGAGGCCCGACGAATTGGCAAGCCCGTTCGGAAAGCGGTTCGACGCCGAGTTCAGCAGCAGTCGCGGCGTGCCGACGCCGTTGCAGGCGATGATGACGACATGCGCCGGCTGGAACTGCTCGACGCCGTCCTTGTCGTAGTAGACCACGCCGGTGGCCATGCCGTTCTCGTCCGTGGTGATCTCGCGCACCCGGCAGTGCGTACGCAGCTCGACGCCAGCGCGGACCGCGTGCGGCCAATAGGTGATGTCCGTCGAGGATTTAGCGCCTTGCGCGCAGGCCGGCGTGCAATGGCCGAGATTGATGCAGCGCGCGCGGCCCTCGTAGTCCATGGTCGCGACCGTCGTGTCCGAGGGCCACCAGTGCCAGCCGAGCTTGTTCATGGCCTTGCCGATGATCGCACCGGACAATCCGAGCGGCTGTTGCGGCATCGGCGGATGCGTCAGCGGTGACAGCGGGTCACCCGACAGGCCGGACGTGCCCATCATCCGGTCGTTCTCTTCGAAGAACGGGGTCAGTGCGTCGTAGTCGATCGGCCAGTCGTCGGCGACGCCGTCGAGCGTCCTCACCTTGAAATCGGAAGGATGCAACCGCGGCCAGTGCGCGGTGTACATCACCGTCGAGCCGCCGACCGCATTGTAGTTGACGACCTTGATCGGCGAATTGTCGTCGTTGATCGGATAGTCCTCGGGCCGGCCGCGGACGTTGGGGCTGGACGACCACTCGCCGTAGAACTTGGCCTCCCAGTCCCGGCCCGTGCTGGGATATTCCGCCGGGTTCATCCAGCCGCCCTGCTCCAGGCAGAGAATGTGCATCTTGGTCTCGGCCAGCGACCACGCCACCGCCGCGCCTGAAGCGCCGGCGCCGATGATCAGGACGTCCACGGGGTCTTTCATCGCGAAATTTTCCTCCCTTCGCCGCTTCCCGGGCGATTCGGCCTCCGCTCTGCTGGGCCGGCGAACGATAGGATCAGAGCTACGGCCGAGTAAAGCCGCGGGGCCGGAATGTCGCACTTCGCGGGGCGCAGACCATTGGTATCGCCACATCCGGATGCTAGGAACAAGGCGCACGAGCCATCGATAGCGAGACCTTATGTCCTTCCGAAACTCCTTTGCCAGCGCCCGCGCTTTTGCGTTCGTTTCCTTTCTCGCCCTGTCCGGATTTCTGGGCACCACCGGCCCCGCCTCCGCGCTGACCGCCGCCGCGACGGTCCGCGACGGCAACGCCATCCAGCTCGGCGACGTCACCTATCGTCTCGACGGTGTCGACGCGCCCGAGCTGGACCAGGTCTGCATCGACGATCACGCCGATCCCTGGACCTGCGGCATCGAGGCCCGAGATCAGCTCGCCAAGCTGATTGGCAAGCGATCGGTGCGTTGCGACGATGTCGGACCGGAAAAGAGTTTCGGCAAGCGGCACCGCGCGATCTGCACGGCCGAAGGCGACAAGACCAGCTTGAACGAGCAGCTGGTCAAGCTCGGCTATGCCATTGCCCGCGAGCCGGTCAAGGCGAACGTCAAGTCGGCCGCGGCCGACGCAAAATCGACCTCGGCCGGAATTTGGAAGGGCTGCTTTGTCGCACCGCAAGAATTCCGCACCGGCAAGAAGGATGGCGCGCTGCTGGGCGCCGCCTGCCGCGCCGACCGCGACAAGGAGATTCGCGCGGCGTTATTTCCCGAGGATCTGACGATGCCGCCGAGCTGTGGCATCAAGGGCAAGCTTGCGGTGCGCGCGCGCGTGACCGGCAATATCGGCATCTACCATTTACGGGGCTGCCCGAGCTACCCCGCGACCACCAAGCCGGATCGCTGGTTCTGCTCGGAAGACGACGCCCAGGCTGCGGGCTTCCGCAAGGCCTACAATTGCCGACGGCCGAAATGACGAAGCTCATCACGCAGCCGTGAGCGCAAGCCGGAGACAGTATTCATCCGGAATTGAACTCCATCGAGAGTTTCTGCATTTGTAAGCGTACGCGAGCGCTTTGCGCGAGCGTTTCCTTGGCGGCAATCCGGCTCTGGCCCGATTGCTTTGCTCGGGCGTTTCCTCCCTAGACTTGGGCCGCTTGTCACAACAAGCGGCTCTTCTTTTTTGCACAATGCGCTAGCGGCGCATTGGCATGATCTGATCCATGGCTGGCATGTTCGCATTCAGATGCGCCATGATCCAGACGGTGCCACCGACCACCAGGAACACGACCAGCAGCCCGAAGGCGAGCGCCAGCACGTTGTTGGTGTTATCGGGGCCGGTGGTGATGTGCAGGAAGAACACAAGGTGCACGCCCATTTGCGCGATCGCCAGCACGATCAGCGCGACGGGAATGGAAGGCTGCCAGACCAGATCCGTGCCGGCGATGAAGAACGAGGTCGCCGTCAGCAGCAGCGCAAGCACGAGACCGACCACATAGCCGAGAATCCTGGTGCCGACACTGTGTTGCTCTTCCTCGCCCGGCGCGAGGTCGTGTTCGGTCCGCATATGTGCCTGATCGCTCATACGCCACTCCCAAGCAAATAGACGACGGAGAAGACCCCGACCCAGACAATGTCGAGTGCATGCCAGAACAACGCAAAGCACATCATCCGGCGCAGCACGTCGGCACGAAAACCCTTTGCGAAGACCTGGGCCATCATGGTGAGGAGCCACAATATGCCGGCCGAGACGTGGAGGCCGTGGCAGCCGACCAGGGAGAAAAACGCAGTCAGGAACGCGCTGCGCGATGGGCCATAGCCGCGGGCGACGAGGTCGGCGAATTCGCGAAACTCGATGATCAGAAAGATGAGGCCGAGCAAACACGTCACGGCCATCCCGAGATAGAACCAGAGCCGGTTGCGCACATCGGCCGCGATACTCGCCATGCCACAGGTGAAGCTCGACAGCAGCAGGCAGACCGTCTCGATCGCGACGTTTCGCTGCTCGAATATCTCCGAACCCTTCGGGCCGCCGGCGGTCTGGTCAGACAGCACCGCATAGGCCGCAAAGAAGCAGGAGAACATCACGATGTCGGAGAGCAGGAAGATCCAGAAGCCATAGGCGGTCACGATTCGCTTCGGCGCCGGGCCGGGATGCTCGATGACGAGCCCGATGTGGTGGGGATCGGCGTGAGCACGGCCGGCGGTCGCGGTCATTGACATCAGACTGTCCCCGCCATGCTGACAAGACTGCGCCGCTCCTCGAGATTGACGCGGTCTATCGCCGCGACTTCCTCGGCCGGAATGACGTATTCGTCATGGTCGCGCCAGGCGAACACGACGAAGGTCGCGAACGCTCCGATACCGCCCAAAATCACCATCCACCAGATGTGCCAGATCAGCGCAAAGCCCATGACCGTGGCGAAGAACGCGCAGACGAACCCGGTCGGCGAGTTCCTGGGCATCTCGATGTCATGATACTCGGGCGCATCATGCTGGAGCGATTGCTGCTTGGCATGGGCCTTCAGATCCCAATAGGCATCCTCGCCGCGCACATCGGGATTGAAAGCGAAGTTGAAGACCGGCGGCGGCGACGACGTCGCCCATTCCAGCGAGCGGCCGTCCCAGGGATCGCCAGTGTGGTCGCGCATGGCCTCGCGGTTGCGGATGCTGACCACGAGCTGCATGATCTGGCAGATCACGCCGATCGTCAGCACGGCCATGCCAACGGCTGCAACCAGCATCCAGGGCCGCCACGCCGCGACGTCATAGTGCTGCATGCGCCGCGTCATGCCCAGCATGCCGGCGACGTAGAGCGGGATGAAGGTGACATAGAAGCCGAGGAAAGTGAACCAGAACGCGAGCTTGCCCCAGCGGTCGTCGAGGCGAAAGCCGAACGCCTTCGGAAACCAGTATTCGAAGCCGGCGAAAGCGCCGAACAGCACGCCGCCGATGATGACGTTGTGGAAGTGCGCGACCAGGAACATGCTGTTGTGGAGGATGAAATCGGCCGGCGGCACCGCGACCAGCACGCCCGTCAATCCGCCGATAATGAAGGTGACCATGAAGCCTATCGACCACAGCATCGGCGTCTCAAAGCGGATGCGGCCGCCATACATCGTGAACAGCCAGTTGTAGATCTTCACCCCGGTCGGTATCGCGATGATCATGCTGGCGATGCCGAAGATGGCGTTGACGTCGGGGCCCGCGCCCATCGTGAAGAAGTGATGCAGCCAGACCATGAAGGAGATGACGCAGATCGCCATGGTCGCCAGCACCATCGAACGATAGCCGAACAGCGCCTTGCCGGAGAAGGTCGAAACCACCTCGGAGAAGATGCCGAAGGCCGGCAACACCAGGATATAGACCTCGGGATGTCCCCAGGCCCAGATCAGGTTCATGAACATCATGACATTGCCGCCGGCCTCGTTGGTGAAGAAGTGGAAGCCGAGATAGCGGTCGAGCAGCAGCATCGCGAGGGTGGCGGTCAAAATCGGGAAGGCCGCGACGATGAGAAGATTCGAGGCCAACGTGGTCCAGCAAAACATCGGCATGCGCAGATAGTTCATGCCTTTGGTGCGCAGCTTCAGCACCGTCGTCACGAGATTGATACCGGCCACCAGCGTGCCGACGCCGGATATCTGCAGCGACCACGCGTAATAGTCGACACCGACGCCCGGCGAGTAGGACAGTTCCGACAGCGGTGGAAACGCGAGCCAGCCGGTGCGGGCGAACTCGCCAATCACGAGCGAGAGATTGACCAGCAGCGCACCGGTCGCTGTCAGCCAGAAGCCGACCGAATTGAGCGTCGGGAAAGCGACATCCCGCACGCCAAGCTGGAGCGGCACGATGAGATTCATCAGCCCGATGACGAACGGCATCGCCACGAAGAAGATCATGATGGTGCCGTGCGCGGAGAATATCTGGTTGTAGTGCTCCGGTGGCAGATAGCCCTGCGACTGGTAGGCGACAGCCTGCTGGATCCGCATCATGATGGCGTCACTGCCGCCGCGCAGCAGCATCACCGAGGCCAGCAGGATATACATCACGCCGATCCGCTTGTGATCGACGCTGGTGATCCACTCGTGCCAAAGATAGGGCAGATGTCCCTTCACCACGACCCAGGCCAGCACGGCGAGAATCCCCACCAACACCACGGCGCCCGCGATCAGCGGTATAGGCTGGTCGAACGGGATCGCCGACCAGTCGAGTTTACCGAGCATCATGGCCTCCACTTTGCGCACGGCCTGCTTCAGATGCGGGCTCCGGGCCCGGTCCCGGCGGAATGTGCTGGGTCGCGATCAGGTCGAACAGCCGGGGATCGTCGAGCCTGTAGGTCGGCCTTCCCTTTTCGACGCCCTGCTGCATCAGCTTCTTGTAGCTGTCCTCATTGAGGACAGCATCGCTTTTCGCCGTGGTCGCCACCCAATCCGGAAAGGCGAGCGGCGAGATCACGTTGACGTCGAACATCATGTCCGGAAACCCGTCGCCGGAGAAATGCGCCGACAGGCCCTGCAGCTTGCCCTCGTTGTCGGCGCGCAGGTTCAGCTTCGTCACCATTCCGTTCATGGTGTAGATCATGCTGCCGAGCTGCGGGATGAAGAACGTGTTCATCACGCTTGACGACGTCAGCTGGAAATTCAGTTCGGCGCCCGCCGGCACCGTCAGGGTGTTGACGGTGGCGATGCGCTGGTCCGGATAGATGAACAACCATTTCCAGTCGAGCGAGACGGCCTGAATGCGGACCGGGCTGCCGGTGCCAGGCACGGGTGCTGCGGGATCGAGCTGATGCGAGCCGATCCAGGCGACGCCGCCGAGCAGGATCACGGTGAGCGCGGGGATCGCCCACACCACCATTTCCACCCGCCCGGAATAGACGAAGTCCGGCTGAAATTTTGCTTTCGGATTCGAGGCGCGAAACCAGAATGCAAAAGCCAGGATCGCGAAAATGGTCGGCACCACGATCGCGAGCATGATGAAGACGGAATCGACCAGGATGGTGCTGTTGGCCGCAGCCACAGGCCCTTGTGGATCGAGCAGATTCATCGGCAAGCCACTGGCGGTTGGGAAGCCCCGGGACAGAGCCTAACGTGGGAACGGCTCCGGCAGCAAACGCGATCGTGTGAGGTCGGTTCCTAACGGGGCAGGTCGATCGTTCGCCCTTCTCGCGCGGCGGCATGCAATTCCATGCGATGTCAATGACATGAAAGCTGGAGCCCGGCCCTTCTCTCCGCTCGGGGCGATTGCTAGAGTGCACGAAAATATTCGGGATGAACGACATGCAGGGGCTCGAGGACGATCCCGGTCTCGCCGGCAAGGTGGCGCTGGTCAGCGGCGGCGGCGCTGCGGGCGACGGCATTGGCAACGGCCGCGCGGCCGCAATTCTGCTGGCCCGCGCCGGCGCCAAAGTTCTGGTGGCCGATCGCGAGCTCAAGCTCGCTGAACGAACCGTCGAGATGATCGCAGCCGAAGGCGGCACGGCCGCGGCGCATGGCGGTGACGTCACCAGCGAGAGCGATTGCAGGACGCTGGTCGAAGCCACGCTTGACCATTGGGGCCGGCTCGATTTCCTCGACAACAATGTGGGCATCGGCAGCCGCGGCAGCGTGGTGGACGAAGCGCCCGAGCAGTATCGCCGCGTCATGCAGGTCAATGTCGAGAGCATGTTCCTGCTCTCCAAGCACGCGATCCCTGCGATGATCAAGACCGCGCGGGGCGGCGCGATCGTCAACATCTCGTCGATCTCGGCGCTGCGGCCGCGCGGGCTCACGAGCTACACGACATCGAAGGCCGCCATCATCGGTCTCACCCGCGCGATGGCGGTCGATCACGGCCGCGACAACATCCGCGTCAACTGCATCTGCCCCGGGCCGATGTACACGCCGATGGTCTATGGCCGCGGCATGAGCGAACAGGCGCGCGCTCAGCGGGCCAAGGCGTCTTTGCTGAAAACGGAAGGCACCGGCTGGGACGTCGCCCACGCCGTCAAATTCCTGCTCAGCAATTTTGCGCGCTATATCACCGGACAGGTGCTGGTGGTGGACGGCGGGGTGACGCTGCAAGCGCCCGAACGCGAGTCACAAGAACACTAGCAAGGAAGGAAACACAGGGATGGCCCGCCTGCCCTATCTCGAGGCCGACCAGGTCGCGCCCGAATATCGCGACATGCTCAAGCGCAACACCAATTTGCACAAGCTGTTGGTCAACTCGCCGGAGATGGCGCGCGCCTTCAACGGCATCGGCGGATACATTCGCTTCAAGAGCAAGCTCGACCCGCGCCTGCGGGAGCTTGCGATCCTCCAGGTCGGCTGGATGGAGAAATCGGAATACGAGTTCACTCATCACGTGAAGATCGGCAAGGAGTTCGGCGTCACCGACGATGACATCGCCGGCCTGATGGCTGAGACCGACGGCAAACCCTCGACGCTCGAGCCACAGGCGAAGGCGATCCTGAAAGGTGCCCGCGAGATGGTACGCGAGCTCGCGATGTCGGACGCAACCTTTACCGAGATCAGGCAGCATCTCTCGGACGAGCACATGGTCGACCTCGTGCTGACCATCGCCTTCTATTGCGGCGTGGTGCGCGTGCTCGCCACCATGAAGATCGACAACGAGCCATATTACAAAGAGGTACTCCAGCAGTACCCGATCCCGGGAGTGAACTGACATGCGCGTGAAGGACAAGGTTGCGATCATCGTCGGCGCCGGCCAGAGCCCCGGCGAAGGCATGGGCAACGGCCGCGCCACCGCACTGACCTTCGCGCGCGAGGGCGCCAAGGTGCTGTGCGTCGATCATCATCTGGAATCGGCACAGGAAACCGCCGCCATGATCGCCGCGAAGCATGGCACCGCCGCGGCGTTCAAGGCCGACGTGACCAAGATCGCCGACATCGAGGCGATGGTCGCGGACGCGCAGGCGCGCTGGGGCCGGATCGACGTGCTGCACAACAACGTCGGCGTCAGCCTCTCCGGCGGCGACGCCGAGTTGCTTCAGATCACCGAGGAAGCCTTCGACCGTATCGTCGCGATCAATCTGAAGAGCTGCATTTTGGCGGCGAAAGAGGTGATCCCGATCATGCGCGCGCAAGGAAGCGGCGTGATCATCAACATCTCCTCGATGGCGGCGATCACCACCTATCCCTATGTCGCCTACAAGGCGACTAAGTCGGCGATGATCGCCTTCACCGAACAGCTCGCCTACCAGAACGCGGAACACGGCATCCGCGCCAACGTCATCCTGCCGGGCCTGATGAACACGCCGATGGCCGTCGACACCCGCGCCCGCGAATGGCACAAGACCCGCGCCGAAGTCGAAGCCGAGCGCGACAGCAAGGTGCCGCTGCGCAGGAAGATGGGCACGGGGTGGGACGTCGCGAATGCCGCGCTGTTCCTGGCATCGGACGAGGCGAATTTCATCACGGGTGTGACGCTGCCGGTGGATGGCGGAGCGAGTGTGAGACGGGGGTGAGCGCCGCAAGCGCAGTGCCTCTTCCCTTCTCCCCTTGCGGGAGAAGGTGGCGCGAAGCGCCGGATGAGGGGTTTCTCTCCGCACACGCATAAGGGAGTTCGCGGATAGAACCCCTCGCCCGTCTCGCCGCTGCGCGGCGAGCCACCCTCTCCCGCAAGGGGCGAGGGTGCACCTCCACCGCGGCTCAGCGCATGCTTGTCACCCGCCAGATCGTCCCGTTGCCGTCCTCCGACACCAGCAGCGATCCATCCTTCGCCACAGCAACACCGACCGGCCGCCCCCACACCTCGGTGTCGCTCACCACGAATCCCGTGACGAAATCCTCGTACTCGCCGGTCGGCTTGCCGTCCTTCATCCGGATGCGGATCACCTTGTAGCCGGTGCGCTTCGACCGGTTCCAGGAGCCGTGCTCGGCCGCGAAAGCATCGCCCTGGTATTCGGATGGAAACTGCGTGCCCTGATAAAAGGTCATGCCGAGCGAGGCCGAGTGCGGTTGCACCAGCACATCGGGTATCGTCACCTTGTCCTTGAGGTCCGGCCGGGCGCCGGCATGGCGCGGGTCTTCGTTGCCGCCGATATAGAACCACGGCCAGCCGTAGAATGCGCCTTCCTTCACGCTGGTCACATAGTCAGGCACGAGATCGTCGCCGAGCCCGTCGCGTTCGTTGGTCGAGCACCACGGCAGCCCGGTCTGTGGCTGGACCGCGAGTCCGACGCAGTTGCGGATACCAGTGGCGTAGATCTTCCGCTCCTTGCCATCAGGATTGAAGGCCAGCACGGCGGCGCGCTCGGTCTCGCTCGCCCACGCCGCACCAAGCGGATGGGTTTTCGACCACACATCCAATCCGCCCGGCGGCGTACCCATGCCCTCGGCGACGTTGCTGAGCGAGCCGACCGACACCAGCATGCGCTTGTTGTCAGGTGTGAAGACGATGTCGCGGGTGGAATGACCGCCGTCATGCGGCAGGCCCGCCACGATCGTCTCCGCCTTGCCGCGCGCCTTGAGATCGCCGGCCTGGTACGGAAAGCGGACCACGCTGTCGGTGTTGGCGACATAGACCCATTGCGGATTATCGCCGTTTGGAAAGAAGGCGATGCCGAAGGGCTGCCGCAGTCCGGCAGCGAACACCTCATTGGTCGCGGCCTTGCCGTTTTCGCCGGCGCGCATCACGCGGATGTTGCCCGCGCGCGTCTCGGCGACGAAGATATCGCCGTTCGGCGCCACGCGCACGATGCGCGGAGCCCGCAGGCCCTCGGCGAACAGCTCGATCTTGAAGCCGGTTGGCACCTGAAGCGCCCCCTCCGGCGGGCGCGGCACCACGCGCGACGAACTCGCAACCGACCGCGTGGCCCCGGGCCTGACCAGATCCTGCGGCTGGATCAACCTGACCGTGCCGGGCTTGTCGGCCTGCCAATCGCCGTAGGCGTCCTTGCCCTGCAGCACCGGCTCAGCCTGTGCGCAGGTCACGACCAGCCACCCCGCGGATATCGCCACGAACGAAATCTTGTTCTTCAAATCGTTTCCTCCCGGCCGTCACGTCTGGCGCACCAACGCCGATCGACGCGCAAACGTTCTGCGACAGGCCAAATGCCTGCCGAATCCCACGTCAGCTCATGCCCGCACGATGTGCATCAGCCGCAGCCCATCGTACTGGAAAATGCGGCCGATCGGTGCGACACATTGTAAGGGCGGGGCCGCCGGTTGCGGTCATCAAGGCTGCGGCATTGGGGTCGCATCTGTTGGGGTGATCATGTGGGGATCCATCATATCCGAATGGGCGAGCCTGCTGCTTCGCTGGCTGCACGTGGTCGCCGCGATCGCCTGGATCGGCAGTTCCTTCTATTTCATCGCTCTCGATCTCAGCCTCAAGCCCAGGAGCGATCTGCCGGACGGCGTGCAGGGCGAGGCCTGGCAGGTCCATGGCGGCGGCTTCTACCGGATCATGAAATATCTGGTCGCGCCTGCCCAGATGCCGGACGAGCTGACCTGGTTCAAATGGGAGGCCTACACCACCTGGCTGTCCGGCTTCGCGCTGATGGTGGTGGTGTATTATCTCGAGGCCGATTTGTTCCTGGTCGACAAGTCGATCCTCGACCTCACGCCATTCCAGGCCGGCCTGTTCAGCCTCTGCAGCCTCGCGCTGGCATGGCTGCTCTATGAAGGCGCTTGCCGCACCGGGCTCGCGCAACGCGAACTGCCCTTCGCCATCGGCGGCTATCTGTTCCTGGTCGCATTGACCTATGCTTTCACCCACGTGCTGAGCGGGCGCGGCGCATTCAACCAGATCGGGGCGATCATCGGCACCATCATGGTCGCCAACGTCTTCACGCTGATCATCCCGAACCAGAAGAAGATCGTAGCCGCCCTGCTCGCGGGACAGGCGCCCGATCCGAAGCTCGGCAAGTCAAGCAAGGAGCGCTCGGTTCACAACAACTATCTAACGCTGCCTGTCGTCGTGCTGATGATCAGCAACCACTATCCCCTGCTCTATGCCACGCGCTTCAACTGGATCATCGTCGCCATCATCCTGGCGCTCGGCCCCGTGATCCGGCACTTCTTCAACGAGGGGCATGCCGGGCGCAAATCGCCGTGGTGGGTGTGGGGCATCGCAGCGGCGGGCGTGATCGCGATCCTCTTCCTCTCCGCGGCCGGCCCGCGCGAGGTCAAGACGAGCGCGCTGTCGGCGCCGGTCACGGTGGCCAATGTCGAGGAGATCGTGATGTCACGGTGCAGCATGTGCCACGCCGCCGAGCCGGTCTGGGCCGGCATCGTGACCGCCCCCAAGGGCATATTGCTCGACGCGCCCGAGCATATCCATCGCAACATCCGCCTGATCGGCCGCGTCGCCGCCTGGTCCAATGCGATGCCGCCGGGCAACATCACCGAAATGACCAGCGAGGAGCGCGCCATTCTCGCCGCCTATATCGAGCAGGCGCGCTGACGCCGTCGCGCGTCGATATCGCCTTTCGCGGAATGAAATTTCCGCATGTCCCGCCGATTTGAAAATGACTTGACCGCCTATCCAGCGTAGACAGGATTTGTGGCTGCCAACGGCGGTCCAGTCAGTTTGCATTCGGGGAAAGAACAGTGGCTCTCAAGAACGTCATCGGTATCGACCACGCCGTGGTCATGGTTCAGGACCTCGACAAAGCCGCCGAGAATTACCGGCAGCTCGGCTTCACCCTCTCGCCGCGCGGCACTCACAGCGCACATATGGGCACCGGCAACTACACCATCATGTTCGACCCGGATTATATGGAGCTGCTCGGCGTGCTCGCCGCGACCGAGCACAATGCACCCGCGCGTGCCTTCCTGGACCAGCGCGGCGAAGGCATCGAGCGCATCGCCTTCACTGCGGTCGATTCCGCTGCCGGCGCAGAGGAAATCCGCGCACGCGGCCTGGAGCCGATCGGCCCGACCGATTTCGAAAGGCCCGTGACGCTGCCTGGCGGCACGATCTCGGCGGCGAAGTTCCGCACCTTCATGTGGCCGACCGCGGAAGCGCCCGGCGGCGTGCGCATTTTCGCTTGCCAGCACAAGACGCGGGAGACGGTGTGGATTCCCGAGCTGATGAAGCACGCCAATGCGGCCAAGCGGATCAAGCAGACATTGATCGCGACGCCCGAACCCGCGAAGGAGGCCGCGCATCTGGGACGGCTGATCGACCGCGAGCCGAAGAGTGAAACCGACGGCGCCGTGACCGTGGCCTCCGGTGGCGATCGGGCCGATTTCGTTTACTTGACGCTGGAGCAGCTCGGCAAACGCTATCCCGGCGTGCCGCTCGCGGGTCTTTCCGAACGCGGAGGCGCTGCGCTGGTGCTCGTGAGCGGCGATCTCGCGGCCACCGAGAAGGCGCTTGGTTCGGCAGCGGTGCGCAGCGGGTCTGCGATCTGCGTGCCGCCGGCCAAGGCGAACGGCACTCTGCTCGCCTTTGTTGCCGGCTGATTTGAACTAATTCTTTAACAAGCGTTTTACCGGGCCGCCCTAGGCTTCTGGGCTACCCGCGCCTTCAGGGGCCAAGCGCATGTTCAAAGAGAAATCGCCGATCGCCTATGACGCGCCGGCCGAACTGAAGAAGTGGCCGTCGCTGAAAGGCGAGAGGCAGAAGGATCGAGGTCCGCCCTATCTCGTCTACAACGGCACGCTCGCCGACTGCGTCCGCGAGCTCATGGGCAAGCCGATCAAAGGCATCTCGCTTTACGACATCATGACGAGGCCGCAAGCAGCGTTCGACCAGACTGTGCTATCGCCCGGCGATGCCGCCGAGATCGCGATGCGCAAGGACTTTCCCAAAGACTAGTTCGAGGCGCGCCTGCCGACGGACTTCCGCCGCTGCTCGGACGAGGAGTCCGTCGGCGCATCCAGGAAGACCACCGGTGTGCCGCGCTTGACGTGCTCGCCCAGCGCGCGCACGTCCCAATTGGTCAGCCTGATGCAGCCATGCGATGCGGACTTGCTGACCCTGTCGGGCTCCGCCGTTCCGTGGATGCCGTAACCCTGCGCGGACAAGCCGATCCAGTATGCTCCTACCGGATTGTTCGGGCCCGGCTGAACATCGAACGGCTTTTTCGATTTGACGCTTCTGAACTTGTAGTCGGGGTTGTAGTGATAGACCGGATTCTCGTGGGCGCTGGTGACCTTGAGCGTACCGCTCGGCGTCGGACGATCCGGACTTCCGATTGACGCAGGATAGAATGCGATGAGGGTGCCGCCCTCGTCGAATGCTTTCAGCGTGCCGTTCTTCTTGTCGATGTCGAGCCGCGCGATGTGCGGCAGCTCTCGCCGCGCCGGAACGTTTGCAACGACGATGGTCACTCCGGCCTTGTCGAAGGCCTTGTCCGGGTTGAGCGCCCTGAGCAGATCTGCGCTCATGTGGAATTTCTCGGCAAGCCCTTCGAGCGGACTGGTGTAGCTCAGCGCCTTCAGCGGCTTCATGTCATCAAGCTTGCCGGGCAGCTCCTTCAGAAACGGCCCCTTCACATCCGCATCCGTGATCTTGTATTCGATCAGGACCGGGCCTTCGCTCGCGGCGTTCAACTTATCCCAAAGCTCCGGTGCGATCGTTTTGTCGGATGCAACGCCGTTCTGCTCGGCGAATGCCTTCAGCGCCTTCTGCGCGTTCTCCCCGAGCTTGCCGTCGATCTCCCCCGGCGAGAACCGCGCACGGTCGAGCAAAATCTCAAGCTTCACGATCGATGCGTTGAGCTTATCGGCAGCAATTTGCTTTGCGGGACGCGCAGCGTCGTTCACCGCTGCTGGATCAAGATTGCCTGCAAGCGCCGCAGAGATCACCGACAGCGAAATCACCGCGCCAAGCATCCGTCGCATCATCTCGCTCGTCCCAATTCGCCATGCCCGCAAATTCGCGGAGACAAGAGTTTCCCGGCGGGAACACCGTAGTAACACCGGCGGAACCGGTGAGACCGCAGCTTTGCCGCAATCGCACGGTTAAGAACTCCTTATCGCCGGCGCACCGCCGGCCGTTCACCCACAGTTCGAGGTTGCTCCAGCAAATGCGATTTGTCGTCGCGGCTTGCGCCGCGTTCATGATTCTGATGTGCGACTTCGATCCGTCGGTGTCCCGCCAAACGTCAGCCTTCGATCACACCGTTCTTCAAAACACTCAGGCCTCGCCACTTGTTCCGGTGGTCGAACTGTTCCTCGCAAGCGTGCAGGCGCTTGAGCTCGCCAACGCGCGTGCGTCCTATGAGGAGACGTCCGAGCCGCCGGATACGGTCGAACCCGTCGCGCAGGCGCCGGTTTCGCCGACGGAGCGCTTCTGCCACGCGCTTCGCGGAGCGGCCGAAGCCAGCGGCATTCCGGTGCCGTTCTTCGCACGTTTGATCTGGCAGGAGAGCCGCTTCAAGTCGAACGAGGTCAGCCAGGCCGGCGCGCAAGGCGTCGCACAGTTCATGCCGCAAACGGCAGCGGAGGTCGGGCTGGATGATCCGTTCGATGCGATGAAGGCGCTGCCGGCGTCGGCCAAATTCCTGCGCAAGCTACGCGACGATTTCGGCAATCTCGGACTTGCCGCAGCCGCCTACAACGCAGGCCCCGGCCGGATCCAGAAATGGCTTGCCAAAGAGAGCGAGCTGCCGCGTGAGACACGCGATTATGTCCGCATCATCACCGGCACCAAAGCCGAGGACTGGACCGAGCGCGCGGAAGCCCTCGCGATCCGGATCGACCTGCCGCGCGAAGCTCCCTGCGAGGGCATCGGCAGCCTGTCCAAGACGAAAGACGTCGCCTGGGTTCCGGTGAACCTGACGCCCTCGGTCACGACCATCATTCGCAAGGCGGAGCAGCTGGCGGCGCGATTGACGGCCAGCCGCGCACGCAAGCGGCTCGCGTCCCTGATCCGGAAGAGCACCCACGGTAAGGCACGCAACATGATCGCCGCGCGCGCGGCGGGAAAGAGCGCGAAGGCCCGCGCCATCCGTTTTGCGGCGCGCGAACGATCTTCGGGCTGATGCGAAATCCGGAAGCTGCTCGATGGAGCGGCTTCCGGTGGTCCGCGAACTAGTCGATCTCCTCGATGATGCGGCGTTCGCTGGGCTCGACGACATAGGTCCGCGTATCGCGGTGGATGTAGCGGTACTCGCGCAGGTCGGGCGCGTCCCGGTAGACGCTGCTCGGGAATTCCTCGACCTCGACACTCTCGGGAACGCGGTCACCAACATGAATTTCGGACCGCGCAGTGCTGCCGGTGGTCTGTCGTTCGCTCCGTCCCTCGGTGCGGGTCTTCGCATGCTTGCGGATCACTTCGCGATCGCGATCCGAAAACTTGCTGGCGCTGCGCTCACGCGTCGTCGTCGTTGTCGCGGTGGATTGTCCCGAGTACGGCAGCACGGTGACGATCTTGTATGTCGCCGGATCGACCACGACGATCTCATCCTTCACCAGCGCAAAGCTGTAGCCGCGATATTGCGGCACGATCTCGACGACATCGGGCGGCAGCGTCGACAGCTGGATATCGCGCGGCACGACCGTGCCGACGTTGAGCGAGAAATTGACGCTGGTCAGCGGCCGCACGTTGAGATGCGAAATGGACGCGCTGATCTTGGTCTCCTGCTGCTTGTTGAGGTTGACGTCGGTCCGGGCCGCGGCCTGTGAATTGGCGCCGGTCCGTTGGTCCTGCGCCTGATTGCTGCTCGGCGCGTTCGGCGATTGCTGGGCCTGGTTGGTTCCAGATGCACCAGCCGCCTGCTGTGCCTGATTGGTATTGTTCGACGGAGCGTTGGATCGATCCTGCGTCTGGTTCGCGTTCGCCGCCGGCGGATTGGCGCTCTGCTGCGAGGCGGGCTGGTTGCCGGCCGCGTTGGAGTTTGCCGTACCGCTGGGCGGCCGGGAGGACGTGTCCGCGCTATTGGTAGCGTTGGTCCCGGACGGGGAATTGGCCGACCCGGAAGACGGAGTGGTCGCCTGGGTATTCTGTGTCGATGCTCCCGGCGTTGATGATTGCTGCGGCTGCGATGGCGGCTGCTGCGTTTGTGCCGCGCCAGACGGCGACGTGTTGGACGGAGCTGCGGAATTGGACTGGGATTGCGGCGTCTGCTCAGACTTGGTGTTGCTGCTTGGCGATTGCGCAAAGGCGGCGTTCGCCAGCACCAGCCCTAAGGCTGTCGTTGCCAACAGGCGGATCATGGTTCACTCCCTTGTTCGGTTAAAGCGTTGGCTATTAACCTGCGCTAAAACCGTCTGTTCCACTTTTCCCGAGCGAATGCGCCGCCTGCACGGAACCTGCGATGCCATCGAAGAGTGCCGGGATCATTGCCTATCGGAAACGCGGGGAGATCGAGGTCCTGCTCGTTCATCCCGGAGGGCCGTTCTGGCGCAACAAGGACCTCGGCGCCTGGTCAATCCCGAAGGGCGAGTACGCGGACGGAGAAGACGCAGACATCGCCGCGCGACGGGAGTTTGCCGAGGAGCTTGGACTTGAGCTGTCCACGCCGCTGACCTCGCTTGGCCAGGTCAAGCAGCGCGGCGGCAAGATCGTCACCGCGTTCGCGGCCGAGTTCGACATCGATCTGCGCAGCATTCGCAGCAACACTTTCGAGATGGAATGGCCGCCGCGCAGCGGCAAACGTCAGACCTTTCCGGAGGTCGATCGTGCCGAATGGTTCACGCTCGCAGAAGCGCACGGGAAGATCAACACAGGACAGCGCCCGCTGCTCGAGCGGCTGGCTGAGGTGGTCGGCAGCACACCAAGCAGACGCCCTACTCCGCCTTGATGTTCGCAGCCGCCACGACTTCGGCGAGTTCCCTGGTCTCCTTCGCGATCTTGGCGGCATACTCGGCCGGACTGAGCACGCTGACGACGCCCTGCGTCTCCAGCCGCTCACGTAACACGGGATCGTTGGCGGCGGCGACGATCTCCCGGTGCAGCATGTCGAGCGTCGGCGCGGGCGTTGCCTTCGGCATGAAGAAGCCGACCCAGAACGAGATGTCGAAACCGGGATAGCCGGCTTCCGCGACGGTCGGCACATCCGGCAGCGCCGGCAGCCGCTCGGCTGAGGACACCGCGAGCGCGCGCAGCTTACCGGCCTTCACCAGCGGCACGGCGGACAAGGGATCGAACACCGCCAGGACCTCCTGCGCGAGGATGCCGACCTCGGACGCCGCACCACCGCGATAAGGCACGTGGATCATCCTGACGCCGGCTTTCTGGCTGAGCAGCTCCATGGCGAGATGGGCGAGGTTGCCGTTGCCGCCCGAGCCGTAGGCAAGCGCGCCGGGCGCACCCTTTGCCGCGGCGACGAGATCGGCGACGGTCTTGATGTTGGCTGTCTTGGGATTCTCCGGGTTGACCACGAGCACGAGCGGCGCCGACACGACGGTGGTGAGCGGCGCGAAGTCTTTTTCCGGGTCGTAGCGGATATCCCTGAACAGCGTCTTGTTGAGCGTGATCGTGGATGAGTTGCAGGCCAGCATCGTGTAGCCGTCGCCTTCTGCACGGGCGACGCCTTCGGCTGCGATCATGCCGTTGGCGCCTGCGCGGTTCTCGACCACGAAGGCTTGCCCGAGCTTGTTGCTCAGCCGATCGGCGACGATGCGCGCGACGACGTCGACCGGGCCGCCCGCGCTGAAGCCGACCATGATCTTGACCGGCCGCACCGGATATTTTTGCGCAAGGGCCCCCGTCGGGGCGCACAATCCGGCGACGATCGCCAGCAGGCGAAGCGTTCGTTGCATTCGTTCTCTCCCCAGACCAATCGCGCCGCTTTGTCATGACGCGGCGGATTCGCGGATCATGATGAGCGGCCGTGCCGGATTTCGCAATCGCGTTTGCATACTGGCATTCCGTCGCGCGGCAGGTTGGAGCGACTTCGAAACAAAAAACACGAAAACAACCCCATGCACAGTAGCCGGCACCTGCAAGAACAAGGACTTGCACGGAGAAGGATTTGCACGAACGAGGATTGCGCGCTTCGCAATCTTCGTTTGACTCGTCGGGCAAAACACCGGCAGAATGCCATCATCGCAACATTCGCCTGCGTCCACGCCGCCCGACTACGGGGCGCCTCGCGGCAATTGTGCGTAAGCCCTTCATCAACATCCCGAAAATCCCACAGGCGCGCAGCGAGCGATCGATGTCGCGCGCAATGAGCCCGCTCGGGCAAGGACACAGCACATGACGACATCTGCGAAACGCCACAGCACGCTGCCGGTTGCGGCAAACGATCGCAGCGGCCCCGCCGCGAGCCCGCGGATCAAGCTCTACAAGCGGGGGATTGCGATCCTTCATGCCGACCCGCAAGCCGGCGAACGGCTGCTGGCCGAGGCGCTCGGCGCCGCCGACCGCGACGCGCTGCATGGTCTGCTAAGCCAATTGGTGAAGGCCAGCGTGATCGGGCGCAAGCCCGATGAAGCCAACCTCGCCTTCCTGATCTCACTGGTGAAGAATATCGCGCCGAAGGACTCGATCGAGGCCATGCTCGCGGTGCAGATGGTGTCCGTTCACGCCGCAGCGATGCGCTCCGCCTGCCGCCTCGCCCTCACCGATGACATCCCGCAGCAGGAGAGCCTCACACGCGCGCTGACCCGGCTGGCCCGCACCTTCGCAAGCCAGATCGAGGCACTGAGCCGCCACCGCAATAACGGCGAGCGCGCGATCACGGTCCGGAATTTGTCGGTGCAGGACGGCGGCAGGGCGATCGTAGGCAACGTCACGCAACACGCCAGCATGATCGTCGCGGAGCCGAACGTTGACGTACAGGACGGCGCCATCGCATGACCAGCGATCACGTTCGCAACACCAGCCCGATGCAAGCGAGCCGCCGCTGCGGCGCAAGGGCTCGTAGTGGTACCCCCTGTTGCGCGCCGGCGGTGCGCGGCAAGAGTCGATGTCGCATGCATGGCGGCGCCGCAAGGACAGGCGCGCCGCCCGGCAACCGCAATGCGCGGAAGCATGGGATGTTCACGGGGGAAGCGGTCGCGGACCGGAACAACGTTCGGACGCTGCTGGATCAGGCAGGCGAACTGCTTCGCGAACTAAGCCGCGCCAGTCCGTCGGCGGAATGACAGCGAACGGCTGTTGCGCGTAGCGTCGATCGCGACCGTGGATATCCGGAGGTCACGGCGACCATCGATCGTGCTCCTCGCGGTAGGCATGCTCGTTGAGACGGTCGGCGATCTCCTCCGCCACCGGCTCGCTTTCGGCGTCCGCAAGCGGTTCGCCCTTGTTGGTCTTGACGGTCGTCTTGCTGGTCTCAACCGGGAAGTCATCTGGATGGATCGCGGGCTTTTTCATGGCTCGTCCTTCGGTGGCGGTTCGTCAACCAATTCAAACATCGGCTCGAGATCGTCTCTCGCCTGCCTCAAGACGCTGGCCGCGCGCTGCACATCGGCGCCGCCGCTGTCGACGAGATTCGCGTGCCAAGTCCTTCCCACGCCGGTGATCTCAACCGGCGTGATCGCGATCTCCTTCACGAGCTCGCAGTCTGGATGCGCATGGACAATGGCAAGCACCCCGGCCGTGAGGTCTCGAACGGTGATCGCGGTTCTGGACATCGACGTATTTGCTCTCCGGTCAAGCGCTGCAGCAAGCCTGGCTCTCGGCAGGATCCGCCCGGCTCAATCCGATGCCGTCCTTGCCGAATCCGCGCGACTGGTACGGGTTCCTTCGCCGGTATCCAGACGATAAAGCGCAGCAGCACCGCCAGCGAGGATGAGCACGATGATCAGGATCGCAATTGCGTTCGTTCGCCTCAAGGCTGCCTCCTTCAATCGTGGTGCTGCTCCTCAATCGAGCACGCTGGCGCCGGGTTCCGTGAAGTTTCCATGACTTGCGGCGCCCCTAATCGCCAGCCGCTTTGAAATGCTCGCAGCATCGGAACTTCCCGCGGGTGCGCCACTTTGAATGGGCAACGGAAAGATCCAGCCATGAATGCAGAAACGGAACTGAAATTCCGGATTTCACCGCACAAACTGTCGTCGATTTTGCGGAGCGGCGCTGCGGGCCAGCGCCGCGACAAATCCGAGCAGACGCTGGTGTCGACCTACTACGATACGAACAGGCACAAGCTGAGGCGCCACGGCCTAACGCTACGCGTTCGCAAGATCGAGGACCGCTACGTGCAAACCGTCAAAGCAGGCAGCGCGGGCGGCATAAGGCGCGGAGAATGGGAGCACGAGGTCTCCGGCGCAAATCCCGATCTTGCCAAGACCAGCCATACACCGCTCCGGCGCCTTGCTACGGGGAAACTTCCCCGCAAGCTGAAGCCGGTATTCCAGACCGACATCCGTCGGATGGCGCAGGCCCGCCGCGTACGAAAGAGCCAGATCGAACTCGCCGTCGACCGGGGCCGCATCAGCGCCGGGCGGCGGTCACGGCCCGTTGCCGAACTGGAGCTGGAACTCAAATCCGGACATGTCGCGGACCTGTTCCGCCTCGCGCGCCATCTCGAACGCCGAACGGGGGCCGAGCTTGATCTGCGCTCCAAGGCCGAGCGCGGTTACCAGCTCGTCGCGAACAGCGGCGGCGGCGCGCAACATGCCGAGGCGATCGAGCTCATTCCCGAGCAATCGCCGCACGAGGCATTCCGCGTGATCGCGCATTCGACGCTGCGTCACATCACGGCGAACGCCGATCCGGTGCGTGACCTCGATGCCGAGGGCGTTCATCAGATGCGCGTCGGGCTGCGGCGCCTGCGCGCGGCGATTTCGCTGTTCGGCGACATCCTGCCGCGAGCAAGCACGGCGCGGATCAAGGCCGAGCTGAAATGGCTCACCGACGAACTGGCGCCTGCGCGTGAAATCGACGTGTTTCTGAAGGAGAGCATACAGCCGATCACCAGGCACGGCGTCCCGGCACGCGGCGCACGGGCGATCCGCGAGAGGTTCTCAAGGCAAAGGATGGCGGCTTTCAAGCGCGCCCGCGACGCGGTCGCGGCGGCGCGTTACCGCCGCCTGCTGATCGATACGATCGAGTGGATCGAAGCCGGACGGCCTCGCGTCGATGACGACCGCTCGATCGCCGCCTACGCCGCGGAGGTGCTGGATCGGCGCATCAGGAAGGCGCGAAAGCAAGGCAAGCGACTGAATGATCTCGATCCGGTGCAACGCCACAAGCTGCGGATCAAGATCAAGAAGATTCGCTATGCAACCGACTTCTTCAGCAGCCTTTACGGCGATCGCGGCCAGAGGGAGCTTGCAGCTCTTTCCGGCCGGCTGAAGCAGATTCAATCGGCCCTGGGATCGCTGAACGACTTCATGACACACCGCAAACTGGCGACCGAGGCTGCGCTGGCGGCGCCGCCTGCACACCGCCGCGCCCAGGCTTTCACATCGGGGGTCATCGTCGGCCAGGAACGCGAGGCCGCCGATGGCCTGATGAAGGACGCGGCAAAGGAGCTGCACCGGTTGCGCCGGCTGCGCGCCGTGCCCAGCGGCTGAGCTGAGGCTCCCATGGATTTCCTGATCCGCCGGGATCATCGCTGACAGACTGACCGCCGAGCAATCCCCATGTCCGATCTCGCACTCAACGATGCACGTCCGGCCGCGCAAGCCGCCGCCAAACCCGACCTCCACAAGAAACCCCATGTCAGCATGGTGGCGGTCTTCCTGCTCTTCCTCGTCAGCGGCATCGGCTATGCCGCCTACGGCATCTTCACCGATACGCAAAGCGTCGGCGAGCCACTCGCGATCAGTGCGCTGCTGCTGCTGGGCGTTGCCCTCATGATCGCACTCGGCTTCGAATTCGTGAACGGCTTCCATGACACCGCCAATGCAGTCGCGACCGTCATCTACACCCACAGCCTGCCGCCGCTGACCGCGGTGATCTGGTCGGGCGTGGTCAACTTTCTCGGCGTGCTCGTTTCCACCGGCGCGGTGGCCTACAGCGTGATCACGCTGTTGCCGGTCGACCTGATCCTCCAGGTCGGCAGCGCCGCCGGCTACGCCATGATCTTCGCCCTGCTGATCGCGGCAATCATCTGGAATCTCGCGACCTGGTCGATGGGCATCCCGAACAGCTCGTCGCACTGTCTGATCGGATCGATCATGGGCGTCGGGCTTACCAACGAGCTTCTCGCCCCCGCCGGGCAGGCCACGTCGGGGGTCGACTGGACCCAGGCCATGAGCGTGGGCAAGGCGCTGCTGTTCAGTCCGGTGGTCGGCTTCGCGTTGTCGGCCTTGCTGCTGCTGTTGCTGAAGGCCGTCGTTCCCGTGCCGAAGCTGTACCAGGAGCCGAAGGGCAAGACGCCGTGGTGGATCCGCGGCATCCTGATCCTGACCTGCACCGGCGTGTCCTTTGCGCATGGCGGCAATGACGGGCAGAAGGGCATGGGCCTCATCATGCTGATCCTGATCGGCGTGGCGCCGACCGCCTACGCTCTGAACCGGACCATGCCGGATTCGAGCACGCCGGCGTTCGTCGACATCACCAGCAAGGCGAAGTGGGTGTTCGCGGCGCATGCACAAGGCGCTCAGCAGGTCAGTCCGAACGATGCACGCGGCCTGATCGGGACCGCGCTCAAGACCCGGAACCTGAACCGGCCGGACGTGTTCGCAGCGCTCGCAAGCCTGTCCGACGAGGTCGCCAATGGCGTGAAGAGCTACGGATCGATCAGCCGGGTTCCGGCGGCGGCGACGGCCAATATGCGCAACGACATGTACCTGGCGGCCGACGCCATCCGTCTGCTGCCCGAGGCGGGCGCCAAGCTCGAGCCGGGCGATGCCGCGATCCTGAAGAACTATCGCACCAGCCTGGAAGACGGCACGCGCTTCATTCCCACCTGGGTCAAGGTCTCGGTCGCGATCGCGCTTGGCCTCGGCACCATGGTCGGCTGGCGGCGGATCGTCGTGACGGTCGGTGAGCGCATCGGCAAGCAGCACCTGACCTACGCGCAAGGTGCTTCGGCCGAGCTGGTGGCCGCCGGCACCATCCTCGGCGCTGAGTTTTACGGCATGCCGGTGTCGACCACGCATATCTTGTCCAGCGGCGTCGCCGGCACCATGGCGGCCAACGGCTCGGGGCTGCAGACGGGCACGATCAGGAACATCGTGTTGGCATGGGTTCTGACATTGCCCGCGGCCATGCTGATCGCCGGCCTGCTGTATATGATGTTCCACGCCGTGATCTGACCGTTCGCCATCTGCAACGATGGTCTGTCGGCGCGCCACTTGCGCACGGGCCGCCCGATCGTGTAACGCCACCGAAAAGCTGATCGGGACGGGACGCTGATGGGGACCGCGCCACCAACGACGCGGGCGGTGCCCGCGCGCTGATCCTTGCGTTGCTCGCATTGGAGCGAGATCAAAATAGCTGTCTTCTCACCCGCCGTGCACGGCAAGTCTCGCTGGCGCATGCACGGCGGCGCACGGAGATCAGGCGCGCCGAAAGGAAATCAGAATGCGCAAACGCACGGCGCATTCACGCGTGATACGGCCGCTGAACGAAGGCAGCTTCACGAGGTGCTGGATGATGCGTTGAAGCTACTTGGGGAGCTGTCGCGAGTTGCCGAATAGATTCTCAAGCCAGCGTAGATCGCAATTGTTGTTGACGAGGACGCTTGCAGAGACCCGCAACAGATGCCCTGCAGACTTGCACCGTGGGTCATTTCCTTAAAGTCCCTGAGGGCTTTGCTCGGCTACGCCGTCACGAGCGGACAAGCTCGGCGCCAGCCTGGAGATCGGCTAAGGGTTGAAAATCAGCAGTGGGCGCCAAGCAAATGCTGTTGGTCCACGCCTGGGCGCGGGCTAACGCTGCGCTGGCGCGCCAGAAAGCCCTTGACGCAACAGAACACCATGGATTTGGATCGGTCGGAGGGCCTTGATTAGTCGATGGACGGAGCCGACCCTTGGGATTTTTGCTGAGAATTATGCTCGCAACCGCTTTCGTGAACCTTGCTCCAGCCGTTGTACAAGCGAAGAAAGCCGTCGCTTCTCCTGCCTTGCAGAAGGAATTCGATGCCTTCATCGAGAGGTTTCGCGCGGCGCTGAGGACAAACGATTCCGCCGCCGTCGCCGGTATGACACGATTGCCGTTCATGAACGACAGCGCAATTCGTGACGCCGCGCAATTTCGCGCCAAGACCTATCCGACCTCGTTCACGGCGAAAAACCGCGCGTGTATCCAGCGCGGCAAGGCCGTCTACGACCGCGATCAAGAGAACAACGACACTTACTTCGTCTTCTGCGGCGAGGTCATCTTCGTCTTTACCAAGACGCCGGCGGGGTTCCTTTTTACCGATGTCGGCGCGAATGACTGATCAGGCAACAATGTAAAGTGCATCCGCGCGACCAGCGACGGAAGGCCCGCTCGCCCGCGGGTGCGGCAACTCCTGCTAACCACTCAACGGACATTCACTGGTGCCTGCGCCCGCTCGGCGTCGGCGGTCGCGGTGCCCATGTATTTCGATTGGAAATGAGCAACCCGCTCGCGCCACATTCCGACGAACGCCTCCGACGTCAGCGTCTCCACGGATTTCCACGCCTCTTTGACGGCCGGAAGCGTATTGCCCCAGATCGCGCGCCTGCACCATTTTTCGCCCTTCTCCCTGCCTTCGCCAGTGGCGCACATCGATTTCCAGGCGATGCGATTGGGTTGACTGAGGTGCTCCGCGGCGCCTTCCCAGCCCTGCTGATGGATCAGGTAAAGATCGTTCAAGTCCGGCTTCCTGTGCGTCACCCACTGGAATAGAATGCCTTCCGTGATGACCTTGTAGGCTGCCGCAACGGCATTATCGCGGGGACTAAGAATGTCTCCGGAGCCGAATTTTCTGAACTCGTATTTGCTCAGCTGGAACAGCCCGATATATGACCCGGTGCGCTGCTTGGGATCGAAACCGGACTCGACCTTGGCCACGGCCTTCATGAAAGTGAAATCCAGACCGAAAGCGTCGGACGCGCGCTTGATCTCTTCCACCGGCGTTCCGACCGGGATGTCCTTGAACGAACGCAAGACGATCGCCGCCGGCTTCTCGGCAGGCGGCAGTTCGGACCAGACATAACAAATGAGATACCGGAAATCCTGCGGCCCCGTGCTGGAGGCACCGCCGGATGCACCGCACGTGGTCGGCGCCGGCTGGACGACATCGTGGTGGCCCAAGTCCACCGAGTCCTGCGCAGGCGGTAAATCGGCCGACAGCGTTTGCGACGGATCGGGCAACGCGGCCACGACGATTGATTCCGATTTATCCGAGGCCGCCGTCGTGTCGGTGGCCGTCACCGCCGCGGGCTCAGCGGCCGTCGCCACTTCGGCGCTAGCGACAGCGGCGTTCGCGGGTCCGGTGTTGCCCATTGCGATTGCCTGCGGTTCATCCGCGAGCATCGCGGTGGCGGCGAGAGATGCTGCGCGGTCCTGGATGGTCACTGCGCGGCCGTTCTCGGAGCCGGCCGGACCGAAGCCGGCCAGCCAGCCAACGATCCACCCCGCGAGAACGACCGTTCCGCAAAACGTCGGCGCCACCATCGTAAGTCGCCGCGGGTTCATGATGCCGTCGCCCCCATAGGCTCCACCGGAGCCGTGTAGAAAAGCCAAGCATGCGAAGAGGCTCATTCTTGGGATCAATGTGGGTCGCGCAATGGCGCAAACGGCCGCTCGTCAATTTTTCCGAAACGTGTTGCCCGATTGCAACGCGTCGATCGCAAGCAATCGCGCCCGTCTCAGCGGCAACTCCCACGGTAATTGTGAGTACGGTCCAATTTTCGACCCACTGCGACCAGATTTGGAGGAGAGGCTTGGTGCGCCGTCAGGATGACGCATCAGGCTTCGGCTTCGCGCATCGTCTCGAAACGATGGAATCGCGCCTACGGGACCGGGCGATGCTCGTTAAGGAATTACCAGCAATGCAGCGCGCGATAACAACCGCTGTACTCGCCATTTTCATGCTCCCTGCGGGGATCGCACACGCTCAATTTCTGTTTGGACCCCAACACACGTTCTGGCGAAGCCAATACGCTCCGTACAAAGACAAGCACCACCACCGGCAGACAAACTCTGAAACGGCCAAGAGCGTTCGGCCCGAGCCCCTTCCGAAGGGCCCGCTCCAGATCATCATCTCGCTCGCAGACCAACGGGTCTCGCTTTTTGACAACGGGGCCCTGATTGCACGCTCTTCGGTGTCCACGGGAATGGAGGGGCATCCGACTCCCCTCGGCGTGTTCAGCGTCATCAGCAAAGAACGATGGCACCGTTCAAATATTTATAGCGCCGCCCCCATGCCCTACATGCAACGCATCACCTGGTCAGGGATAGCGTTGCACGCCGGTGTCGTGCCCGGGCATCCAGCGTCACACGGCTGCATCCGTTTGAAAAATGATTTTGCCGTTCGACTCTGGCATCTCACGAAGCGCGGCACGCGCGTGATCATTGCGCATGGTGATGTCCAGCCGGTCGAGATAACCAATCCGCATCTTTTTCAACCGAAAGCCGCGTCCGGTTCGTCCGAATTCCAGAGTGCCACCGTCGCAACCAAGAGCATCGGTGCAGCCGCGGCAACGCAGGGATCACTGGTGTCAAGCGCCGAGACTCCAGAAGCCGCCAGTCTCCAGGAGCCGGGCTCGGCTCCCGCTGCAAGCGTGCCTAAAAAGATCGTCCCGATCTCCATCTTCGTCAGTCGTAAGTTGAGCAAGCTGTTCGTGCGTCAGGGCTTCACGCCGTTGTTTGATGTCCCGGTCAAGATCGAAAATCCGGAGGAGCCGCTGGGAACGCACGTGTTTACCGCAATGGAATTCCAGAACGAGGGAACGGCTATTCGCTGGAGCGTCGTGTCGATTCCAGAGGAATTGCCCCGTATGTCCGAAGCTGCCACGAAACGGCGAGAAGCGCCCGCGAAGCAAACCGCGCCGGAACCGTTACCCGACAAAGCCAACGCGGCGCTCAACCGCATCGAAATGCCCCAGGATACGGTTGAGAAGATCTCTGAACTCCTGACGCCGGCCTCTTCGTTGATTGTTTCCGACAACGGAATTAGCCAGGAGACGGGAAAAGACACGGATTTCATCGTGGTAACGCATTGACGCGGCGGCGCACCCCACCAACACACGATGTCGCTGCGCAAGCCGGTGGAATTGTCCGACCGCAATTCTGGTGCAACTTGATGTCCGCACCTGAGCCAAAGCGGCGCGAGGTCGGCTAAGGGTCACAGGACTAAACCGCTCGCGCGGTAGGCACGACGGCCGGCAGCGCGGCTGAGAGGATAGCGCAACGAGGCGTCCTGTCTTGAGATGAGGGGTTCGCA
>NZ_JBEPQF010000051.1:0-44491 GCF_040547695.1 Bradyrhizobium sp. JR4.3 | reverse complement strand
TCGATCTCTTCGAACGCCCTCCACCCCTGCGATGCTCCCATTGTGAAAGGCTCCTCGTAGGAATCGCTAAAACAAAAGTGCCAAAGTAGTGCTAGGGCAATCTCGCCGGCACGGATCAGCAGCACGCCCTTCCAGAAGGTTGGCTCGGGGTCGGCGCCGATCAATACTTGAGCGTCCGTGAGCATACGTAGCGCCTCTACAAGCTGCGAACCTGTTGCTGCCGCTTCGCGCGAGAGCAGCCCGGGTGTGAAGACAGACGCGCCGAAGGTCGTGTGTGCCTGAGAGAGCTTGGCGAGCCTGCGCAATTCGGCGAGCGGGTCAGGATGGTCGTCAACTCGCACGTCGATAAGGCAGTTAGCCCAAGGCGCTGGACCGGCGTCTGCGGACACCACGAGAAGCGCAGCCGACATCCGGCCACGGGCGTCACCCCCCGCGGCCTCACCTGCGTCCATCGCCGCGAGCATACGATCGACGAGTGGACCGGCAGCATTCTCGTACGCCGCCAGCATGGCAGGCACGACGCCGTCGCTGGCAAGCATATTTCCCAACACCACAACGTTATTGGCCTCGAGCTGACCGCGATGGGGAACACAGCGATCGCCAGTGAACATGGCTTTGCCGCCGACGGCATCGAGGAAGGCGACCTGGCGCAGTTCTCGCTCTGCGTCCTTTGCGAGCAGGGTCGCGAGCGCCGTCGCCGCCGATGCGCCCGAGGCCATGAGATCCAGCCCATTCGGCCCGTAAGCTGGATCAACGAAGGACTGGGTCGCAACAGCACCAACGCCGGCTCGCGCAAACGTCACGACGCGCCCGAGGGCAAAATAATGCGACTGGCTGGCCACACCCAATTGGCCGGTGATCGGGTCTCTGGCGACAATCGAGTATGTCATCTCTTCAGAACTCCACGCGCTTGAGGTGCGCCTTGATCGCGGCGATCAAAGCGGGCGGATCCTCCAGCATCGGCAAATGACCGACGCCTGGCAGGACAACGTGCGGAGCATGCAGCGAGGCTGCCATTTCTGCGCCCGCCGCAGGAGTGCAGGTAAGGTCGAACTCGCCGGTCAGAACCGTCACGGGACAGCTGACGCTAGCCACCTGTGCGCGGATATCGGCCGCGCATGCCGCTCGCCACACGCGACGGATGTCGTCCTTTCCGTTCGGATTGCGCAGCGTCATGGTCTTGGCCACCACTTCGGCAGACGCGTTTGGGCCCAGCGCATATTTCGGCAGGATGAGCTCAAACATCTCGGTGACGGTGTGATGTTCGAGGGTGGATAGCACCGCCGTATTGTCAGGATCTCGCGAGTAGAGCTGACTGCCTACCGCAACAACCGAGATGACCCGTTTGGGTTCGGCGGCTGCGAGATAGAGCGAAATCGCTCCACCGAGTGAACCGCCGACCGCGTGGAAGCGGTCGACGCCCGCCCGGTCGACGGCGTCGATGCAGTCCTGCGCCCACCGCGCAAGGTCGTATTGTTTGGTCGGCGGCGAGTCACCGAATCCTCGCATGTCAGGAACGATGGTGAACCGGTCGGCGAACGCCGGTACAATTTCGGCCCACGCCGCGCCTTGAAGATTGATGGGATGCACGAACAGGATTGGCGGCCTGCTCGCATCGGTCTCGCCATGGTAAGACACGGCAATCGTACCGACCGGTCGCTTGATAGTGAGCCGCCTCATGAATCATCCTCGGGCACGGTGACCCGAACGGCCGAAAGGACGCTCAATTTGTGGATCGCTCTTCGATTCCAGCCAAGCTCAAGCATCGAAAGTCCATTCGCTTCCGGGCGGGCACATCGGACGGCACTTCAACGAGAAAAAAACGGTTCTGTATGTTTTTGCAGCACCGGCGGGATCAGTTCGTCCCGCCGGAAGTAGGATGCTCCTGCCAGCCCCGACAGGACGCTCGCTTGCCGTTACGGCTTTTGATCGTCAGTGACAGAGAAGCTCTTGCCGAAGCTGGACGGCAGATAGCCCACACCGCGGCTGGCATAGCTATCGCCGAACGGCTGCCGAATCTTGTCTTGCGGCGCCATCTCCGAGCAGTGGAAGTGCCAGATCTTCCACTCCGGCTTTCCCTCCCCGTCATTGCGCACGTAGATCTCGGTGCTGCGCAGGTACTGGTCCGGTTTCTCGGCGGTCTCGAAGTTGCCTTCGCAAAGCAGGTAAGCCACGTCGCCATGGACATCCAGACGCCAGATGTGCATGACCGCAGGCCTGGATCGCGGCGTGTCCTTGAACGACTCCCAAAAGGCGGTCAGTTCTTCCCGCCCGAAGTACGGATCACCGCTGAGGTTGAAATTCAAGAACGCGGCGCCACTCGGAAAGCAAGTTCGCATCAAGGGGATATCCCACTTGTAATTGGCCGCCCACCAGTCGCGGTGCACTTTCAAAATGGCTGCTCGGTCTTCATCTATAGTCGGCATGAACGCTCCTGGGTGGTGTGATCGTGGAATTGGCCGCCGGGGATTGCCTGAGATTGGCGACCTCATCGGCCTCTGGTCTAAAAACCAGGGCAGATTCTCTTGCTTGCTGGATCCGCTTCCGCGGCCTTGGCCCCGTCGACTCCTTGGACAGCAGTTCTGGGCGGTTCAGCTGAGTGCGCGCGCCGGAAAACGCGACATCGCGAGAGCTAAAGCGGGACGATGTTCCTGCTCCTCGTGATGGCCTGATATCCATCACGGCAAGGGTGCGCTTGGAGAGCTCGCAAGGCAGGCTCCCCAACTCAAAGGCGACGGAATAGTTGATGCAATGAGCCTTGCGGCACCGCATGTCGGCCGCCCGGATCAAGCTTGAGCGGAGTGCCGCGCCCGATAACGGCGCCAAACGCCGGTCAATCGAAACGCGTTGGACAATCAAGGCCCAGCCGAAAGCGTGCGCTGGCGCGATAATACGGCTCACTCCAAAGTTCTCCAATATGAGATATGTGATCACAAATTCGAAACCGCGTCAAGTATTCCGCGGCAACGCATGTCGGCGTCGCTAGACTTTTGCCCGCAGGGTCCGCGCTCCCGCTACCTCATTTCAAGCGCAGGAGGCCCTGCAGCGCCGCCCCCACCGCGATGGTCCTCCAGTCCAGTAACAATCGGCTCGAGTTCTGGCGGGTTCAGCGAGGCGAGATAACGATGGTCAGCAACATCGCCATAGAGTGTCGTACGTTGGCGCGGCAGGCGCGCCGTCGCGCGGATGAGCTCTTCCATTTGCTTTGGAGCCATCTCGTGGCCGTGTTGGGCACCGGCTGAACGCGAGATCGTCTCGTCCATGAGCGTGCCGCCGAGATCGTTCACACCAGCCTCAAGGCAGGCGCGAATGCCTTTTTCGCCGAGCTTCACCCAAGACGCCTGGATGTTGGAGATCTTGGTGTGGAAGACAAGCCGTCCGATCGCATGCATGAGAACGACCTCGCGGAAGGTCGGCCCCTTGCGCGATCGCCCTTTCAAATAGATCGGGGCTTCCATGTGGACGAACGGCAATGGGACAAATTCAGTGAAGCCACCGGTCTCGGCCTGAACATCCCGGATGCGCAACAGATGTCTTGCCCAATGCTCGTAACGGTCAACATGGCCGAACATGATCGTTGCGGTGCTGCGCAATCCCGTTCTATGGGCCGCTGCCATGATCTGCAGCCATTGCGCGGTGTTGATCTTGTCGGGACACAGAATCGCGCGGACCTCGTCGTCCAGAATTTCTGCAGCCGTCCCCGGCAAAGTGCCAAGACCGGCGTCCTTCAACTCGCGCAGAAACTCATCGACCGAACTCCCGAGCGTCTTGGCGCCCTGGAACACCTCGAGCGGCGAGAAGGCATGGATATGCATGTCGGGCGTGGCCTGCTTCACGGACCGGCAAATCTCAAGATACTTCGCACCGGTGTAGGCGGGATGGATGCCGCCCTGCATGCAGACCTCGGTGGCGCCGCGCTCCCAGGCTTCGCGGGCGCGCCGCCCGATCTCATCCATCGAAATGTCGTAGGGCCGCCCGCGCAAGTTCTCGGCGAGCTTTCCTTTTGAAAATGCGCAGAACTGGCACTTAAAGTAGCAGATATTGGTGTAGTTGATGTTGCGGTTGACGACATAGCTGACGGAATCGCCACTGACGGATCGGCGCAGCTCATCAGCAGCGCGGCACACGGCCATGAAATCGCGCTCCTCGGCCTCGAACAGTGACACGATCTCTGCCTCTTCGAGTCGTGTCCCAGATTGAGCCTTCGCGATAATTCTCCGAAACCTGCCGGCTAAGACGGCGGGCGGGTTGGCTTTTTCATGCAGCATCGCCAGCTCTCCGGCAGGCGGATCGCACCTTGTTCCAGGGCACCATTCGTCCCGACGCGGCCAGCCATTTCCGTCGACGAGACCGAGCAGGCTCTTCTGCAGCGATGTGTCAGTCCAGCGTGCATAGTGACGCGCATAGGCCGGATAGACTGCGAGGCGTTCGACGAGCGTCTTGCTGCATGCAGCGGTGGACTCGGAAAGACGTGCGAGATGGGGCCAAGGCGCCTCGGGATTGACATGGTCCGGTGTCACCGGGGACACGCCGCCCCAGTCATTGATGCCAGCGGCCAAGATCATGTCCAGTACGCCCGGGCTGAGATTGGGCGGCGCCTGGATGTTCATATCAGACCGGAACAGCAATCGCGTGAGCGCAATGGTCCACAGATGGTCTTCCATTGTTGGCGCCGGCGCGTGCCTCATGCGGGTATCCGGCTTCGGCCTGAAGTTCTGGATAATGACTTCCTGAATGTGCCCGTAGCGTTCGTCCAGATTGCGCAATGCAAGCAGCGAGGAGATGCGCTCAAGCGGCGTCTCACCGATACCGACCAGCAATCCGGTCGTGAAGGGCACCGAGAGCTGGCCAGCGAGTTCAATCGTCCGCAGCCGCCTTGCAGGGTCCTTGTCAGGTGAACCGAAATGCGGTCCCCCGGGCCCGCACAGCCTTGCGGAGGCGCTCTCGAGCATGATCCCTTGCGAGATGGAGACTTTGCGCAAGGCCGCGATATCATCAGCCTCCATCAAGCCTGGATTGAGATGCGGCAAGAGGCCTGTCTCGCAGAAAACCACGCGCGCGGCTTCCTTGAGGTAAGCCAGGGTCGATGCAAAGCCCATCTCGTGCAGTTCACGCTGGGCCAGGCGGTATCGCAGCTCAGGCTTGTCGCCGAGCGTAAACAGCGCCTCCTTGCAGCCGGCCTCACGACCGGCACGCGCGATCGCCAGCACCTCATGCATGGTGAGGTAGGCGCGCTGCCCTTTTTGGGGAGAATGGGCGAATGTGCAGTAGTGGCAGACATCCCGGCACAACTGCGTAAGCGGAATGAACACCTTTCGCGAGTAGGAGATCTTTCTACCATGGGCCTCATCCCGCTTTGATGCCGCCATCCGCATGAGATCGGGAAGGGACACGTCGCTGACTACAGACAGGGCCTCTGAAGCCGAAATGTCACTTCGTCTCAGCGATTCCAGGAACATCCGATCCACCATTCTCAGAACTCCTCACGCTCTCCGCAGTCCGGCGGAGCTCTCCCTATTTTGGGCAACCAGTTTCGAGCACATTTCGGGCGCCGCATCGACGATTGTGCGCCCGCCCTATCCGGCGCTTTCCACGAGCAGCCTTTGCCCCAGATCGATCGAACGCAAATAGCGATCGGTGGCTGTGGTCGTGTTCAGCTCAAGAAAATTAAAGAGATCGGCGGGAGCATCGAGATCAAGTCCAATCCTCGCATTGGAGCACAAGATGGGCTCAATGCCGAGGCGATCGGCTGCGGCGATGTGGCGGGCAAAGCTGTCGGGGCCGAAACACGGCTGTAATGGTCGCGCCAAGCTGAACGCAACCGCGTTGGTGCCGCCGTCGCGCGGCGCCGGCACGATCACCACGGCGTCGCCTTGTGCGGCTTGAAGAAGCGTTGAGACGTCCTCGCTCAAGATTGCCGGAACATCGCTCGGCAGAACGAGGATGAGTTCGCCTCCACGACTTTCGATGGCGGCGAGCCCGGCTGCCACTGCAGCATTGGTTCCGTCCGCACCGCCGTCATCAATCACGACAGCCCCCAGACGGGTCGCCTCTTGAGCGACATCTTCAGCACTGGTGACCACAGCGACACGGTTGAGTTGCATCACGCCGCATGCCGCGCTCAGAACGTCGCCCAGCATCGACCGGGCCAACAGGACACGCTCGGAAGGCGTCAGCAATGGCGAGAGTCGCTGCTTCGCGCACGAGAACGATTTTGCCGGGATGATCACCCATGCATTTCGTCTTGTCATGACGCGCCTCGTATCGAAGGGGGCCTGATCCGCCGTTTGTGCGTTGCGCGAAGGCTCTCGCCGAAGGCAAGCGCATGCTCGGCGAGCCTGATCTTCGACTGCAAGTCTGTCATGAGCGTAGGTGCCGCGTGTAGATCAACCCCGAGATCGCCCGCCCCTGCGGCATCGGCGACATCTATGACGAGGCCATCGAGCAGCCCTGCATAATGTCTGGAAATCTCCGCATTTGACGGCTCGAGGCCAAGTTCGTCCATGATCTTGCGCGTCGGCCCTTTGATTGCCTGACCGCCGATAATTGGGGAAATGGCCAGAACGGGAACGCCGGTCGCACGCAGCTTTTCGGCCATCCCAGGAACAGCCAGGATCGGATCGACGCTGAGATAGGGATTGGAAGGGCAAATAATGACAAGATGCAGATCCTCGGCATCGAGCGACGCTAGCACCTCTTCGCTCAGGCGAGCGCTTTGCGCCCCGCTGAACCGGATCTGCTTGACAACGGGTTCGCAACGACGTCCGACAAAATAGCGCTGGAATTCGAGTTCGCCTTCCGTGCTGTCGATCATGGTGGAAAGCCTGTCGTTGGTGACGGGCAGCACGGCTGAACGAATACCGAACCGCCGCGCAATATCGATGGCAATGGCTGTGAGACTTTCACCGCTTAGGCGACGGCGGGTCCGCTCCACATGCATCGCCATGTCGCGATCGCCGAGTAAGAACCAGGTCTCGCCGCCGATTTGCTTCAAAGCCTCCATGAAGTTCCAGGTCTCATCGGATCGGCCCCAACCGCGCTGCTGGTCGCTGAGGCCCGCGAGCGTATAAAGGACTGTGTCCAGGTCAGGCGAGATATGGAGCCCGAGATGCTCGAAATCATCGGCGACATTGACGACCACGGTTAGTCTCTCTGCGAGCACGTGCTGCAATCCAACAGCAAGCTTTGCTCCTCCGACGCCCCCGCAGAGTGCCACTACGCGGCCTTCTGTAGGCACAAACTGTGACCGCCCGTTCATCTGAACATGTCCCGTTCTTTCGCACGCAGGAGTGCGGACGCCGAATTAATTGGAGCGCCAGAGGAGAATCCACGGACGTGGATAACCGGTTGGCCTTCGGCCGCCTGTCCCATCACGAGCGAGGCGGCGGCTGCCAGCTCATCCGCAACGGCGATCTCCGTCACCTGCATGGGCCGCCCGAACAGATCGGGCTCGCCGATCATGCTCTGAAGGGCAGGAAGACCAGCACTTCCGAGCGCCACGCCAACGACGCCGTTGCGCCAGGGGCGTCCGAAGCTGTCGTTTATGATGACGCCGGCATCGACACTGAACCGCCGATCGAGGCCGGCCTTCAGGCGCTGGCAGCTCACATCCGGATCTTCCGGCAGCAACAATACGCGGTGGCCGCGATCCTGCTCGATGTTGGATTCATCGATCCCGGCGTTCGCCATCACGAAGCCGAGGCGGTGGGCAACGATGATCACGTTCTGCCTTGCGCGCAAGACCTCGGTGGATTCCGAGAGCACGACCTCAATGTGCCGGGGATCCTTGCCGACCGTCTTTGCAAGCTCGATAGCGCGGTCGGAAGGGTTCACATCGTCAAGATAGACGTACCTGTTTTCCGCCTTCGATACGATTTTTTGTGCGATGACAAAGATGTCACCGGTCGCGACGACGATGTCCGCACTCCTGACGCCGGCCGCGATGACGCCAACCAGATCGTCGCCCGGCTCCGTCAAAGGAATTCCGGGAAGGGCGGTGTATGTGATGCTCCTCGTCATCGCGAGCTCTTCCTTCCTTCGGCGCCCATGTCCGGAATTTGTCTCGTGTTTCTGGCGCGTGGGCATCTCACGTCGAATACGGTCTCGACGAGCTGCCCCTCAGTTTTATACCTCGTCTGCTTCTCCTTGAGCATCGTCCGGCCGCCAAGGCTTGCGGACAAGTCTCCGAAGTCGACACGCTGCAGGCGTGCTGTCGCGGGTTTGCGACCGCCTGCACCATCTCCTGCCTTCATTGCGAGCTCCGCTGCGCGATTGGTTGCTAGCCATGAAGCGCCGCCGGAGAAATCGAGCGCTTGATGACGGTCCGCATTGCGAAGCTCGATTGCAGTCTTGCCACACCGGGTAGCCGCGACAAGTGCTGCTTATGTATGCGTTCGTAGTCCTCCATGTCGCGCGCCAGCACCAAAAGCCGATAGTCGTCCGTGCCAGACATCAGATGGCAGGCGATCACGTCGGGGCACTTCTGGATTTCGGTCTCAAAAACCCTGAGCGCATCCTCACTTTGGCGGTCGAGCGTGATGTGGACGATCACGGTCAAGGGAAAGCCAAGCGAGTTTGCGTCGATCGCGACCGAGTAGCCCTTGATGATGCCGGCTTTCTCCATTTGCAGCACACGCCTTGCGCAAGACGTTGCCGAGAGACCGACACGTTCGGCAAGCGCCAACTGACTTATTCGGGCATCCCGAATGAGTTGGCCCAAGATTTTACGGTCAAGAGTATCGAGGGCTGTGAGCATCGTTGCGAACGCCCCTGCGGTTTTCCATTCACGTCAGGCCGGAAAACGTGATGCCGGCACCCTTCACCTTGTATTTGCGGTTGATCGCGATCAGAACGGAGGTGAGAGCCTCGGCTGCCGCTGAGTTCGCGAGCGCACCGCCATCGATGCCGCGATTGCTCACCGCATCGGCCAGCAGCATGACCTCTTTGCGGGCCTCCGGGTCGTCGCTGAACACGAGGACGTCGCAGTCCGCCTTGCCTCCGGCATGGAGCTTCTGTGAGCCGACATTGTGGAAGGCCCCGACCACCCGCGAGCTCGGATCAAGCTGCGATTGCGCGATCAGGGCGGCCGACCCGGCGCTCGGAAGTTGAACAACAGACACCTTCGGCGGCACGAGCGGCACGACCGCGGTGACAACGATCTTGCCCTTGGCCGCGTCCTTGATCTCGGCCAGGCTTGCCTCGTAGTTGGAAAAAGGCACGGCAATGACAACAATATCGCTCTTCGCCGCGGCGGCAGCGTTGGTGTCACCGCTGACATTGGCAAACCCGTCCGACTTCAGGAGCGCGACCGCATCCTGGGCGCGCTCAATCGAGCGCGATCCAAGAATGACGGAATATCCGGCGTGGCTCCAGCTGCGGGCAAGGCCCGATCCGAGATCTCCGGTGCCGCCGACGATCGACAAAGTCGGGAGGGGCGCGTTCGACATTTGTATTACACTCCTTTGCTTGCGGCCTGCGTATTGCCGCGAAAATTTTGCTCTGCTTGAGCCTGCCGCACCGTATTCATACGAGGCCGAACACGATCCCGCCTGTTCACGAGAACGAACTCGTCAAGCCCGACGCGGCCGTAGGTCGACGATTGTCAGCCTCTCCCCGAAAAAAGGAATTCATGCTAGCCACCCTCAAGATAGGGATAGAAGTTGAGCTCAGCCCCCTCCTTGACCTCAGCCCATAACGGCACGACCGTGTCACCAATTGATGCGAGCCAGACCTCATGCTCGGCGCTCAAGGAGTCGATCACCTTGAGAATTGTCGTCCCCTCGGGGAGGTCAAGCTGAATGGATCCGACACCGCCGGGCAAGAACCGGCGAAGATTTCCATGCATGTTGACCTCGACGCGGATCATGGCTGCCGGGCTCGCATTGAAGCAACAATTTTTTCAGCAGTCATCGGCAGCGAATTTGGCCAGCAGCCGATCGCCGCTGCGATGGCATTGCCGATTGCGGCCGGTGGTTCGATGCAGGGCGGCTCGCCGACGCCCTTGGCGCCGTAAGGACCGGCTGCGGAGCGGCATTCGACGATAATGCTCTCGATCTCCGGGACATCCATTGCCGTCGGCATCTTGTAGTCAGTCAGGTTTGCATTCATGACACGACCGTCCTGATAGACGATCTCCTCCGAGAGGGCCTGACCGATACCTTGCGCCACTCCGCCCTCGATCTGGCCCTCGATGTAAGTCGGATTGATCGCATATCCGACGTCCTGGGCTACGACATATCGATTGATCGTCACCCTGCCGGTGGCTTGATCGACCGAAAGGTCGACGGCATGGGCATGGTAGCTCGGAGTATTCCATACGGGAAGCGGATGGTTCTTGACGCGTGTCGGATCATACGCTGGTGCGGGCGAAATGGCCGTGCCATGCGCGATGAGCCCACCGCCGGCGAGACGCGAGATGCGCGCCAGCTCCGCGATCGAAATCGACTTGTTGCCGGCGACGACGTGCTTGTCTTGCAGCTTCATGTCCTCGATCGGCGCTTGTAGCTGCTTGGCTGCGATCTCGAACATCTGGCGTCGGAGCTCGCGAGCCGCAGCAAGACACGCATTCCCGACGGAGAACGCCGTGCGGCTCCCCTGAGCGCCGTAGTCGAACGGCGCGGCCTGGGTGTCGACACCTGTCACGATGATGTCGGTCAGATCGAGGGACAACTCTTCGGCCAGCACTTGAGCAGCTCCCGTGAGGGCGCCAGTGCCAATTTCGACGGCGCCGCTGACGAGTGTCGCACTGCCGTCGGGATTGATCTTGACATAGACCCCGGACGAGCCTCCGGTCGTCATCCACCAGCTGCACGCAATGCCCTTGCCGCGTCCTGGCTCGGGATTGCGATCGTGCCAGCCGATCGCATCGGCTGCCTTGCGCAGACATTCCTCGATGCTCACGGATGTGTGCGTCTCGCCGGAAGGACCTGGATCCCCCTCCTTGACGATGTTGCGCAGGCGCATGTCGAGAGCATCCAAGCCGAGATCCTTTGCGATCATGTCGATCTGGCTTTCCATCGCGAAATTCGCCATCGGCCCTGCCGGCGCACGGAACGAGCCCGAATGGACCTTGTTGGTGTAGACAGCGATGCTTTCGAATGCGAGCGCACCGGTCTTGTAAGGGCCCGCCATGACCTGAAGTGCTATCGCAGCCGTGCCGGGACCTGAGCCTGCATAAGCCCCACAATCCACGATGATCCTACCGCTTCGGGCAAGAAGGTGCCCGTCTTTGTCGACGGCAGTCTTGAGCAGGACTACGGAAGCCTGACGGGGAAGTGCTGCTGTGAACTCCTCTTCGCTCGTCGACATCACCTTGACCGGGCGCGCGGTCTTGCGCGCGAGCAGAGCTGCGAAGTGCTCAAAACCGATCCTCAGCTTGCCGCCGAAGCCGCCGCCAATACCTGGCACAGTCACGCGCACCCGCGCGGCCGGCAAATCGAGGATTTCGGCCAATGTGGTTTGCGTGTCAAACGGCAATTGGGTGTTGCACCAGACCGTCACGATCCCGTTGGCGTCCCAGTCCGCGGTTGCGACCCGCGGCTCGGTGTATCCTGGATGCTGCAGCGAGGTTGTGAACCGATGCTCGTAGACCTTATAAGCCGTGGCGAAGGTCCCTTCGACGTCGCCGACGTGAATACGGGCTTGTCCTGCGATATTGCCTTTGCGCGAAATGATTGGCAGCGCCTTGTAGCTTTCCCAATCCGGATGGATGCGGATATCGCTTGTGAGCGCCTCCTCCGGATCATACAGCGCCGGCAGATCCTGGTATTCAACCGTGATGGCCTCAATCGCGCGCTCCGCGATTTCGAGAGAGGTGGCAGCAACCGCGGCGATTGCATGTCCCATGAACAGGACGCGATCGGTTGCGAACACGGTCGTGTCGCGTACCGCCGCTCCGTAACGGACCTGCGGGATGTCAGCGGCAGTGATAATGCCACGCACGCCGGCAATTGCAGCGGCGCGCGAGGTATCGATCCTTTTGATCAGCGCGTGCGCGCGAGCACTGCGCAGGATCTTGCCATAGAGCATGCCGGGCAACTTGAAATCCGCAGCATAAACGTGCTTTCCGGTAACCTTGCCAACACCATCCAGCCGGGGCAGGCGGTGACCGGCGACGCGATGGGTATGAGCGTTCATTGCTTGACTCCCGAGAGTGCGATGCGGTCTGCTGCGGTTGCCACGGCATCAACGATTTTGCGATAGCCTGTGCAGCGGCATAGCGTCCCTGCGATGGCTTCCCTGATCTCGTCGCGCGAGGGTCGGCAGCCCGGATTTTCATCCAAGAATGACTTTGCGGTCAGGATCATTCCCGGGATGCAGTAGCCGCACTGAACGGCGCCGCATTCGATGAACGCCTCCTGAAGGGGATGCAGATGCTCGGGATCGCCGATCCCCTCGATCGTGGTGATCGAGCATCCCTCGACCTGGCCTGCGAGCAGGATGCAGGAGTTCACGGCCCTTCCATCGAGCAGCACCGTACAGACGCCGCACTCAGCTTCCAGGCAGTTTTCCTTGGTGCCCATCATGCCGATCTCGTTGCGCAAGACCTGCAGCAACGTCCAATGGGGCTCAATGAGCAGCTGATGGCTCTCGCCGTTGACAACGAGATTGAGAATTGTCCGGTTCATTGATCCTGTTCCCGAATTCGTTGCAAACACGTCTCAAGCGCCCGCTCGACCATGATCGCGACAAGACCACGGCGATAGCCGGACGACGCGCGGACATCGGAGATCGGACTGGACGCCTCTGCCGCAAGCCTGCCCGCCTCCGCAAAGCTTTCCTTGCCGGCGGGCTTGCCTAGGAGATAGCTCTCCGCCTGTTCGGGCCGGAACGCCTTTGGGCTCGCCGCCCCGATGGCCAGACGCACTGAAGCGCAGCGCGAGGTGGAAGCCTCCAGCGTCAAACAAGCTGCAACGCAAACCACCGATATCTCCATGGCCCGCCGGCGACCTTCCTTCAGGAAGGCGGTTGCGGATCGGGTTGGAAGCTTGGCAAATTGGATGCTGGTCAGGATCTCGGCTGGCAGGAGGCCGTTCTTTCCCGGACCTATGATGAAGTCGCGTAAGGGGGCAGAGCGCCGTCCATCGGGACCTGTGATGTCGAGACTGGCATCGAGCGCGAGCAGCGGCGGCACAAAATCGGCGGCAGGCGAAGCATTGACGATGTTGCCGCCGATGGTTGCGATGTTTCGTACCTGATGGCCACCGACGACGCTGGCGGCCTCGAGCAGCGCCCGCAAATTACCCCGAAACGCAGCATGGGTTTCGATCGTGCGGTACCTTGTCAGCGCGCCAAGGGTGAATGCTGCGGCGGTCTCGGTGATTTCTCTCATGCCGGGCAGGCAGGCGACATCGATCAGATGTACGGGATCGATCTTCTTCCGATTGATCTGGATGACTGTATCGGTCCCGCCGGCAACATAGCGCGCCGTCGGCGCAAAGCGTTGAGCAAGGTCGATGGCTTCGGTGACGGTTGCCGGGCGATGAAGATCAAAGCTCATGGCCTGCTCCCTTGCTTGTCCTGGGCAGCAGGCCAGACCTCGTCGCCCATCTTGGCGATCGTGTCCTCGATCGCGCCTCCTTCGGGCGCGAACGGCATGATGATGATCCCGTCGACGCCGGCCTGACGCAGCTCGATCACGCGCGCGGTCACCTCCTCGACATTGCCGGCCAGAGTGAAGGCATTGATATGGCGATCGGTCACATACGGCAGCAAAGGAAGATACGGCGTCACGCCGGCGGCGTAATGGGCGCCCTGAACCGAGGCGAGTGCGTCCTCCGGCAGGGTCAAGCCCTGCTCTTCGGCCGTTTCAAATTTGAGACGTCCTGCACCCAGCAGTCTTGCAACCGTCGGCCGGAGCGTGTCACGAGCGGCCTGACCGTCTGAGGCGATACAGGCATTGAGCCTGACGATCAGCCTGACGGATTTGGGATCGCGGCCCGCCTTCCTCGCCCCGTCATCCAGTCTCGCACGGAAGGCCTGGACTTCGGGAGCATTGCCCCCTGCCTCCATGAACGCGGCATCGGCGCAAGCGCCTGCGGTTCGTTGGCCGAGCGGCCCGTTGCTGGCGACATAGATCGGGATATCGGCGCGGATGGGAGCGAAGTTCAGCTTGCCCTCCTTGAACTGAATGACCTCTCCCTCGTAGGTGACGGTTTCGCCGCGCAGGAGCATGCGAATGACCTCGATCGCTTCGCTGATCGCACGCGCGGGCTTCTTGCGATCGATGCCGAGCTCGGCAAAGCCGGAAATACCGGCGCCGATGCCCAGGATTGCGCGCTTGTTCGATATCTCGTCGAGCGTCGCAATCGCCATGGCCGTCAGCGCCGGATGTCGAGCGTAGGGGTCTGTCACGCAAGGCCCGAGCCTGACCCGCGACGTATTTTGCGCAAAATATCCCAGGCACGAATAGACTTCGCGATAAAACCTCTCATCGGCAAGCCAGACCGTATCGTATCCGCTCGCTTCGGCGAGTTTGACGCGATCAAGCATCTTGACCATGGGCGCGTTGCCGAGAATTAGCAGATCGAGGGTCATCTTGGTGTCCTGTTTGCGCTTACGTCTTGGATCAGGCAGAGCTCAATGGGGCGAAGAAATCATTCTATCTCGTCGCTGACGAAATAGATGTTCTTTGAGCGATCGAGAAACTTGCCATAAAGCTCCTCTCGCAGCGCAACACCGGCAGATGAGGCAAGGTCCTTGTCGTGTTGCTCCAGGCTCTTGACTTCGATTCTTTCGATGTACTGCCATGTTGACGTTTCGGCGCCCTGGATGGGGCGGCGAATGCGATGAACTTTGTAGCTCACGTAATTGTCGAGGCTACGCACAAGAGCGTAGTCGCGCTCGCGAACCCAAGCCTCATATTCGACTGGATCGACACCTTCCTTGAGCGTGCTGATCAGGAAACGGACTGGCATATGACTTTCTCCTTGGCTGTTTGCTCAATACGGGTTGATCTGATATCGCCGACGACCTTCACACGGACGCGCATGGCATTGCCGGGCAGATATGCGATCGGCGTATCCTCCGCCTCGACCAGGGCCAGCGATTTCGACTCCGCGCCGGCCTCCACCGCTCGGGATTCGGCAAGCTTGCGTGCTGAGCCGACAGCCTCCTCTCGCGTCAGCCCCTGGAAGACCTGATCGACTTCACCACTGATCTGAGCGATGGCTGCGCCAACCGCGTTCGCGCAGCCCCCGTGCTGAACGCGCACCACCTGCCCGACGCCCTGCAATTCTTCCGGAACAAGAAAGGCGCCTCCACCGACCGCGATGAGCGTGACGTCTGAAGCGCTTGTCTTCATCCGGTCGACGTTCGCTTCCAGCATCTCCTTGCAGCGGCGCAGAACCCTCTTCACGTCATCAGCGGTG
Organism: Bradyrhizobium sp. JR4.3; assembly: GCF_040547695.1. Classification (NCBI taxonomy): domain Bacteria; kingdom Pseudomonadati; phylum Pseudomonadota; class Alphaproteobacteria; order Hyphomicrobiales; family Nitrobacteraceae; genus Bradyrhizobium; species Bradyrhizobium sp. JR4.3. Next base: position 29,123 of record NZ_JBEPQF010000051.1, on the reverse strand, counting down.
ATATGTGCCACACGCTTGCGGTCGCCGAGGTCGATCAGTCCGGCGGCAACGCCGATGTCGGTCGAGGTCACGCTATTGCCGCCGAACACAAGCGCTTCCGAGGACAGGCGGTACCCGACACTGAGCGGCCCGATGGTTGCCGCTTCTAGGTCGATATGGCTGCCGCCGCCAAGTCCGATGGAAACGAGGTCCGGCATGCGGAACAGGGTCCTTACGCCTCCAATGTGAACGACGGTGTTGGCTTCACGGGGAAAGCCGTTCCGCAAAAAGCCAAAATCGGCCGTCGTGCCGCCGACATCGACCACCACCGCATCTTTGAGCCCGGAAAGATAGGCCGCCCCCCGCATCGAGTTGGTCGCACCGGAGGCGAAGCTGAACACCGGATATGCGGCGGCACGCGAGGCCTCCGCGACGGTGCCGTCATTTTGCGTGACAAAAAGCGGCGCCTTAAGTCCGACTTTTGACTTGGCATGTTCAAAGGCCGTGATGGTCTTCTGCGCAAGCGCAATGAGAGAGGCATTGAGGATTGCCGCATTCTCGCGCTCGAGCAATCCGATCCCGCCGAGCAGATGTGCGCAGGTCACCGATGCATCGGGAATCTCCTCGCGCAGGATGGCGGCGACCTCTTCTTCGTCGGACGGATCAAGTGGGGAGAACAGTGCGTTGACCACGACGTATTCGAGGCCGAGGCTGCGGATTTCGCGGGCAATTCGCCTGGCGGCGGCAATATCCAGAGTGGCGAACCTGCGGCCGTCGTAATCGTGGCCGCCTTCAATCTGCCAGACCCCGCCATTGGCGAGCTCAGCCAGGTCAGCCGGCCAATCGGTGAAGGGCGGCAAAGATCTTGTGGCGGGGAGCGCGACCCGGATCACCGCCACTTTGGTCAGATGACGGCGCTGCACGACCGCATTGATGAAGTGGGTCGTACCAATCATCAGCGCGTCGATGCTGGTTGCAAGTTCGGCGCTCAGATCGAGTGCATCGATCGCCGCAGCCACACCGCTGGTGACATCGGCCGTGGTGGCGACTTTCACGCCCTGCACGACCTTTCCGCCGTCGATCAGCACGGCGTCCGTGTTGGTCCCACCTACGTCAATACCAATGCGTCTCATGAGCAGAATACCGACTTGAAATCGATGTCATAACCAAAGGCACGGGGACCGACATGGTCGAGCCCGCGCGGCGAGAGGAAGACTGGAGCTGCTGGCAGCGCGATCACCGTCGTGCGTTGCCCGTAGCGAATGGTTTCCGTTCCGATCGCCTCGCCGGATTCGCTGTCGAGAACGCAGATGAGGTCTGGCGTCGAGACGACCGCCTGCCCATCGCGCCAGACGACGATCCACTCGTTCTGGAAGTCGATCCGGATCTGGCTGCCGTGATCATCGCCAAGCCCATCCACGACAGTCCGCCCGCGCAGGAAGCCCTCCGTTGTCCGCCGCTCGACCTCAACGACCTTGCCAGCGAACAGGAACTTGCCGGATTCCGCTTTTAGAATGGCCGCGATCGGGTCGGCATGCTGCCGGTTGGCCTCGGCAACCGCCCGTCCGAGATTGATGGCCTTGGATGTGGTGCGGGGAATGGCCCATTTTTTCACTTCAGCGCCGGAGCGCGGCGCCTTGCAAGTCGCGACAATGGATCCGAACTCGGTACAAAGCTTACGACTGACACGCTCCATCCATTTCCAGGAGGAGGTTTTGCCGACGATGGCCTCATTACCTCGCGGATCTACCGAGGTCAGCGGATAGGGAGCGAGATTGCCGACCGCAAAGCTCGTCATCTGCGCTTCTGGATAGGCCCGCCCCATTGCATCGGCATCGACAACTGGAATTTTCAGGTGGACGGCCGCGAGCAAGGACTGCATGCCGTTGCCGCCACCGATTTCGACGGCCATAACCGCTCTGAACTTGCGGTCAAGATGCTCTTCCATGGCCGAAACGGCACGAGCGATCAACCGGCTGTCGACCAGACGCTCCTGGAAAACAAGCGGAGCGCCCATGATGGAGACAACCGCGATGGCGTCATCATCGTCCAGCTCGTCGGGATCGATCAGATCGAGGCGAACGCCCTCGTCGTAGAAACGCCGCAAGTTGAGCAGCGCGTGATACGGGCTCCCGCCGCCGCCTGTTCCGAGAATCCAGGCACCGACCGAGAGCGCCTCGATATCCTCCGGACTCAATTGTTTCATCTAGAGCCTCCGAGCCGCATCCATCGCGGCGATAAAAAACAGATCACGCAGCAACAGGACCGCCACCACCAAGGGCGCGCTGCGCCCGCTGCAACAGAAACTGATCGCCGAAGCGGTGCGCGATGCGCTGGGCGGCGGTCGTAAGCTGCGTGATTGCGCGACTCCTCTCCTCATCGTTCACATGCGAGGCCGGATAGGAAATACAGAAGCCCACCGTCTCGCCGATTTCAGGATCGGAGACGCTCACGGATATCGAACCGACCCCGGGGATCGCCTCATCGAGGGCCTCGGCCCAGCCGAACCGGCGCGGCTGGTCCAGCGCCGCCACCAGCTCGTCGACATTTTGAGGGGCGCGCGGCGAAGGCGGAGTGAGGCCTCCAGCATGAAGGGAGCGCACCACGCTATCCGGAAGGCGCGAAAGCAGACAGCGCCCAATCGCCGTCGCAAATGCCGGGGCACGCTGCCCGAGCGGCGTGAATACGCGCAAGGCGTGAGACCCCTGATGCATCCGGATGACCAGAACATCCGCACCATCAAGGATCGAGACATAACCGGTATGCCCGGTCACTCGGGTGATTTCTCTTACGGCCTCATCGACCGCGTCAATCAGCGAGGAGCTCAGCTTGTAGAGGCGCGAAATCTCGAAAAGCAGATTTCCGACTTTGTAGCGCGGCGGATTCTCCGAGCGCGACAACAGCCCCTCCAGCAGCATCGTCTTAAGCAATCGAGATGCTGAACTTTTAGGCATATTTAACAGTTGCGAGACATCCGTCACCGAGACTTCAAGCCTGCCAGGGCCAAAAAGCCTGAGGATCTGCGCTGCATTCTCGATTGAGCCCACTTTTTAATCACCATGTTTCGTATATTGAAACTCAGTTGACAATAACAGGACGATGACAATAATGCAAGCCATCGCGCACCGGATCACCGGCAAATCTTTCGCGCAAAGCAGGAGGGAAATGAGATGACAAGCGACACGCGCCGTCGGGATTTCTTGAAATTTGCGGCGACCAGCGTCGCGGCCCTCACATGCACCGGCACAGCTCGTTTGGCTCCCGCGCAGGAAAAGCGAACGCTGACAGTTGCCTGGGATGCTGACATCGACACACTCGATCCGGCCTCCTTCAAGACGTCGGCCGGCTACACCGTGCAGGCCAACGTTTACGACAGCCCGCTGATGTGGAAGGTGCAGCCGGTCGAGGGAAAACCGGGAGTCTCGCAAGCAAAGCCTGGCGAGATCGAGGGCGGCATCGCCCAGTCCTGGTCCTTCGAAAATGGTGGCTCCACGCTCGTGCTGAACATCCGCAAAGGCGTAAAATTACCGAGCGGCCGCGATGTCAACGCCACGACCGTGAAGTATCTCCTCGACCGCGGGCTGCAGTCGCCGGGTTATATGCGCCTCCTGTTTCCGCGGCTTCTGGGGGTGACGAAGCCCGAGCAGTTCAAGGGGCGCGACGAGTTTACAATCGAGATCAACATGCCCGCGCCAAGCCCGATGGCGCTGGACATGATGGCGCTTATGAACAACGCGATGCTTGACCCGGATGAGGTCAAGGCGAACGCGACGGCGGACGATCCCTGGGCTGCCAACTGGTTGAAGCGAAACACCGCCGGCCTCGGGCCGTATCAGCTGGTGAAGAACCAGCCGGGGGTCGAGGTCGTCCTGGAAGCGCAGGCCGAGCACTGGCGTGGCCGGCCGTACTTCGATCGGGTGGTCTTCAAATATGTACCGAACGAAGCCGACCGCGTGCTGCTGCTCAAGCGCAAGGCCATCGATATGGTGGTCGGTAGATCAACTCTGTCTCCGCGCAATGTGAAGGCTCTCGAGGCGGAGCCGGGTTTGAAGACCGTTTCCGTGCCGGACACGCTGTGTCACTGGGTTTGTATGAACACGCAGAAGGCGCCGCTTGACAATGTCAAGGTACGCCAGGCGATCAATTACGCGATCCCGGTTCAGGCGATCATCCCGAGCGTGCTGTACGGTTTTGGCACCGAGATGAAGAGTCCTGTGCCGAGTTTGACGCCGGGTTACGACAGCACGATCAGTCCCTACAGGTACGACATCGCAAAGGCCAAGGAGTTGATGCGCGAGGCCGGTTTCGGCAAGGAGCCGATTCCGATCGACCTTGCGGTGCGCGCTGGATGGCAGCCGCATGAGCAGGCCTCGGTCTGGCTTCAGACCGAGCTGGAGAAGATCGGCTTCAAGGTGAGCATCGTCAAGGAAACCGAGGCCACATTCCGGCAGATCGCAACCAAAGGCGATCACCAGCTTTCGATCGAGTCGTGGCAGTCCTGGATCAACGATCCCTTCTATCATTTGTTCTTCAACTTCCACAGCACAGCAAAAGGCACCAACAGCTCATTCTATTCCAATCCGGAAGTTGACAAGCTGATTGATGAGAACATGCACGAAACCGACACCAGCAAGCGTCTGGCGGCGGCAAAACGCCTGCAGGAGATCGTCATCGGCGATGCCGTCTGGGGACATCTCTGGTACGAGAACTGGACCCGCGTCATGCGATCCGACCTCGTTGGCATTGAGAAGCGCTGGGATAGTTATGAGCGCTTTTTCAGCATGAAGCTCGCCTGAACACGTCAATCTTCGTCTCGATCGGGAGATCGCTTCAATGGGTTTTTTCAATTATGTGATGCGACGGTTTGCGCTGGCTCTGCCGACCTTGTTCGGCGTCAGCGTGATCTGCTTCACCCTCACCTACCTGCTCCCGGGCAATCCGGCCATGGTGAAGGCGGGCCCCTTTGCCACACCAGAGCATCTGGCGGTAATGGAGCACCAAATGGGCCTGGATCGTGCGTTTCCAGAGCAGTATTACCGCTACGTCTCCGGCATCTTCAAAGGCGATCTTGGTGAGAGTGCCTCCACGGGACGGCCGGTGTCTCAGGACTTCCTGCAGCGCCTGCCCGCCACTCTCGAGCTCAATCTGGCGAGCCTTCTCATCGCGATCGTGATCGGACTGCCTCTCGGGGTCTTATCTGCGGTGCATCGTGACACATTCATCGACCATATCGGACGAGTGGTCGGCATCATGGGTGTCGCGATGCCGAGCTTCCTGACGGGGCTCCTGTTCGTTTACGTCTTCTTTTACATGCTCAACTTGGCCCCCTCTCCGCTTGGACGGCTGGGATCCGGCATCGAACCACCCGCACAGATAACTGGGCTTTATGTGATCGACTCCCTGATCACCGGCAACTGGACTACCCTATGCTCAAGCCTGCATCAGCTCATGCTCCCTGCAGCTACCCTCGGGCTCAGTGCGATCGCGCCGGTCGCCCGCATGGTGAGATCCACCATGCTTGAGATCCTCGAGTCCGATTACATCAAGGCAGCCTGGGCGGCCGGATTGCCGGCGCGAACGGTGATCTACAGGGATGCCCTGCGAAATGCGCTCATACCCGTCATCACGATTTCCGGAATCGTTTTTGGATTTCTGATGGCTGGAAATGCGGTCGTTGAAAGCGTGTTCTCGTGGCCGGGTATCGGCAATTACGCGGTGACTGCATTGCTCACGAAGGACTCGGCTCCAATCCAGTCTTTCATCCTCTTCGTCGCGGTGACGTGTGTCACGGTCAATCTGGCGGTCGATATTGCGTACGGCCTCGTAGATCCCCGGATAAGGTTCAGCTGATGTCCTCACCATCGTTTGTGTCTACCTCGATTTCGCAACCAGCGGCTTCGTCTCTGACGTGGCGGCGGCTTCAGCGCAATCCCATCTCGTTTGCGGCCCTGTGTGTCATCATGCTGATCGCAGCGGCCGCGATATTGGCGCCGATCATAGCGCCCTACGCGCCCGATGCCACCGACCCTGCAGCCTCTCTGCAGCCGCCGTCCTGGCATCATGCGCTTGGCACTGACGAGTTCGGCCGCGATCAACTCTCGCGGATCATTTTTGCCGCACGTGTCGACCTGCTGGTGGCCTTTGCGGCAACCTTTGTCGCGGTTTGCATCGGAGGGCTGCTAGGAGCCGTCGTCGGATACAGCCGGGGCTGGGCTGATACGATCGCGATGCGCGTCGTCGACGCGCTGATGGCCTTCCCGGCCTTCGTGCTCGCCATGGGCATCACGGCGGGGCTTGGCAATTCCACGACGAATGTCGCCATTGCCATCTCGATCACGCAAATCCCGGCCTATCTGCGGCTGACGCGTGGGGAGATGCTTCGGCTTCGTGAGATGGAATATGCCGATGCTGCGCGCACTCTTGGTAATCCAACCTGGAGGATTGTGCTCATTCACCTGCTGCCCAACTGTCTTCCGCCGCTGATCGTCCAGGCGACCCTCTCGACGGGCTTTGCACTCCTGACGATGGCCTCCCTGTCTTTCATAGGCCTTGGAATTCAGCCGCCGCAGAGCGAATGGGGCGTGATGACGGCGGAAGGCGCCTCGCAGATCGTCACGGGCGAGTGGTGGCTATTCCTGTTTCCGGGCCTTGCGATCATGATTTCCGTTCTTGCATTCAACCTTATTGGCGATGGATTGCGTGATCTTCTGGACCCACGCATGAGGGGACTGCGATGACCGAACTTCTTGAAATCTCTGATCTGACGGTTCATTTCCAGATCGACCAGGGCGCAATTAAAGCTGTCGATCACATCAACCTGACGATTCGCCGAGGCGAGGTTCTCGGATTGGTTGGCGAGTCGGGCTCGGGCAAGTCGGTCACGTCTTTCGCCGTGCTGCGTCTGATCCGTCCGCCGGGACGTGTGGTCTCAGGAAAGGTCCACTTTGAGGGCGTTGATCTCGGCACGCTTCCTGAGGAAGAGATGCGGCGGATGCGCGGCGCCAAGATCGCGATGATATCGCAAACGCCGCGAACCGCGCTCAATCCGCTACTGACTGTAGGAAAGCAGATTTCACGCTTGCTGATGGTCCACGCAGGCTTGTCGGCACGCGAGGCGGACAAGAGGATGCTGGAAATGCTGCGCCTTGTCCACATCCCGGCGCCGGAAAAGCGAGCCCAGCAATATCCGCATCAGCTTTCGGGGGGAATGTGTCAACGCATCATGATCGCGATGGCGCTTGCCACCTCACCTCAGCTCCTGCTCGCGGACGAGCCAACGACCGGGCTCGACGTTTCGATCGCGGCCAAGATTCTCGATCTGCTGCGCGAATTGAGCGCGAAAACAGGTGCTGCGATCATGCTCGTCACGCACGATCTCGGCGTCGTTGCCGAGATCTGCGACCGCGTTGCCGTTATGCATGCAGGCCAGGTGGTTGAATGCGCTCCCGTACGGGAGCTGTTCCATAATCCCGCCCACCCCTATACCAAGGCGCTCGTCCGGTCGATACCGCGGGTAGATCGGGACGTCGTTCTGGAGCCCATACCCGGCTCGGTCCCTTCGCTGGTCAACCCGCCGAGCGGGTGCCGTTATGCAGGACGCTGTGAGTGGGTGATGGATCGCTGTCGCGCTTCGCGCCCTGCGTTGATCGAGGCCGGTCCCGGCCATGTTGTTGCATGTTATGGATTCGAGGAACGCCGTGGCACTTGTTGAAATTCGTGATCTGCAAATGCACTTTCCGCTCGGCGGGATGGCCAGCACACTCGCGCGCCTGCGCGGTCAGAAGCAGCCCGTGGTGCGGGCGGTCGATTCCGTCTCCTTCGACATCGAGGCCGGCGAAACCGTTGGCCTAGTCGGCGAGTCCGGGTGTGGAAAATCGACCGTTGCGCGTTGCCTGGTCCGGCTGCTTGATCCGACGGCAGGATCCGTCCGCTATGATGGCAAGGAGATAGCGACTCTTGATGCGCATGCCATGAAGCCTTTGCGCCGCGACATCCAGATGGTGTTTCAGGATCCGACTGCCTCGCTCAATCCCAGGCTGTCGGTGAGACGGATGGTCGAGGAGGCGCTCACGCTTCACACCAAGCTTCAGGCAAAGGAGCGGCGAGAGCGCGTTGAGGACCTGATGCAGGAGGTCGGACTAGGCCGCGACCAGTTGGACCGATACCCGCACGAGCTTTCGGGCGGTCAACGCCAGCGGGTCAACATAGCCCGGGCGATTGCAACGAATCCCCGGTTCGTTGTTCTCGATGAGCCAACCTCCGCGCTGGACGTATCGCTACGCTCGCGCGCGATTCTCTTATTGGAGAAGCTGCGCGAGCAGCTCGGTCTGTCCTATCTTTTCATTTCACACGATTTGGCCACAGTGAAGTACCTCGCGAGCCGCGTTGCAGTGATGTATCTCGGCAGCATTGTGGAAATGTCGAGCACAAAGGATCTATTTGCAAACCCGCTGCATCCCTACTCGCGAGCTTTGCTGGCAGCAGTTCCGATTCCGGATCCCGACGCAAAGCGCGAGGATTTCGCTTTATCGGGAGAAATTCCAAGCCCTATCGATATCGCGCCCGGATGCAGGCTGAGGGGGCGTTGTCCATTGGCCAAGCCTGTCTGCGGGCAAAGACGCCCCCCTCTGAAGGAGATTGCGCCCGGCCGGTCCGTCGCGTGTCACCTGGTCTGAGAATGTCTTCTCCTTATCCTCGCGCCGCGTTACTGAGGAGCTGCAATTCGAGATGGCTACTGTCCGGTTTGTCTTGGCGGTGTTCAAGCCGGGTGTCGGCGCGGAGCGCTTCGAACGCGCAGTGGATTGTGTGATTGCTTAGAAGGTTTGAAGTCCATCGTAAGCTATCGCACGCACAGCATCACCGAATCTGGTCTCTCGGGCGGGACATGGGACGATATCGAGCGCATCGAGGGGCTGATCGCACGGACTACGAAGCTGACCGCCGCCGCCAACAACAACAAATTTCCACGAGAAGTATCTCGACAAGTCCAAGACTGCATCGGTCTGATCGGAAGGTATCGAGCCATGAAGCTGGTAGCGAGCTTGGTCTGGATGTCTCTTGCGCGTCGACTCCTCCCGCGCCGCCCGCCGCACAATGATTGAGATGAGCTCGTTTCACAGCTCACAGAGCGCTTCGCAGTTCTCCGACTTGTTCGCACCGCGGCTTGGAGCAGCTTAACGAAGAAGCTCAACTGGGCGCGGTCAAGATATCGAACTCTCGCAAGTCGCCAACGAAGCGTGCGGTGCCCTCACCTCAAAAAAAACGGGCCACTCCGAGGAGTGGCCCAAGTCAGGGAGGAAACGTCCCATAGGGACCTCTGGGATCAGGCCGCAGCCTGTTCGATCGGAGAAAATGGCAAGCCAAGGCTCTCGGCTACGGCCTTGGACGTGAGCCGGCCACGATAGACATTAAGGCCTGCCCGCAGATGCGGATTTTCGAGCACCGCCGCAAAACCCTTGTTGGCGAGAGCCAACCCAAAGGGTAGCGTGGCATTGTTCAATGCCTGACTCGAAGTGAGCGGGACGGCTCCGGGCATATTGGCGACACAGTAATGAATGACGCCATCGACCTCGTAAGTGGGATCGGCGTGCGTGGTCGGGCGTGATGTCTCGAAACAGCCACCTTGATCGATGGCGACGTCAACGATCACGGACCCCTTGCGCATCGAGCCTAGCATGCTGCGGCTGACAAGTTTCGGCGCGCTCGCACCGGGGACGAGGACCGCGCCGATGACTACGTCGGCTGCAAAGACCTCCTCTTCGACAGCATCGATCGTCGAAAATCTGGTACGAATGCGACTTTCGAACAGTTCATCTAGTTCGCGAAGACGAGGGATCGAGCGGTCTAGGATTGTGACCTCAGCGCTTAAGCCCGCCGCCATTCGTGCCGCATGAGTCCCAACAACGCCGCCTCCAATCACGACGATGCGAGCCGGCTGCACGCCAGGAACGCCGCCAATCAACAGTCCCCGTCCGCCAGTATAGCGCTTGAGGGCGCTGCCTGCCGCTTCGACCGCAAGCCTTCCCGCCACCTCGCTCATCGGCGCAAGCAGCGGAAGGCCACCAAGCGCATCCGTTACGGTCTCATAGGCGATGGCAGAGCATCCCGATTTCAGGAGCCCTTTCGCTTGTTCCGGGTCTGGTGCCAGATGCAGGTAGGTGAAAAGGATCTGATCCTCGCGCAGCTGTGTCCACTCGGAAGGCTGCGGCTCCTTCACCTTTACGATCATCTCGCTTGCCGCAAATACCTCACGAGCTGAGCTCACAATCGTTGCGCCCACCTTGCGATAATTGTCATCCGTCGCGCCGATGCCGGCACCCGCACTGGTCTCGACCAGTACACTGTGACCGGCAGCTACATATTCGCGGGCGGCGCCAGGGGTCAGACCCACGCGGTATTCGTGCGCCTTGATTTCCTTTGGAACACCGACCTTCATGTGCAATCTCCTGATTTTCAAGCCCCTCATTTAACCCAAGGGGCAGTTTGTTTTTCTGCAAACTCGCGAAGCTGGAACGAAAACTTGCAGAACTTTAAGCACTTTTGACGCTGCTACGCAGGATTTCAACGAAATGGGTGCGAGCGCTCGCATCAGTAGGACTGCCTCCCCAATCAAATTAAGATTGTTCTGCGCTAGTGATATCTGCTGATGTGGTCTTCATCCTCCGGCTTACGCAGCAACGATTGCACGCCGTCCCGGCGACGGGGAGGCCAGTTCCGCACAACGCCCGCGGCGAGCTGCGGCGCCCCTGACATCAGACCGGTTGCGATGCCGGGCCCGAAGAATGCCAAGGCCGAGCATGGCGAGCGCTGCGAGCACGACCGTGAGCACCTGCTCGATCGTCGGCTGGCCGCCCCCATAAGCGGTGGTGAACTGAGATAACAGCCCGGTGCCAATGCCGACGATGACAGCGAGCACCATCACCTTCACGTCGGAGGCGACGACGTTGCCCAGCACCTTCTCCGCGAGGAAGACGGTCTTGCTGAAGAGGGCGGAGGGAATGAGGATGAAGCCAGCGTGGTCAGCTTGAATTCGATCAGCGTGACGAACAGCTGCACCGCCGGAATGAAGAAGGCGATCAGCACCAGGAGCCAGACACCATCAAGACGGCTATCTGGACGAAGTTCGCAAAGAAGCTGGTGAAGCCCATCATCTGGCTTGCTGCGTCAAGGAGTGGCTGCACATCCGAGCGCTCCATGATCTGTGCCTCAGTTGCCGCTGAACATGGTGACGTTGCCGGGCTGGTAGCCGCTGCGCGTCGCGAAGAGCTTGCACTATTGCAGGCCCTGCGACTCGGTCGCCGTCACGCGCGCCTGCTCCAGCGCGTCCGCTCGTCCCTTCGCGGCGAGAAAAGCAACGACATCGGACAACTGCTGGGATTGCAGGACGAGGAGCTGGTTACCGGCCTGAGCGGCCTGCCGCGCCGCTGGCGGACTGCCTGGCGGTGACCAGCGACGTCATCGCGCCGGAGTTGGTCTGGATATTGCCGACGACGCCGGGCTGCACCTTCAGCGATCCTCGAAAGCGGCCACCGAGTTCTGCCAACGGGTTTGAGCAGCAGTGAACAGCGTGGCATTGGAGCCCGTGACTGGCGCCGTGCGGTAGCTGCTGGAATAGACAGTTTGAATACCCTGAACGTTGAGAGCGCGCGCCTGACTCAGAAGCGGTTGGGTCCGAGCGATCGTCGATTGAAGCTGCGCGAGTGTCGACATCGGCAGGTTCGCCAGATTCTTCGACTGGTTCACTAGGCTTTGGGCCTGGTTGTTCAGCATTTGGATTTGATTGTTGATCTGCTGCAGCTCGCGCGCCGCCGTCAGCACGTTCTGGCTGAAGTTCGTCGGGTCGTAGACGATCCACTGCGCGCCGTCAAAAACGGCGAGATCGACAAGGTGAGCGACAGGGCGCTCGCGGCCATTAAGCCACGGCGCGTCTTGCGGACGATCATGATTGCACCTCCAGGTTTGTCAGTTCAGGGATGAGATCGGCAGCCCAAAGGAGCGCGTGATCGGCGAGCCAGGCCGGCGTAAAATTCTCGCGGCCGTGCTCGGCGAGCAGCCGGCGGCATGGTCGCCCTTTGCGGATGCTGCGCAGAATACAAGCGCGATCGGCCCGAGACCCAGTTCGAACAGCCGGTTGCCGCGTCGCGATTGGCAGTAGTAGTAGTCCGCTGCGGCGTCGCGCGCGCGATAATCTCGATTTAGCGATCATTCAGACCGAACCGCCGATAGATCGCGGTGATCTGCGGTTCGATCGCGCGCTCGTTCCGCACGAAGACGCGCGTCGGACAGCTCTCGACGATCGCCGGCGCGATGTTGCTGCCGTCGATGTCGGAGAGCTGTTGCATGGCGAAGACGACAGACGCATTCTTCTCCCGAAGCGTCTTCAGCCATTTCCCGAAGCTGCTGGCCGAAGGCCGGATCGTCGAGGACGAGCCAACGCTCGTCGATGATGAGGAGCGTCGGCCGGTCGTCGAGCCACACACAGCCTCGGCGCGCGGCTCGCTCTCGGGGCGGTGTCCCGCCTCAATCGCAAGGCGCGCTCGGTCTGCCTCACCGCGGCGGCGTCAACCGCGAGTGCCTGACCACCCAATACGCTGTGGCGGCGAAGAATAGCGAGCACATCTCGCTTCTCGCCTCTCACAAGGTGCTCAAGCTCGCGTTTCCAATTGGCGATCCCCTCTCCAATCTGCTCCACGACGTTCACACGCCTTCCAGATCGCGCTGGGAGCCGAAGGGCCTCCGCCGCCCGCGCGGCCGCAAGTTGTTCTGCCCTGGCAGATCGCCGTTAGCGAGCCGCTAGGCGATTACGGACACCTTCAATATCTGCCGCCTCTTAGCCCGGAAATATGGCCGCGCGTTGCCGACTTTATAAAGCGCGCTTTCCTTGAGCAGGGGCAGATCTGGCCGACCGGTTAGCCAATCGCCTCGCTTCCCACGCGGCCGCCAGCGTAGTTCGAGACGGCGGCCGAAGCAGCGGCTGAAGTTAGACGGTCCGTTGAAGCCGCAGACAAAGACGATGTCACTTCTACGGCTCCCGCGTTCCGCGAGGAGATCGATGACCGTGCGAGGCGCAGCTCGCAGAGGGGGCGGTAAAGCTCGCGCGGGGTAGGTAGGGAGGATACGCGCAGAGATCCTTTCCTAGACAGACCAAACTGTCGCGATTGAGCCGCTTCTCACGCTCGGAACCGATTTCGATTGGCCCTCACTTAGATGGTAGGGCCGTGCTCTTGCAGTTATTGTCATTTGCATTCTGATATGACCGCAGCTTTACCTTGCTTGGACAGTCTCAGTATCGGGCGCTAAAACGGCGGCCCAAGCACATCATGACAGCGCGGTTAGCGCGGCGTCTAAGGTGAGTGTGCAGCCTCAAATAACTGTCACAAACATGCCATCGTCACCATGAAAACGATAATCGCTCCTTTTCTGCTTCTCGCTTCAATGATGCTGACGGCTCGCGCCGACGCGCAGGTCGCTAGCTCGGCTAAAGGCAGGTCACGATGTCGATGAACAACGTGAAGATCATAAACGATCATAGCCTACAATCCCTATTGGCGTCCCCAGTGCCTCTTCGATCCCAAGAACTAAGACGCGTTTAATTGGATAGAAGCGGCAGTGGTTTGATGCACAACAATCCCACTCGCGGCCCGTCCTCACGCTCGTTCATCGTTGAGCACACTTAGGCGGTGATCGAGCGTGATCTTCGCCTCGTACTTCTGGCCGATCGAGGGAATGATCACGACTGGCATCGTTGCCCTCCGAAGGCGAAGGCCACACAGCGCGCGTCCCGCTCGGCCGGATCGAACTTCCCGACCGGGACCGGACCGCCGGCGTCAGGGTTTCGGCGGGATTAGCGAAATCGGGCGGCGGAACGAGAATGCTCCCGTCGTGGAGCGTCAGGAGCACGCCTGCCGGAAGCACGCGTAACGCGCCGAACCGAGCGCGTATACTTGAGGGGTGCACAGCGCTGATCTCGCGCCGCGATCTATGGGTCGCAGGCGTAGCCCGGCGTGGAGCGAGCGAAAATCTGGGATTTCGCTCCGCGGCACCCCGCTTGATGAGTAGCCCTCGACAATCGCGGCCGACTCGCTACGCTGTTCGAAGCGGCGCGGAGACTCATCCGGAATGGCGCGAGTGATTTCCTGGCGACGATACGTGGATGGAGTCGAGCACGCCGCCGCGGCTGAAGTGGCCGCAACCAAGTTTTCGGCCGCCCCTTCGGTCGGCTTCGATCTACTCGAGGCCGATGGGCGACCTGACGATCTTTCCGCCTTGTTGCGCCACGCGGGCGCAGCCATCGAAAGCCCAGAGCGCTATTTCGCGCCCGACACGCCGGTCGAATTCACGCAAGACCGCGACAGCATCACGTTCAAAAGCCCTATCGCGAGCGGAGCTGCCAATGATGTCGCGCGAGCTCGGCTGTACGAAGCACGCCACCGCGAGCGCGCCGTCATCCTGTTGCATCACTGGAACGCCGAGGCCGAGGCGTACCACGCGTTCGCTCGCCTGCTCGCGGCATCCGGCATCGCTTGTCTGCGGCTGAGTCTTCCCTACCATCATGAGCGCAAAACTCCCGGCGTCGGCTTTGCCCGTGAGCTGGTCTGCGAGAATCTCGGGCTCACGATCCGAAGCAACCGGCAAGCAATCCTCGACGCGCGCACCTGCCTCGCCTGGCTCGAGCGGCAAGGATTCCGCCGGCTCGGCATCATTGGGGTGAGCGTCGGATCCTCGATCGGCTCAATCGTCGCAGCGCTGGACTCCCGCGTGTCCGCCGCTGTCCTAATTCTGATGGCTGATTGATTTCGCCGAGGTGGTCTGGACCGGCTCGGCCACCGCCCACGTGAGGTCGAGCCTCGAACGACGCTTTGCATTTGAGGAGGTACAGGCCGCGTGGGCGGTCATCAACCCGGCGACCTACGCACAACGGCTCAGCCGACGGCTCAATCACGCATTGATCATATCGGGCCGGCGCGACGCGGTGTTTATTCCGCAATCGACCCGCCGCTACGTGGACAGGCTGTCGACGCACGGGCTGACCCCCGCGTGGATCCGCTTCGGCTGCGGACACTATACGCTGCGGCTATTCCCATATTCGGTGCTGACCGTCATGAATACCATCAGCTTTCTGCGGCGACAGCTCTAACCCGCGCGTGAGGTAGCTTCCGTCCGCCGACTCGATCTCCCGAAATCCGTTCAGAAGATCGAACCATGCGATCTGCGCATAACCAGCTGACTTTAAAACGTCCGGCAAGACCCTGGATAGGGGCGCTGCGGTCACCTCGCCCGGAACGATCTCGTGCGTCTGAAGGTCGCGGGTATTGCCCGAGAGCACGAATTGGCTACGCAAAGGCAGAAAGCGTAGCAAATCGCGGAGCCATCTGGCTCTTTCCACCGAACTATCGTGCACCGAAAAGGCCCCCTTCGTACCCGCATCACACGACTATAAGCTATCTCACTCGCCAATTTCGAGAGTATTTCCCAAGAGTTCATAGGGAAATGGGGCGACGGCAAGAACTGGAAGGGCGATCAATCGAGATCAGAAGGCGCATGCAGAACATCGGGGCACCATTCATCCCAGTGATCTGCGCGACCGAACGTTTCAACGTCGTATGGGATGCAATCGCAATCTCTCGAGACCGCCTTGCGTCGGCAGGGACGAACAGGCGCCGCCCATTGTGCTGCGATGGGCGATGTTCAATGACGAATTGTGCCCAGCGGTGCGCGTGCGCATCAAGTTCGAGGCGAGCCAACTCACACTGCTGCGTCCCAAAACCGCAGACCTCGAGCTGGCGCCTTGGAGAGGCATCCATGCCAATATCAACTCTGACTTTCCGCGCTGATTCAGTTCACGATTAGTGCGATCCTTGACCCGAGCGGAGACCAGCAATTCGAACCCGGCCGCGTGCAGCGCGCCGACCAGCGCCGTCTGGGCCAACGCCTCGGCGTGGTAGAGTTTGCTTTCCGGACCGTCCATCGGCCGCCGGTTCGAGCGCGGGCGGTGCCATCTTTTCGTCGACAAGGAAACCGTAATTCCTCGCCGAAAGACCTGCGGCGAGAGCAATCTCCCGTGAGGTGAAAACATCGTCACCTCCTCAGCTGAGCAGCCCGCTTTCGATAGGCAAAATAATGGGTCACGTAACCCGCGCTGTGCGCGAGATCCTCGGCTGCTACTTTCGAAAGGCGCTGCGCAACATCTCGGACGGGGAGCAAGAAAATGTTGCTTTGACCCACGCTCTGCGTCTGGTCAGGATGGTGCATCACCGCTGGATAGGCTCTTCGGATTCGCATCTCCTTCCCGGAGAGCAGGACGTGCGGCAGCCGAAGGTCCGCCACTCGATATTCCCCGGGCATTTTTGCCTCACCACAATCCACCAGAATTGCAACCCGCGGTGATCCGGGTTTTCCTATGAATCCAGGAAAAACGCCCTTCGTCAGCTACTCGTCAGCCAGCCTGTCTATCCAGACAGGCTGCGCACTATCGACTTGATTGGAGGTGGAATATGACGGGCATTGGCCGACCTGGCAAATCGCACGTTGGGCCCGCAGGAGCCAACAGCACATCGGGATCGAGCAGTTCGAGCCCGGAGCCCGGTCCCGCCCCCGGGGAAGGCAGGCAATCTTTCGACTCCGTCGTTGAGCGGATGCGCTCCGGGCCTCGAGATAGAACGGCGCCGCTCTCACGCCTCGTTCTGTAGGTCCTTGATGAGCGACGCAGTTGGCGGCCGTCCGTTGCACTCGGTTCCGGAGTCGGAGCACGTGTCGGCGCAGATGGCTCGGCTGGGGATGTAGTGGTGACGCCATCAAGCAGACCGTTATCACCGAGAGGAACTTTTCGATGAGCTCGAAACTGGCGCGGGCTCCCTCGAACAGATCGACAACGGGGTCCGTTGAAATTCGAGCGGGAGCGTCGTGACCCCGACTTCCTTTCGCTTGGCAGCTGAACCGTCAAATGCCGGCGATGTGTCGGCTCAATTCCAGGCGCATACGATCAGCGCTCCCGGCCCTTCATCATCGAAAGTGAGTACAGATGAACTTCGTCTCAATGAATCGGGGGCGTCAACAAACGGATAGCGTGGACGCGCAAGATGCCTCTCCGGCCGACTCGTCGGCAGAGGCGGCGGCCTTTCAGCAGCAGCTGAGCGAGGTCGCTGTCCCGTCCTCTCCCGTGCTCATGCAGGCCCGCGCCCATCAAGCGGATGCATCGCGATCTGAGGCGCGGCCCATCATGCGGGCGAGCGGGCAACCATATACGCCGGCTCCGCACGGTGAAGGTGGTGGAACGATGCTGAATGCGTCGGCGCTGCCGCTCGGCCATGCAAATTTGGTTTTCGCAGGTAGCAGCATGGATCCTGTTTATTCCGAAGATGCGTCTCTTATTGAGGGGCTCGGGCCGGCACTCCTCAAGGCTGGGGCCTCCGATCGCACCGTCAGGCGCAATGTACGTTGTCTTCTCGGATTGGGACATTGGCTCGTAAAGAACGGAAAGCCGGGCATTGCTGCCCGGCTTTCCGAAGAGTCGCTGGACAAGGATGCCCAGGAGTTCGGCAAGCAGGAGGGGCAGGCCATCGCTACGCCACTGGATCATCTTCGAGCCTCCCAATCGCCGGGCGGCATCGCGCCGATTGCAAGCCGGGTTGAGCTGAATCCCCATCCCCAAGATGCGGATCTCATCAAGAGGTACAAGGAAGATGCAGCGTCAGGCACCGCCAACACCGTCAGGGGCTATGCAACTCTTCTTATCGATTTCAGTGATTACCTCCGTGAAAGCGATAAGCCCGGCATTGCTGCTCGACTTGGCGACGGCTCGCTGGATGATGATGTCAGCCAGTATAAGGAGGCGGACCCCCGTGGCCGCAGAAAAGCCGGGGCCGCACTGGCTCATCTCCTGAGGTCGCCGGCGGGTGCTAGAGCGATCGAACTCCGGCGTCATATTCGCCCCGTTCCTGATCTCGAAGACGCGGTTCGCGCCGAGCCGAGGCGGACTGCGACTGCGCAGCACAGCGGGTCGAACGGAGCTATCAGCTGGCCGGAGACTCTGCCTGCGAACCAGCAGGATCTGCTTTTGGAGACGATGGACGGACCCAGCTGCTCGCCTCTCGAGACAATCGCGCACCATCAACAAGCAGCGGATGCCGGAGGGTCTTTTCGTGACTTGAACTTGCCCCGCGACGACCATGGGGTTCCACCGCCGCATGGCTTGGCATTGCATCCCGCAGAGTCCCTGAACTGGCGCCACCATGACGACGAACTGACGGATAAACGTCACAGGAACCCGCTCGGGCCAGGCGAGCAGGTTCTCGTCAACGATGAGCATGATATAGGGGAGTTGAGATCAGCGAAGAGGCAGAAGACGCTAAGCAATCCGCAGGGCGTCGCCGTTGAGCGGCAGCTGATGGAGACGCCATCCCATCAACTGGCGGCGTCACCATCGCAGATGCAGGCTCTGATGCCGTCGCCGGACGAGCTGATCGGCGAGCAGCTCCCGGGCGAAGACGCGGAGCTCTTGGCGAGGTTTCGTTTAAACGCCGAGCGGCGCAAGCTCACCCCAGGCGCCATCAAGAACAGTGTTTCCGGACTTGGGACATTTGTTCGCTGGGTCAACGCAAGTATTAGGGGGCCTGTAGCATCTCGGCTGCGAAAAGGCGCAACGCTGGATGCGGAAATTGCGGCGTACCGGAGCTTGGGCCGTGACCCCAAGCACAGCATTACATCGGCTCTGGATGTTCTCCGGCGGCTCTTGCGTGGGGGTGAAGAAGCCGAAGCTCCCGAACCCCGCGTCCTCGGGGCCCCACGTCGCCTGGTTCCTCATCCAGAAGATGCGCCCCTCATCGAGGGCGCGCTGAGCCAAGCTCTGAAAAATCTTAAAACTGCGAAGGATAAGGGGTCTGCGCAAAAGCGGGCGACACGTCTTCGCGCACTGAGTGCGTGGCTTAAAGGGAATCGCAAAGGGAGCATCATCGGGCGACTTAACGGCTCTAGCCAGGAGCAGTTAACGTTCGACAACGATGTGCTAGCGTTCCAACGGACTGCAGGCAGAATACACGGTCCCGATTTGTCGCATCTTCGCAGCTACTTAAAACTCATCGAGGCGAACCGAGAGCTGGGGCTGGCAGGCCCTGAGCAGCCGAGCTCGCCGGCCGCGCAGGGCGATCGGCATCCCGGCTCGGCGCAGGATCTTCCCTCAACGCCGGCAAGCCCAAGCGCGGGAGCTTGGGTTTGGTTGGGTGAACAGCTGCAAGAACCAGCATCACCATCCAGGCCCCCGTCACATACTAAGGGCAGGCTTGAGCCATCTGTTGATCTGAATGCGCCGACACCGTCCGAATTGCGCGACGATGCTCACTTTGCGCCGGCGCATCCTGCCAGGGCTCGCTCAGAGACCTACGCTGGTCTTGAGCCATTTGTTGATCTGGATGCGCCGACACCGTCCGAATTGCGCGACGACGCTCACTTTGCGCCGGCGTATCCCGCCAGGGCTCGCTCAGACACCTACGCTGGTCTTGAGCCATTTGTTGATCTGGATGCGCCGACACCGTCCGAATTGCGCGACGACGCTCACTTTGCGCCGGTGCATCCTGCCAGGGCTCGCTCAGACACCTACGGCGGTCTTGAGCCGTTTGTTGATCTGAATGCGCCGACACCGTCCGAATTGCGCGACGACGCTCACTTTGCGCCGGCGTATCCCGCCAGGGCTCGCTCAGACACCTACGGCGGTCTTGAGCCGTTTGTTGATCTGAATGCGCCGACACCGTCCGAATTGCGCGACGATGCTCACTTTGCGCCGGCGCCCGCTGCCAGGGCTGGCTCAGACACCTACCGCGGTTTTCCATTGGTTGATCTGACTGCACCCACGCCGTCCGAATCACGCGACGATGCTAATTCTGTACGGCCGTTTCCGAGCACCTCCGCTAATGCTCAGATCAGGGCTTTAGATCCGACAGTGTCGTCTCACGGCCGCGGGCTGGTGCTCGATGACACGGAATGGCTGGGCGACCAGCATATCGACAGGGATTACGGCTCCAGGAGAAGGACTTGCAGAGGTACCATCCAAATCTCGCCGCCCGGACGCGGTTCGTGAATCCCCTCATAGTCCTAAATTATCTGCGCTCTGACCACGATGGCGTCGTGCTAACCGGATTCCAGCGCATCATCTATGATGATAATGGTAATGATACAGCCGACTTCCTGTTCCTGCCCGTGATTAATGCCGATCCTGAAAATCCTAATAGCCGCGGCAACCATTGGTCGCTGCTGTTCGTTGATCGCAGCGACCGGGACCGGCCGGTCGCCTATCACTACGATTCCTACGGGGGACTCAACAAAAAGCAAGCAGAACATCTCGCAGGTAGGCTGGACCTCCGCTTGAAGCCTGCCCGCATGGCCCAGCAGCAGAACGGTTATGATTGCGGCGTCTTCGTGGTGGACGGTACGCGTGAGCTGGTTAGGCGATTGGCGCAAGTAGGGCAGACAGTCCACCTGGACCGGTTCGTCGTCGATCGGCAGGCACTGCAAAACCGTCTCAGAGGCTGATGTCGGCTTGTGCGGATAGAGTTGGCTGGAGCGGCTCTCGCCCGACACCAGTCGGACTGTGTGCGGTGACCTGAGCTATGCGGGAAACTGGGGGGCGCCCCAAAGGCGCGTATCAACAGTGGAGGAAGATTCCACCAGAGAGTTGTCGATTGATCTGGTAGCTGACGAGCGGTTTGGAGGTAAGCGCGAAGCCGGTACCCTGGCTTCAAGGTTAGATTAAATGTGCGAAGAAGGCCTCCGGCTTGGACGGAGGTTTTGGATGGGATTGGACGGCAAAAAGGACGTCCATTTGGACGGCTCGTCGGTCGGGGCGGTCAGTCGGCTTGAAGTGCTTGAAGGACCGTCTCGGCCTCGTGTGCGTTCGGAGGCTGAAAGGGCGCGGATCGCCGCCGGGAGTCTGCTGCCCGGCGCTCAGGTGTCGGAGGTGGCGCGCAAGCACGGGGCAACGCGCTGGCAGGTTTACGATTGGCGGCGGCGCCTTCGACAGCGCGGCGAATTGGCTCCGCGGGAATATCCGGGAGCGAGCTTCGCGCCGCTGGTGGTGGAGGAGCCGGCAGAGGAGCCTCACGTTCTGGCGGCCAAGCTGGAAATTACGATCGGCGACGTCGTGGTACGGACGGACGCGGCGATAGATGGGGAGCAGCTATCTCGGGTGATCCGCGCGGTGCGGGCGTCACGATGATCGCCTCCGGCGCCGAGCTGAAGATTTATATCGCAACGCGGCCTGTCGACTTCCGCTGTGGCCACGATGGGCTTGCTGCGAAGGTGCAGGAGATGCTTGGTCTCGACCCGTTCAGCGGCGCGGCCTTCGTGTTCCGGTCCAAACGGGCGGAGCGGATCAAGATTCTGGTCTGGGATCGAACGGGCCTGGTGCTGGTGCACAAACGCCTCGAGGGCTGCAAGTTCGTATGGCCAAAGATTGCGGACGGCGTGATGCGGAATCGCCGGCGATGTTCGCGGCGTTGTTCGAAGGCCTGGATTGGAGGTTGGTCCGCCCGGAGGAAGCGCGGCGTCCACAGGCTGCTGGATAATTGCGGCAGAATGACTCGGAGCCGAGTTACGCATGGTGCCGGCGGCGGAGATGCGCTGGACATTGCGCATGAGCACCGCGACGCTGCGCGACGAGAACGAACGCCTGAAGGCGCTTTTGGCGCAAACCCAAGCGGCGTTGAGCGAGCATCAGGCGGCGTTGGCGACGTCGGAAGAAGCACGGCCGTCGGTTGGAGGTCATTCTCGGCGAACTACGCCGGGAGAAGTTCGCGCGAAGTCCGAGAAGCTGCGGCCAGATCAATATCATTTGCCGCTCGAAAACGTGGAGATCGCGCAAGGCGTCCTGGATGCGGCGCAGGAGAAGGCGGCGGCGATCATCAGGGGCCGATCGCGCGCCGGATCGGATCAAGACCGTCATCGCAATCGGGGTTGCTTGCCTGCTCATTGCCTCGGGTGAAGCGGATCATCGAGCCTGCGAGCACGCTCTGTCCGTGCGGCTGCGGCGCCATGACGAAGACCGGCGAGGACATCAGCAAACGCCTCGACGTGATCCCGGCGCAATGGCGGGTGTTGGTCACGCGCCGCCCGAAATACGTCTGCCGTCGCTGCTCGGGCGCTGTCGTGCAGGCACACGCGCCGGAGCATGTCCTGCCTGGTGGGCTGCCGACCGAAGCGGCCATTGCGCACGTGATCGTCTCCAAGTTCGGCGACCATAGCCGTTTTACCGTCAGGCTGGGATCTATGCGCGACAAGCCGCGCATTAAACTCCCGCCTGTCGGATGCCTCGGACGTCGCTGCGCAGTCGACGAAGCTGTTGGCCAATGCAGTCTCAAGACAAGCCTCTGTACTCGCCTATATCGACGGATTTCTGGCCGCCGCCACGGTCCTAAATAAAGCTGCCGATCGAAACAAATTCAAGACCCGCGTTTGTTCCCCGCGCGGCCGCCCCTCTCCTCAAAACGACGCACCAAATTATTTGAGACGACACACGCGTCGTTTTCTGGCCCGAATACGGCCTGTCGAGTTGCTTCGAGCGCTACCATTTAGCGAGCCTCGCTTTCCGAGATACCCCGGTCCAATCCATCATTGGGCCAAGTCGGCCCGATGATCGCACTCGGATCATCACGTCGCGCGCATCCGCTTTGTCCGATCTTCAGTTGCGAACAAAAGGTGACGTCGGCGTTCGGCCTGTTTTTCCCTCAACAACGTTTTTGTGGATTGAATTTTCGTGCTCTGTATCCAACGGGGCTCATTCAATTCCGGACCTCCGTCGCGGACAGGACGAGTGAGACCTCTGAACGCAATCGTTCGCCTTTTCGGAAATGTCTGGACAAAAAAGGAAGACAGACATGTCCGACCCGATATTCCTGACGCTTAGCGAAGTCGTCGAATCGAACGTTACCGCAGCCAGATCAGCGAAGGCACGCTTCGCAACTGGCGTTCGATGAGGATCGGACCGTCGTTCATCAAGATCGGCAAGGCCGTTCTCTATCCGCTAAAGGAACGCGATCGCTGGGATGGCAGAAACCTGGTCGTTTGCCGACCTTCACGATCGCTTCGTTTGAAGGACGTGGAGTGCCGCGTGCCGGATCCAGCAGTCGGCGATGAGCGTGATGATCTAGTCGAGATGGATATCGATTCGGAATCCGTGCTACAATGTGATTGCGCGGGCGCGTAACAGTCGCTGCATGACACTTCGGGTCCATCACGATCTGTAACGAGGAACTAACCCCAATTACATACCCCTTCCGAACTTGGAAAATCGCTAGACGCTTGTCGCTAAATAGGATTTTTCCTTCGAGTACGTTGGTGCACAACCACCCCACTATCCCCTCGTCGATCACGCTGGATCACGCTCGATGCTGGCCTCGTTTGCGCGCTAATGTCGGCTACCAACAAGGCGCATCGTGAGAAAACTGGCGTAGACGATCCCAGCCGGATCGCGATGCGCAACATTCGCCGCAACGCTAGCTCCGGCAACGAAGCCTTCGGAGAAAAACGCACATGAGATGCGTTCGGCATCGCGCGCCGAGCGGAACTCACGCCCATCCAGACTGTCGAACAGTCGTTCCGAGGAAGAGAAGCGAAAGCTTCGTTTGTCCCAGCGTCGCTTTGCGCCACTAAGAACAATAGTTAATTCGCGGCGGTCGATGCCGCGCAGCTTTGTCGTTATTGTTGCAAACTCCCAGATCTCTGCCCAACCAACCTGGCGCAGCCCCCTCATAAGTGCAACGCGGACGGCCGCGATCCTGCTTTTTTTCCTTCTTTGCAGCCGACCGGGTTAGTTAGGTGCCCCAGCGCTGGCTGAGGTTTTGAAAAGGGGCTATGCTCGGGCCGGTGACCGCACACATAAGCTCGGAGGATCATCAACATGGGTGCTGTGATGGGCGACATCATACATCTGAATCATGTGGTGAACATGCATGCAGATCCTGGGCACGATGGATTTCTCGTTTTTAGGCGCGAAGACACGAGAAAGCGAATCAACATCACGACCGAGAGATACCGCCTCAAGGATCATCACTGGCTCGAGATACTGAATTTGACGAGTCCGGCAGGAGCGAGAAGCCTGCGTAACTTGAAGGCAGAGATCGATGACGATGGCGATATCCGGATTCTGACATTCGAGGCTCAGGACGTCGCGTATTACGGGACCCAAATGTCGTTTGCCGGAGGCACGATTCTTTTCGACAAGCCCGACACGGCCGAACCACCTGCCGATTTGATCGCATATCAGGGATGTATGGAAGATATCAGGAAGCGCCGCAGCTTCATAAGTCGACTTGTGTCCCTCGCGACCAGCGAGGAAGCCACCAGGGCTGCCAACTGCGGAATAGAAGTCTCGTTGTTCGATTTCTCAGGTCGAGAAATAGCTGAATCGATCGCTATTCATTACCGCAAGGTTTTTGAGCTGATGATCTATGCGTGCTGGACCGCCTTTGAACCTCGTATGAGCATCTCTTATGAGACGAAACAGATCAAGGGTATCCAGAACAGTTTGAAGGCCAGGTTTCCCGGAGTTCACGCATTTATGGTTCCGATCTATGCGAATAGCTTCGAGCCAATCTCGCCGGAGAAAAGGCCGGGGTTTGATTTCGACGAGCTGGTTGAGGCGTACAATTTCTGTAGTGAGATCGTACACGAAAATGGACCCTATCGGCCGCGCTTCGATGTTAAATCGGCATGGCAGAAATTTATCGAATGGAATTCCAGGCTCTCAACTATCCTTGCGCTCCACCGAATTCAGATAAGCGATTCCGAATTCGTGTATTGCCGGTGTCGCGCCGAGGGGAACGTGTTTGTCTGGATAGATGGCGGCGAGCCGCAAAGAATGCCCGCGGGCGCGTTTGATGCTGCAACACGCGAATTCCTGTAGCGTGCTGCCGCGGCTTCGCCTGGGCCTATTCGCGCATCAATGTCACATCACGACCGGACGACCCAGTAGAAATCCAGTGGGGGAGCTCTACTCAAGCCCGAAGGCGTGCCCGACGTGCGGCAAGCCAATGACGGCCCACCCCGGCGATGTCGCGGAAGAGCGCCAGGGCTACGTCTGCCGCGACTGCGAAAACAATCCTCTGCCATCGCCGATCGTACGCGGCTGGATCGAGAATTCGCCCAAATCGCCCGAGAACAGAGGGAATCTTGATCCCGCGCTTCAGGGAGCCGACGCCGCAAGGATACGGCCAGCAAACGTATCAAACCGTCCTCAACCACCGAAATACGCCTGTTGCGCTCCATAAATGTCCGATCGGCGCCCGCCGCCACTAACTTAAGGCCTCGGCTAGGGACACGCATTTTCGGGCTATCGTCAAGTCCAAGCGGAAGTGTAGAGTTCGGGAGTTATCAACACTGTTGAATTCGAAGCCCGCAGTGATTGCTTTACGATCATTTTTCTTTTGGGGTCTCCCATGTTCGATCCTGCTACGACTGCGCTTCTGCGCGCCGTCCTGAACGAGGTCTGCGAAAAGTTTTCCCGGACTGAAACCGGTGCCCGTACGCACGTGGCCTCAAAGATCCCAAACCGCTACCAGAGGCGAGACATCCCCGGACAGCGTGATACAGGTCGGCCGCGAGCTGTCCGAAGCGCCGACGATGTCGCGCTAGGTCTCGAGGGGGCCTAAGGGTGAATTTCCAGGTCACGGTGCTGAAGATACTGGTCAGCTATCCGGACGGGTTCGCCGTGATGGCCGACCTGAAGCGCGACATGGCGATTCTTGCGACCAGCGGACGCGACTGGACCGAGCGAACCAAGCGCTTGGGCGCACGCGTACCGGATCTGGACATCTTCTCGCAAGCGCTCGTCGAGCGTCTGAACGGCGGCTGGCGCATCACCGAAAAGGGGCGTGCGGTGCTCGAGTTTATGGAAGCTCGTCCGTGTGATCTGGAGCCTGTTGCCGAAGAAGCTCCGTTTCAGTCCCGCAGTGCCGTCGCTGCGCCTCCCGGCGCAACGGGGATGGCGGCGCGAACGCCGGCAGCGCTGGTGGGGCTCCCGGGAACGAGTTCGAACGAACGCGTCCTGAGAATACCTCTGCAGTCCACGAAGATTAATTCAGGCTGGTCGACCTTCAGAGCGCGCTCAGATCGTCCGGTATTCCGCCCTCATCAAGGCCGCGCTGGTCCATGTCCAGTTTGAGACCATCCACCCGTTGTGTTTCGGCATGGAATAAGGGCTCTGACTCATATGTGGAACGGCCCGGGCTGCAAGATCTTTCTCTGGTTGAACAAGGGATGACGGTGCGGTCATATGTTCGGCCTGTGAACGCGGCGCCTGGCCGCTGGCCACGATGATATCCGCGGAAGCAATCGCCCAATCAATTTCTCGCGCTCGAAGCGCAGTGAGTCAAGCGGTCTGATTGCTACCGGGAATGACGTCATTCGGGGTTCATCCAGATTTGCACCTTGCCTCCTCGGCAGCTTTCTTCTTTCGCCGGAGAGCTCTTGAGATTAGGATTTCAGCATTGCGGCCGGAGCCTGATAGATGCCGCCTCTGACCAGCAAGGCCAGATCGTGCGCGCAATCTTATTGGCGAGCGCGACCGATACGACCTTGACCGGCCGTCTTTGCAGCATGGTCCGAATCCAGAGTGGGACTTTCAAGCCTCGTTTAGCAAGCTTGATGATAGAGGTCGCACCAACGATCAGGAGCGTCCGTAGTTGCCGATTTCCACGCTTTGATATCGCGCCGAGCCTTTCTTTCCCGCCGCTCGACTGTGCCCTCGGTGTGAGCCCCGTCCAAGCCGCAAAATCTCGTGCAGTCGCAAAATCGCGAGCATCCACGACGGATGTCCGAACGGTAGCGGCGATGAGAGGACCGACACCCGGAATGCTCATCAGACGCCTTGCATCAGGGTCCTTTCTGACGGCAACCAAAATCTCTCTGTCGAGCTTCTCTATGCGGGTTGTAAGCAGCTCAATCTGTTCAGCGAATAGGATCAGGGCAAAGCGGGCGGCGCCGGGAATCCTATTGTCTTTTTCGTCCCGGAGAAGCACCTGCTTGCCATGCCTGTGCCGGCGATAATGCCCAATTCGGCCATGAGAGCACGCAGGGCATTTGCAGTCTGGCTGCGCTGCTTCATCAGCATCTCTCGCGTTCGCAAAATCATGCTGGCTGCTTGTTGTTCGGCAGTTTTCACGGGCACGAACCGCATTGTCGGGCGGTTGACCGCCTCACAAATGGCTTCAGCATCCGCCGCGTCGGTCTTGTTTCGTTTGACGTAAGGCTTCACGTAGGCTGGCGGCATCATGCGGACAGAGTGGCCCAACGCCGCTATCTCGCGTGCCCAGTGATGGGCACTCGCACAGGCCTCCATACCTACCACGCAAGCTGGAAGGCTCCGAAAGAAGGGCAGAACCTGCGATCGCCGCAATGTGCGACGAACCAAGACTTTCCCGTTTTCGGCGATGCCGTGAACTTGAAAGATCGACTTGGCCAAATCCAAACCCACTGTGATAATCTTCTCCATGGAACGGTCCTTCCTTTGTGGCGCCTCTCTACGCGACCACGTTAGGCACTTTTGATGCCGGTCCGAAGGGCCGTTCCACACCATCACTTTTGATGAAGTTCAAGCGCCGGCTCGTGTTGGTTTCACAAAGGAATCAATATGATGCAGCGAGCCCTACGTCCGTCGGCTCTGGTCCCTCACGGGTTTGACGTGGAAAGCGCCTTTTTGTGATGGCGCTACGACCGTGATCACCGTGCGTCCCACGAGCGGGACGAGTCTCTGTCCCGGATGCGGGACCAGTTCTGGGCGGATCCATAGCCGATATCAGCGGCGCCTAACCGATCTGCCGCTAGCGGGGCGGCAGGTTCGCTTAGTGGTCGTGGCGCGCCGCTTCCGCTGCGTTACTGCTCTCTGCGGTCGGCGTATTTTCACCGAGCGCTTCGATGACGGCGCTCTAGCACCGTGGGCGCGGCGAACGACCCGGCTCGATCTGATCGTCCATCACCTTGGCCTCGCCTTAGGTGGCCGCCCGGCGGCGAATTTTGCCCGTCGACTTATGCTGCCCGTGAGCAACGACACGTTGCTTCGGGTGGTTAGAAGGCGCGCGTGTCCAGCTTCATCGCGAATTGCTACCCTCACCGGTATCCACGCAGTGTCAATTGGAAGAGGCTTGGAAACGCCGAAGATTGAGAACGTCGCGTTCACCGCGAGGGACCAATCGACGAGCCTAGTAATAATGCAGCCCGGAGTGTCAACGCCTGATGCGATCGCCACGTTTGCGGTACGCAAAACGCCGACGATAGATGAGGCGGTTCGGTGTCCCCGATGCTCAATTAAGGACGTGGCGTCTCTGTAAAGTCTGTTCCATAAATTGCCCACGTCGTCATGGCTCTTACAAAGGTGAGCCAATTCCGCCTGCGCGGCCCGTATTGATGCTGAATCGGCGTCTGTGCCATGAATGGAAACGATGCGAAGGCGCGAGCAAACCGATTGCATGGGCAGCGTTGCAGCTTTGAGCTTGTCGCTCAATTTCGTTGCTAGCTCGCCCAACCCTTCGTTTCGGTCTTCCCCTAATTGTTTGATACCGCGTGCCAGCTCGAGGCTAGTGCTTCGGCTGCTGTCTGACGAAATGACCAGAATTCCATGGCCTATGGTCCCGCCGTGAAGAGCCCCAGCAAGTTTTAGCAAAGGCTCCCACAGACGAGCGCCGGAGTGCAGGCCGCGCTTGATTTGAACCTCAGCAACGGAGCCGTCTCTATAGCGAAGATTGAGGTCGTCGCCAGCTCCGCCGGTTTCGGCGCGAATAGATGCCGGGACGTCGTCTGCTATATCCTCCAACCACCCAAGTGGACGCCCCCGCGCGACGTGGATTGCGGCAATCGCTGTGACGGCCGCTTGGAAATTAATACCCGATGCCGTTGCGCGCTACCTGCGGCAGGCCCTCGCTTCGTGGCCCGCGACGCTGTCTTCTTCGTCTTTGAGCCGTTCTTGCTCGGGCTTCATTGCTTATCTGGCCGCCTCTATGCGGATTCCGGGGATTGCGGCCAGGGATTCCGCTTGAACGCGACCATGCATTCCGATCGAAGGCGGCCACCTGTTCCGACGAAGGCGGCCGGAGTGTCGTTGCCGGCATGAGGAGTTGGGTCAGGTTTTCTTGGCTGCGTCAAGATTGGCGCGCTGCGCAGTGATC